>DASXRM010000111.1:0-23005 GCA_036506575.1 Gemmatimonadales bacterium | reverse complement strand
TGGACCTGCTCGATCCTTTGGAGGTGTCGAAGTTGGGAGGCCTCGAGATCATTACCGAAGGTGTGGTCGAGGGGTTTCTCAGTGGCTTGCACCGGTCACCCCGGCGCGGGTTCTCGGTGGAGTTTGCCGAACACCGGATGTACCAGGCCGGTGATGAGCTCCGCTATGTGGACTGGAAGATACTGGGCCGCAATGACCGGCTGTATGTGAAGCAGTTTGAGGAGGAGACGAATCTCCGCGCCATCATCGTGTGCGACACCAGCCGCTCCATGGCGTGGACCGGTTCACCGGGAACGGTGCTGCCCAAGCTGGCCTATGCGCAGCGTCTGATCGCCGCCCTGTCGCTCGTGTTGATCCGCCAACGCGACGCGACCGGGCTCATCACGTTCGATGACGAGGTCCGCACCGTCACACCACCGCGGGCCCGGCTCAGCCACTGGCGCCAGTTGCTTCAGGTTCTCGGCGGACTCGAAGCGGGTCACGGTACCGCCGCCGAGCCGGCGCTGCGCCGGGTCATCGGCCAGCTCCGGCGCAGAGGGCTGGTCGTGTTCGTTTCCGACCTGTTGCTGGACCGAGTTCTGGCGTTGAAGGCACTGCGGTTCCTGCGGCACCGCGGCCATCAAGTTCTCGTCCTCCACATAATGGACCCCGCCGAGGTCAGCCTGGGAGGTCCCAACGAAGTGCGTTTCGAAGATCCTGAGACCCGTGCCGCGGTGGTCTTGCGGCCCCGGGACTGGGCCGGGGCGTACCGGGACACGGTCCGCCTGGTGGTGAGCGAATGGCGGCTGGCCTGCCGGCGCCACGGCATCGCTTATCATCGAGTTACCACCGACACGCCTTTCGGCGTGGTACTTCGCGAGGCTTTGACGCCACCTTCTCGTTCGGCATGATCAGTTTTCTCCATCCGTGGGTGCTCGCCGGGCTGGCTGCGGCGGCGATCCCCGTCCTCCTGCACTTGCTGGCTCGCCGCGAGCCGCCGACCGTGGTCTTTCCGGCGGTCCGTTATCTGCTCAGCACGACTCGGGAGCACCAGCGCCGGCTCAAGCTGCAGAATTGGCTGCTGCTGTTACTGCGAACCTTGCTGATTGTTCTGGTGGTGCTCGCGGCTGCAGCCCCCACGGTTCCCCTGAGCGGGGTACCCGGCCACGCTCCCAGCGCGCTGGTCCTGATCGTGGACAATTCTCCCAGTAGTGGCGCGGTGGTCGAGGGCGCGCCCCAACTCCGACAGCTTGTCGCAGCAGCCCGGCGGGTCCTCGCCCGCTCGACGCCGGAGGACGGCTTGTGGCTGATCACCGCGGACGGGATCCCTCGCCGCGGCGATCGGCGTGGGTTGGGCGAGCTGGTCGAGGGCTTGAAAATCTCTCCGCAACGCCTCGACCTTGGCCGAGCCATTACCCTTGCGGGTGAGGTACTCGCTCCCGACCCCCGGCCCGGTGAGATCGTTCTTCTCACCGACCTTCAGGCGAGTGCCATGTCGCCGGCGCAACCGGCCGCGCCTCTGGTCGTGGGCCGGCCCGAGGCCCCGTCTCCGCCCAACGCGGGCATCGGAAACATCGATACCGGATCACAGCCCTGGCCCTCGGACGGAGGGCGAATCACGGTGGTACTCGTCGGTGATTCGGGGCCCTCGATCCCCGTGAGCGCCAGGCTGGGGAATCGCCCTGCGCGGCAAGCACTGGGCCGTGTGGGTGGCTCGATCAGCTTGGTTATCCCCGGCGCGGCGAGCGGCTGGTGGACTCTCACCGCGGAACTGGATCCGGACGAGTTCCGCCTGGACGACCGGCGGATGGCTGCTGTACGGGTCGCTCCGGTTGCGCGAGTCAACTGGGACTCGACCACCCGGTACATTGCCGCGGCGTGCGAGGTCCTCGCGTCTAATCGCCGAATCCGGCGGGGCCAGGAGATCACCCTGGGGCGGTTAGGTCGCGGTACGTCTGTGGTGCAGCCACCGGAGGACCCCGCGCAACTGGGTGCGATCAATCGAGCCCTGGCGGCTCGGGGCGTCGGTTGGACTTACGGCGATCTGTCGATCCAGCCCCAGTTCAGCGATAGTGACGCGGTGTCGGGGCGCCAAAGGGTCCTCCGCCGATATGGGCTTCAGTCCACCGGTAGCGGCCGCACTGGCGTGCTCGCAACGGTGAACGGGGCCCCATGGATTGTGCGCGGTGGCGATGTGGTGCTGCTCGGTAGCCGGCTGGAGCCGACCTGGACCGAGCTGCCGGTCTCAGCCGGATTCATGCCCTTCATGGACCTGCTGCTCAATCGCCTGGCACGGGGCGAGTCAACCCTCGACCAGGGAGCTCCGGGCGATCGGGTGCCGCTGCCCGATCGCGTCAGCGAAGTGCGCCAGGGCCAACGGGAGTGGCGGGTAGAAGGTGGTGGGCTTTTTCAGCCGCCCGAGCCCGGTGTCTACTTTCTTCAGGCCGGCCGCGACACGATCGGCGCCATCAGCGTGAACCCCGACCCGCGCGAGTCTCGCCTGGCCCGGGGGAGTGACGCGCAGGCCCGGCAGCTCTGGCGAGGAGCCCGCGTCGTCCCCCTGCCGGAGGCCGGCGCCGCCGCATTCTCTTCCGCTTCTCGGGGCGATCTCCGGGGGCCGTTGCTATGGACGGCCTTGCTCGTCGGCCTGGTGGAGGTGGGTTTCGCGAGCGGTTGGAGGCGCCGGGAGTGAGCCTGAAGCCGGTGCTCGATGCGTTGGAGCGCGTGCCGGCGGTGCGGGAGCTTTCCGAGCATCTTCCCGCTCGGGGCGCGACGGTCCGGCTGGGTGGTTTGCCGGGCTCCAGCGGTGCGGCGTTGATTGCCTGGCTGGTAGGTGCCTTACCTCAGCGCCTGTTCACCATAGTCGCGCCCACCCCGGCCGATGCGGAGCGGTGGCTGAGCGATCTCGGGCACCTCACCGAGGCCGCCACCGCCCTCTATCCGCAACGGGAAGCGCTGGGCGAGGACGAGCCCCATTACGAGATTGCCGGCGAACGGGCCGAGACGATTCAGGCCCTGCTCGAGGCACGACTCCAGATCCTCGTGACCACTGCGCGGGCCACCTCGGAGCGTACCCTCCTACCCGCCGCGCTCGAGCGCCTTCGCCTGACTCTCGCGGTGGGTGACCGGCGTCCTCCGGCCGGGGTGGCTCAGGCGCTGGAGGTGATGGGTTACCGCCGGGTGCCCACGGTCACCGAAGTCGCGGAGTTCAGCATCCGGGGAGGGATTCTGGATGTGTACGGCTTCGGAATGGCATCGCCGGCCCGGCTCGAGTGGTGGGGCGACGACATCATTTCTCTCAGGGGCTTCGATCTGACCACCCAACGCTCGCTCGAGGAGCTGAGCGATGTCACCGTGTTGCCGATCAATACGGTGGCCGTGAGGGATGAGGAGGGCGAGCGGACAGGCGGACAGGCGGACAGTTGGATAGGCGTACCGGCGGAAGCCGCGCAGCAGGCAAACCGTCCGACCGTCCGACCGTCCGACCGTCCAGCCGCCCGCCGAACCCTCCTGGAGCTCCTCCCCCCCGATACCCTCCTGATCCAGGAAGCGGCTGGCCCCGACCTCGACGAGGTGACCCGCGCGTGGAACGAGGCGGAGCACCATCTCGACATCGCTCGCCGGCTCGGCGAAGAGGTGCCCAGCCGTGAAGCGATCTTCGAAGCGCCACCGCAGTGGCGCTCTCGCATCGAGGGGTTCCCTCGTCTGCTGCTGCGTGACGAACCGGTGGACCTGCAATTCGGCTTCTTTCCCCCCGAGCGAGTGGATCGTGATCTGAATCGACTCCGAGCTTTGCTCGGGTCCGGCACCCCGACCTTGATCCTCTGCGACAACGAGGGGCAGCTCGAGCGAATGGAGGAGTTGCTGGATCCCTCGGTCGGTGCGGGCCGGTGGCGGCCATCCGTGCCGGGGGCCACGCTTGCCATCGGCGCGCTCGACGGCGGCTTCGTCATGCCGACGCTTCGGGTGCTCACCGATCACGAAATCTTCCGCCGGGCTCGGCGGCTCCGGAGGCCGCGTCGGTATCGGGAAGCCGCTCCGTCGTCCGCAACCGGGGCGCTGACACTCGGGGATTACGTGGTGCACCTGGAGCACGGGATCGGCATCTACCGGGGCATCGAGACCATCACGGCGGGTGAATCCACGCTGGAAGTTGCGATCGTGGAGTACGAGGGCGGTGATCGGCTGAACGTGCCGCTCTATCGCCTCGACCAGCTCGAGCGCTATCGGGCAGCCGGTGAAGACGGCGACCGTCCTCCACCGCGAATTCACCGCTTGGGAGGGTCCAGCTGGCAGCGGGTGAGGGAGAAGACCCGCCACGCGATCCGGCAGATGGCCGCCGAGCTGCTCGATCTCTACGCTCGCCGCACCGTCAGCAGCGGCTACGCCTTCCCTCCCGACACGAAGTGGCAGCGCGAGCTCGAATCCAGCTTCCTTTACGAGGATACGCCGGACCAACGGAGAGCCACCGACGAGGTGAAGCGAGACATGGAACAGCCGCTTCCCATGGATCGGCTGCTGGTTGGCGATGTGGGATACGGCAAGACCGAGATCGCCGTGCGGGCGGCATTCAAGGCGGTGCAGGCCGGCAAACAGGTAGCCGTACTGGTGCCGACCACGATTCTCGCCGAGCAGCACGGACGGACTTTCATCGAGCGCCTGGCGGATTTTCCGGTGCGCATCGAAGTCCTGTCCCGCTTTCGCACCGCGAAGGAGCAGAAGACAGCCCTGGAACGCCTGGCGGGCGGCCAGATCGACGTGGTGATCGGGACCCATCGTCTCCTGTCCAAGGACGTGGTGTTTCGGGATCTCGGCTTGCTGGTGGTGGACGAAGAGCATCGCTTCGGGGTGCGACACAAGGAGCGGCTCAAGGCCTTGCGCCTCTCGGTCGACGTGCTGACGCTCACTGCCACGCCGATTCCTCGCACGCTGCACCTGTCGCTCGCGGGACTTCGCGACCTGACCTTGATCGAGACCCCCCCACGCGACCGCTCGCCTATTCTCACCTTTATCGAGCCCTGGGACGATGCCCTTTTGGAGGAAGCGTTCGCCCGGGAGATCGATCGCGGCGGACAGGTCTTCGCGGTCCATAATCGCATTGAAACGATCGACACCGTGGCCGCGCGGGTGCGGGCTCTTGCCCCGCGTGCCCGGATCGGCGTGGCCCACGGGCAGATGACTGCGGACAAGCTCGAGGAGGTGATGCGAGGCTTCGTGGCAGGGGAGGTCGACATCCTGGTTTCCACCATGATCGTGGAGTCGGGACTCGATGTCCCCAACGCCAACACGATGGTCGTGCACGACGCTCAGCGCTTTGGATTGGCTCAGCTCTACCAGCTGCGCGGCCGGGTCGGCCGGAGCCACCGCCGCGCGTTTTGCTACCTGCTGGTGCCCGACACCGTCGACCCGGACGCGGAGGAACGGCTCAAGGTCCTCGAGCATCATACTGAGTTGGGTGCGGGTTACCTGATCGCGCTCAAGGACCTCGAGATTCGCGGCGCCGGCAACCTGCTCGGCGCCGAGCAGTCCGGCCACGCTCAGGCGGTCGGGTTCGATCTCTATCTCCGATGGTTGGAGGAGACGGTTCGTTCGCTTCGGGGACAAGGAGTCGCCGAGGCGCCGCCGCCACCCGAGGTGGTGCTCGACCGGCCCGCGCACCTGCCGGATGGCTATGTGCCGGACGATGATGTCAAGTTGGACCTGTACCGGCGACTGGCGCGCGCCGCCACATCCGGCGAAATTGATGGGCTTCGAGATGAACTGCGCGAGCGCTTTGGCCCCCTGCCAATAATGGCCCAGACGCTGCTCGATATGGCGCGGCTTCGCGTCATGGGAGCGGCGCTCGGCCTCCAGAATGTGCTGGTCCGGGGGGACGAAGCCCGTCTCACCTTCCGGCCGGGCACCGCACCCAGGCTCGCCGGTCTCACCTCCGCGCTCGATGACGTGCAGCTGGCGGCGGAGGTCCGCCGCACCGTGCCACTGTCGCTCCGGCTCATGCGCCTCGGCGGCGAGCCGATTGTGCCTGCGCTGGTGCGAGCGCTGCGAAAGGCGTCGTGATGGGTCTGGGCAATTCGCTATTGGCTATTGGTCATAAGAGGATGTTCTGGGGCGCGGTCCAGCCAATAGCCAATAGCCAATAGCCCATAGCCCATAGCCCATAGCGTTCTTTCACTGGAGCATAAATGCGTCGCTCTGTCTTGATCCCCACACTCCTGCTCGGCGCCGGCCTGACTGCCTGCTCCGGCTTCCGTGACCTGTTCTCGGCCCACGCCGATGTGGCGGCGGAGGCCGGTAGCCAGCGGCTCTCGTCCGAGCGGCTGGCCGAGATCATGACCAGCGGGAAAGGGATCCGGCCGAATCGTGACGCGGCGAACTTTGTGACCAATGTCTGGATCGACTACACCTTGTTTGCGCAGGCGGTCGCGAACGGAAAGCTACCGCTCGATTCCGCCAGCATCGCCCAGGGGGTCTGGCCCCAAGTGGCTGAGCTCAAGGGGAGTCACTGGCACGACACGCTCATGGCTCGCCGCTCGAGCGTCCCCCCCAACGCGGCGGACAGCGTATATCGGGGGAACGAGGTTCGGGTCCTCCAGCACATTCTGTATCGGGTTCCCCCCAACGCCGTGCCCGAAGTGCGGAACGTCGCCCGCAAGAAGGCCGAAGGCACGCTCGCCCGCATCAAGGGAGGAGCGGATTTCGGTCAGCTCGCCTCCCGGCTCTCGGAAGACCCCGGCAGTAAGCTGGATCGCGGATTTCTTCCTCCCAGTCCCAAGGGCAGGTTCGTGCCGGCCTTCGACAGTGCGGGCTGGGCGCTGGCGCCAGGCGCAACCAGCGGCGTGGTGGAAACGCCGTTCGGATATCATATCATCAAGCGCCCCCCGATCGATGCGGTGCGGGATAGACTGACGGCTTACCTGGTCCAGAGCGCCGGCACGCGGCTCGACTCGATCTACATGGACAGCCTCGCGGTCCAGAATCAGATAAAGATCGAAAAAGGTGCCGCGAGCGCCATGCGGAAAGCCGCCGACAACCCGGAAGCGGCTCGGCACTCGACCAAGAAGCTGGCCACCTTCAAGGGGGGAGAGCTCACCATCGCCGAGTTCATGCGATGGATCCAGGCATTGCCGCCCCAATATGCCGCTCAGCTCAAACAGGCGGACGACACGATGCTCACCCAGTTCGCCCGGGTGCTGAGCCAAAACGTACTGCTGCTCCGGCAGGCCGATTCAGCCAAGATCCAGGTCACGCCGGCCGAATGGACGGGAATGGCCGCCGGCTACCGCAGCCAGGTCGATACCCTCCGGACCGAGATGGGTCTGGATACCGCCTCGCTGTGGGACTCGACCGTGGCGGGGGCGGATCGAGACAAGGTTGCGGCGATGAAAGTGGACCAGTATTTCGAACGGCTGCTGACTGGAAAGTCTCGCCTACGTCCGCTACCCGCGGCGCTGGCAACACTCCTGCGCGAACGCTCCAGATATCGGATCTATGATGCCGGGCTCAACCGCGCAGTGGAGCTGACCCAGGCGGAGCGCGGCAAGGCCGATTCAGCCAAGGCTAAGGGACCATTGCAGCCGGCACCCGGACCAGCCCCCATCCCCGGTATGACGCCCGGCTCCGAGAGTAAGCCGTCCCAGCCCGCTCCCGGTCGTTCGGACTCCGCAGCGCCTAAGACCCCGCCCCCAGCCTCCCAGAGGGAAGCCGCGGGAAAGCGGGGCGATAGCGCGACGGCGGGGCCGAGGCGGTGACGATGCAAAAGCGTGGTCTCCGCCTAGCGGTTGTTTTCATTGGCCTGCTCCTCCGGCAAGGGGACGCAAGGCTCGCGGCTCAGGACACCACTTCAGCCGCGGTGGATACGGCGCCGGTCGCAGTGACTCCTCCCCACGACACGACCTTCGTGGTGGACCGTGTGCTCGCGGTGGTGGGTAACCGCCCCGTGCTCGCCTCCCAGGTCGACGAGGAGATCTTCTCCCGGCAATCCCAGGGCGCCAAACTCCCGACCAATCCGGAAGGGCTTCAGCTGGTGCGCCAGCAGATCGTCTCGTCGATCATCGATGAGGAGTTGCTGGTGCAGCAGGCCCAGCGGGACACCTCGATCAAGGTGACCGACGAAGAGATCGCGAGCGGCGTCGAGGAGCAGGTGCGCAAGGTGCGCAGCAACTTCAGCTCCGAAGTGGAATACGTCGCCGAGCTGAGGAAAGCGGGCTTCCAGACGCCGGAGGAGTACCGCCGTTGGTTGACCGATCAGCAGCGAAGGGCGGCGTTTCAGAACCGGCTGATCGAGAAGCTGCGTAACGAAGGCAAGCTCAAGCCCGTGGCGCCGACCGAAAAGGAGATGGAGCAGTTCTTCCAGGAGCAGAAGGCCACCCTGGGTAGCCGCCCGGCCACTTTGTCGTTCCGCCAGATCGTCGTGTCCCCGGTCCCGTCACCGGCCGCGAAGGCTCGAACGAAGGCGCAAGCGGATTCCATCGTGCTCGAGCTCCGACGGGGCGCCGATTTCGCCACGGCTGCCCGCCGCTTTTCTCAGGACCCTGGATCGAAGGAGCAAGGCGGCTCACTGAACTGGTTCCGCCGGGGAGTGATGGTGCCCGAGTTCGAGCGGGTGGCGTTCGCGCTCAAGCCCGGCGTAGTGTCCGATCCTGTGGAATCGCCGTTCGGGTATCACATCATTCAGGTCGAGAGGGTGCAGCCGGCGGAGATTCAGGCTCGCCATATCCTGCTCGTGCCGGAGATCGACTCGGCTCACGTCACCCGCGCGCGTGCGGTGGCCGATTCGGTACGAAACGCGCTGGTGGCGGGTGCGTCGTTCGATTCATTGCAACGGCTCTATCACGACCGATCCGCCGAGCGGGACGCGGAAAATGTGCCGGTGACGAAGCTGCCGGAGAACTACGCCAAGGCGATCGGCGACGCCGGCCCTGGCACCATACTGCCGGTCTTCACCATGCCCGGAGCGGGTGGGCGGGAGCAGTTCGTCGTAATGCAGGTGACCGATCGCCGTCCCGAGGGGGAGATCAAGTACGAGGACGTGAAGGACCGGATCCGAGACCAGCTCGGCCAGCAGTTGGCCATCCGCCGCTATCTCGACCGGCTGCGAAAGGCGACCTACGTGGAGATCAGGTCCTAGATAGGGCGGAGAGGACGGAGAAAGACGGAGAAGACGGGGAGACGGCCGCGCTTGGCGGTGACGCTTGGCGATCCGCGCGGCATCGGTCCTGAGATTGCGGCTCGCGCCCTGGCGCAGCCGCTCGAGGCGGAGATCACGGTCGTAGGAGCCGAGGACCAGATCGCGGGCCTCGAGGCCCATCGAAAGATCGGCGTGGGGGCCTGGAGGCTGGGCAGCGGCGACTCGAGCCCCGACCGCAATCGAATCATCCGGGCCGGCCGTATCGCCGGACACGCGGTCGAGGCCGCGGTGAAGCTGGCGCTTGACGGCGAGGTCGACGCTATCGTCACCGCGCCGGCCCACAAGCACGCTCTCCACCTCGCGGGTTTCCCCTACCCAGGGCACACCGAGTGGCTGGCCCACCTCGCCGGCGATGTCGACGTGGCCATGATGCTGGCGGCGGAGCGAGGGCCTGACGCACCATCCGCCCACCCGCTCCGGGTGGTACTGGTGACCACCCATGTGGCGTTCCGGGATGTGCCCGCGCTACTCACCTTAGACCGGGTGGTGCGGACGGGGAACGTGGTACGACGAGCCCTGCGCGATTGGTACGGACTCGAGCGGCCGGTCATCGCGGTGTGCGCGTTGAACCCCCATGCCGGCGAGTCCGGACTTTTCGGCGATGAGGAGGAGCGAGTGTTGGGCCCGGCGGCCATCGCGCTGGGGGCGGCCGGCCCGTTGCCCGCCGATACCGTCTTTGTCCGGGCGATGCGGGGCGAGTTCGATGCGGTGCTCGCGCCCTACCATGACGTCGGCATGACCGCGATCAAGGTGGCGGCGTTCGGGCGCGCGGTGAATGTGACGCTGGGGCTCCCGTTTCCCCGGACTTCGCCGGATCACGGGACGGCGCTGGACATTGCCGGCACCGGCAAGGCCGATGCCTCTAGCATGCGGGCGGCGATCGAGCTGGCGGCGCGGCTGGCGGAGCGGAAGACAGCAACCACAAGATGCTGAAGGGTCCGTCCCGCCGCGGCAGAGCGGTCTCCTCCGCGCCTCAAACTACTTCACCACGAAGGACACGAAGGACACGAAGGTGGCTTCATGATGTGCGAAACGAGGTCATCTATCCAGCCCGCTCCAGTCGCTCCATTAAATCCAGATACGCGTCCAACTTCAGCTTCTGGCTCGCCCGGTTGGCCACCAGCACGGCCCTGCACTGCAGAATCGTTTCCCGTTCGACCAGACCATTAGCCCGCAGCGTATTTCCCGTGTCGACCAGATCCACGATCCAGTGCGACAGATTCAGCAGCGGTGCCACCTCCACCGACCCGCCGACCTGGACGATGTCCACCGGCCGGCCCAGCGAGGCAAAGTAGGCCTGCGAAAGCCGGGGGTACTTGGTCGCGACCCGCGCGGTCACTCCACCGGGCAGTGCGGGATAGGGGGCGCCCGCCGGCGACGCGACGACGAGACGACAGAAGCCGAACTGCAACTCCAAGGGCTCGAGCACGTCGGCGCCGCTCTCCCGCAGCACATCGGTCCCCGTAATTCCCAGATCGGCCGCCCCCGCTTCCACGTAGACCGGCACATCGCCGGGCTTCACCACCAGGAATTCAATCGACGGATCGCTCGAGGGGATGAGCAGCTTCCGGCTTCCGTCGTTGCCGATCGCCGCGCCGGCCATGCGAAACCGGGCGACGGATGGCTCGAAGAGGCGCCCCTTCGCGAGAGCCACCCGGAGCCGGCTCATACCTGGACCTCGGCGATCGTATCCAGATCCAGGGACAGGCCAACCGCCGGCATCGGCCGGCCGAAGCGCGCCATCAAGGCATCGTAGCGGCCGCCGGCCCCTGCGGCGCGCCCCGCTCCCGCCACGTAGAGCTCGAAGTGAATACCGGTGTAATAGTCGAGTCCGCGTACCTCACCCAGGTCGTACACCAGGTGGGCCCGCTCGCCGGAGCTCAGGGCGGCATCGAGCGCGAGCAGATGCTCGAGACCTGGCTGGGAGGCGTCTGGAGCTTTGCGGGCAGCTTCCACCAGTGCATCGCGGCGGCCAATCACAAAGGGCAGAGTAGTGAGCGCGCAGGCATCGCCGGACATGTTGGCCAGAGCCCGGCGCAGGCTGCCCCGGTCCTTGCGATCGATCCAGCGCCGCACGTCACCACGAAGTGGCTCTTGGATGGCATCGAGGCCAGCCGCAAGCACACCCACGTGCCCTAGGTTGACCTGAAAATCCCGCAGTCCGGCAGCGGCGAGCAGCGTCAGGGTCAGCCGGACGATCTCGATGTCGGCGGCGAGGTCGCCCTGGCCGAGCAACTCGGCGCCTATCTGCAACATCTCGCGGGGCCGGCCACCCCGCTCCGGCTCCTGTCGGTACACCATGCCGGAGTAGGACAGGCGCAACGGCCGATCGGCGTCGGCGAATGTGGTGGCGGCCACCCGTGCCAGGCTGGCGGTAAAGTCGTAGCGGAGTGCCAGAATGTGGCCGTCGCGATCGGGGAAGCGCACCAGCCGCTCCGCGACCCCAGGGCCTCCGGCGCGCAGAAAGGTGTCTTCGTACTCGAAGGTGGGAGGGATCAGCTCCTCGTACCCGGCCTGCTCCAGCGCCCCCATGGCGGCCCGCTGCAGCGAGCGGCGGCGACGGACCGCCTCACCGGTGAGATCGAGCGCGCCGGGAGGAATGGCAGCGATGGATGGGGGGAACATCAGCGAGAAGGTAACAGTCTCAGCTTTGCCGCGTGAGGCGGGCCGACCTACTCAAGCCGGTTTGGCGGTCGCGTCCTCCGGCCTTTCCGCCTCCTCTGGCTTGGGGGCGTGCAGCCGGATGGTCTTGACTCGCCGGCCATCCATCTCGATCACCTCGAAGGTGAACGGACTGACCGTCACCCGGTCCCCCACCCGCGGGAGTCGGCCCAGCTGCCCGAAGATGTAGCCACCGATAGTGGTATAGTCGGTGTCGTCGAGCACGGCCCCATATTCGGCGTTGAACTCTGAGATCGCCATGGAGCCGTCGAGCCGGGGGCCACCATCTTCGGGCCCGGGGCGGTCCTGGAGGTCGTGCTCATCGTAGATGGGGCCGACGATCTCTTCCAGCAGATCCTCCATCGTGACCAGTCCGGCCGTCCCCCCATACTCGTCGAGGACGATCGCGAGGTGGGTCTTGAGCCGTTTCATGTCGGCCAGGACGTCCTCGACTTCTCGCGTGCCGGGTACGAACAGGGGAGGGCGCATGATGACCTGGATGGTCTGCCCCGGCCGGGAGCGGAGAGCGGCTAGGATATCCTTGGCGTGCACGACTCCGATGATGTCGTCCAGCGATTCGGTATATGCGGGATATCGAGAGCGGCCGTGAATCGCTACCTGATCGGCGGCCTCCTCGACCGTGAGATCGGCTTCCAGCGCCGCCATCTGGGTCCGCGGCGTCATGACCTCTTGCGCCGTCTTCTCACTGAACTCGAAGACGCCCTCGAGGAGACGGGCGTCCTCCTGCTGTAGGCCCCCTCCTTCCTCGCTCTGCTCCACGAGTATCCGGATCTCCTCCGGAGAATGAATCCGCTCTAACTCTGGGGCTGTGTCTTTGATCCCCATGAGACGGATCAACCGGTTTGCGCTGGAATTGAGCAGTCCGGTGGCCGGCCGGGTGATCCAGGAAAAAATCAGCAGTGGGGTGGCGACCCAGCGGCTCACCGCCTCCGGATGGGTTATGGCGACAGCCTTGGGCGCCTGCTCGCCGAAGACCACGTGGAGGAAGGAGATCAGGGAGATCGCGATCACGGACGCGACCCCCGCGCGGCCGAGGAATTCGAGCCAGGATGGGAGTGAGGCGAGCCAGTTGCGAAAGAAATAAGCAACCGTGTCTTCGGCCACGAAGCCCAGCAGAATCGAGGCGACTGTGATCCCGAGCTGTGCCGCCGAAAGCTGACGGTAGAGGTCTTGTTGCGCTGCGCGCACCGCCTTAGCCTTCCGGTCGCCCTGCCGCACCATCGCCTCGATGCGGGTCCGCCGGGCCGATACGAGGGCGAATTCGGCCGCCACGAAGAACGCATTCGCGACTACCAGGACCACCACCGCCAGAAACCGCAGGCCGATCGAGCCCGGCTGTGACTCTTGCATATCGTTCAAGCGTAACATTGAGGCGAACTTCGTGCGAGGGACTCGGTGATTCGACGGATTGTGGTTCCACCCTTTGAAGCGCTCGAGCCCTTCCTCCCCCGACTCGCCGGCGCCGATCCCGACACCCGCCGGATGGTAGCCGGCATCCTCGACGACGTGCTCGCGCGGGGTGACCAGGCGGTGCGGGAGCACACCCGGAAGTTCGATGGGGTAGACCTCGGCCCGGAGGAGTGGGAGCTTGATGCCGCAACCTGGCAAAGCGCCCTCGGCAGGGTCGCGCCTGAGCTGGTCGAGGCGCTCACCCGAGCGGTCCAACGGGTCACTGAATACCATCAGCACCAACGCGATACCGGTTTCCATATCGCCGAGCCTGACGGCAGCCTGATCGGGATGAAGGTGGCCCCGCTCGACCGGGTGGGCGTCTACATCCCCGGCGGCAAGGCCTCGTATCCCTCATCGGTGGTGATGAATGCAGTACCCGCCCTGGTCGCCGGGGTCCAGGAGATCGTTGCGGTGGTGCCACCTCAGGGTGTCACCGATGTGGTCCTCGCGGCTTGTGCCCTGTCGGGGGTGACCCGGGTTTTCCGGATAGGCGGCGCTCAGGCGATCGGGGCCCTGGCGTATGGAACCAAGACCGTCCCTCGGGTGGACAAGATCGTCGGACCGGGCAACCGGTGGGTGGCTGAAGCCAAGCGGCAGGTGATGGGTCGAGTCGGGATAGATATGGTCGCGGGTCCGACCGAGGTGGTCATTATCGCGGATCGGACCGCCCGGCCCGAGCGGGTCGCGGCGGACCTGATCGCCCAGGCCGAGCACGACGAGGACGCGACCAGTTGGTGCGTCACAACCGATCCCGATCTGGCGGACGCGCTCCCGGCTGCTCTCGAGTGGGCCCTGGCCCGTGCCCCGCGAGGTCCGATCGCACGCGCGGCCATCGAGCGGAATGGCCTGATAGTGATCGCCGGCTCGATGCGGGACGCGATCGAGGTGATCAACCGCCGGGCCCCTGAGCACGTGCAGGTCTCCGCCGACGGTGCCGAACGGGTCGCGAGCGCGATCCGAAACGCCGGGGCCATCTTTCTGGGTGACGATACACCGGAGCCGGTGGGAGATTACCTCGCCGGCCCCAGTCACGTGCTTCCCACCGCTGGGACGGCACGGTACGCCTCACCGCTAGGCGTCTACGACTTCGTAAAGCGGACCAGTGTGATCCGGTACTCTCCCGCCCGATTGGCTCAGGATGCCGATGCCATCATCGCGCTCGCCGAGGCGGAGGGACTCTACGGGCACGCTGAGGCGGTGAGGGTGAGGGTCGGCGGGGAAGCGGGGAAGCGGGTAAGGAAAGTCAATTTGATTGGTTAAATTTGTGAACATGAGTGGACGACCCCTTTCGAGTACACAGGCCGCAATTGGCCGCGGAATCCGGGTAGACTGCACCTCTCTGCCTACCAGCCTACCCGCTTACCCGCTTACCCGCCTGGCAACCGTCCTCGCCTTGACCGTGGCCTTCATGGTCATCGAGGCGGTCGGGGGCTGGCTCAGCGGCTCTCTCGCACTCTTGGCCGATGCCGGCCATATGCTCACCGATGCGGGGGCGCTCGGGCTCTCCTTGCTCAGCGCCTGGATCGCGCTCCGGCCTGCCACTGACAGCAAGACCTACGGTTATCAGCGCTGGGAGATCCTTGCGGCGCTGATCAACGGGGCCGCGCTCTTCGGCATTGCGGCCTGGGTCATTCTCGAGGCAATTCAGCGAATTCAGCACCCCCATGCGATCCGGGCCCAACTCTTTCTGATCGTCGCGGCGGGTGGGTTGGTGGTAAACCTGGTCAGCCTGCGAATTCTGCACGGCATGCGACAGAGTAACCTCAACACCCGGGGTGCTTATCTCCACGTCTTGGGAGACGCGCTCGGGTCGGTCGGCGCGCTCGGTGCGGCAGCGGTCATCGCGCTCACCGGCTGGACCCTCGCCGACCCCATCATCTCCATCGTGCTGGCCCTGCTCATTCTGATTGGGGCCTGGCACCTGCTGCGCGAGAGCACCGACATCCTGCTGGAGGGGGTGCCGGGTCATGTGTCGATGGCGGAGGTGCAGCGCCGCATGCTCGGTGTACCTGGGGTGACCGCGGTGCACGATCTCCACGTCTGGACTGTGACGAGCGGAATGGTGGCCATGAGCGGTCACGCCATCGCTCCGGAGCTCGTGTCTCATCCCGAGGTGCTGGAAGGGATTCGGGTCGAGATGGCCCGGCTCGGCATAGCCCACGTGACCATCCAGCTCGAGGTCCAGCACGAGTGCGAGGAGCCGCGGACAGTGACCAGCTCCGCGAGGGCTTCGCACCATCACCCTAGCCACAAGCACTAAGCCAGCCCACCCTCACTGTCGTATCCACCTTCCCTGACCTCCTTCCGGCGACTTCACCTCTCCGCCATTTCCGCCCTTTCCGCCTTCTCCGACCTCTCTTGCGGCATCTGACGGCCTCGCCTATATATGCGCCGCGGAGGCCCGGGCGTCCGGGCCTCAACCGTTCGGGGTCACTGGCAGGAAGCGCGATTGATTCGGAACTTGGCGATCATAGCCCACGTCGATCACGGCAAGACCACGCTGGTGGATCAGATGCTCCGGCAAGCGGGAGCGTTCCGGGCCAATCAGCAGGTAGAAGAGCGGGTGATGGACTCGAACCCGTTGGAGCGGGAGCGGGGCATCACCATCCTCGCCAAGAACACTGCCGTGCATTGGAGGGGAACCAAGATCAACATCGTGGATACCCCGGGCCACGCCGACTTCGGCGGTGAAGTCGAGCGGATTCTGCGGATGGTGGACGGGGTGTTGATTCTGGTTGACGCGGCCGACGGACCCATGCCGCAGACCAGGTTCGTCACCCGCAAAGCCCTGGCGCTCGGCCTCCGCCCGATCGTGGCCATCAACAAGATCGACCGCTCGGATGCAGAGCCGCTTCGGGTCCACGATGAGGTGCTGGGGCTGTTCATCGATCTGGAGGCCACCCACGACCAGTTAGACGCGCCTTTCCTTTATACCTCGAGCCGGGCCGGCACCGCCACCGCCGATCTGAACCAACCCGGCACCAACCTCGAGCCCCTGTTCCAGGCCATTCTGGACCACGTGCCCGAGCCGAAGGGCGATCCGGAAGGGCCGTTCCAGATGCTGGTCTCTACCCTCGACTTCTCCAGCTTCCTGGGCCGGATTGCCATCGGAAGGATCGAGCGCGGCAGGGTGAGGGTCGGCGACCAGGTCGCCCTGCTACCGCTAGGCGAGCCTGGGTTGGTCCCGGATGAGGAGTCCGAGCGGAACCGGGTCACCCGGCTCTACACCTTCGATGGTCTCAATCGAATCGAGGTGGAGGAGGCGGGTGCCGGCGATATCGTGGCGCTGTCCGGCTTCGAGACCATCGAGATCGGCAAGACGTTCACCTCGGTGGACCGTCCCGAGCGCCTCGCCGGCATCGCGGTGGAAGAGCCGACGATCTCGGTGGACTTCATCGTGAACAACGGTCCATTCGCCGGGCGGGACGGGAAGTACGTCACCAGCCGCCAACTGCGCGACCGGCTGTTTCGCGAGCTGGAGCGAAACGTGGCGCTCAGGGTCGAGGAGACCGACAGTCCCGACACCCACACGGTCTCCGGCCGGGGCGAGTTGCATTTGGGCATTCTGATGGAGACCATGCGCCGGGAGGGGTTCGAGTTCCAGGTCTCCCGGCCCCGCGTGATCACCAAGCTGGGTCCCAACGGCGAGCGGCTGGAGCCCTATGAGGAGCTCACGGTGGATGTGCCCGAGGAGTACATGGGCGTCGTCATGGAGAAGCTGGGACCGCGCCGGACCGAGCTGATCGAGATGAAGAACCCGGGGCAGGGCATGGTCCGCATGGGCTTCCGGATCCCGGCCCGCGGGCTGTTCGGCTACCGCTCGGAGTTCCTGACCGATACCCGGGGCACCGGAATCATGCATCACCGGTTCCTCGATTACGGACCTTGGGCGGGACCGCTGGCCGGGCGGAAGCGCGGCGTCCTGATCGCCGACCGAGAGGGAAGCGTAGTGGCCTTTGCCCTCGGCAATCTGCAGGAGCGGGCTCAGATGTTCGTGGCGCCGGGAGATCTCGTCTACGAGGGAATGATCGCGGGGGAGAGCTCCCGGCCCGGCGACCTGGACGTGAACGTCACCAAGGAAAAGAAGCTCAGCAACATGCGGACGACGGCCTCGGATGAAAATGTCATCCTGGAGCCTCCCCGCCTGATCACGCTCGAATACGCCCTCGAGTACATCGAGGAGGACGAGCTCATCGAGGTCACGCCGAAGACCATCCGCCTCCGTAAGCGGGTCTTGCCGGCGAACGATCGCAAGAAAGCCGCTCGGGCCGCCCGGGTGGCGGACGCGTCGTAGGGGCAGACTCCGGTTCGCCCCTACATTATCTCTCTGATGGCGGAGGACATCATGTGGGCCTGGGAGACGTCGATGGAACCCCCGGAGCTGCGTCGCAAGTTCGACGACGACGACGAGTTCGAGGACGACGGGTTTACCTTCGACGATGAGGATGAGGACGACGAGGACCTGGACGACGACGACGATCTCGACGACGACGAGGACGATCTCGACGATGAGGAGCTGGAGGAGTTGGAGGACTTCGACGAGGACGAGGAGTTGCGCTGAAGCGAGCGCAATCCCTGATTATCTTGCGTCACCATAGGCGGGCGGCCCCTTGCCAGTCCCGCCGAAGGGCCTGTAGCTCAGGTGGTTAGAGCGCACGCCTGATAAGCGTGAGGTCGGTAGTTCAACTCTACCCAGGCCCATTCGTCCGAAACTCCGCCCCGTGGTCACTTGCGTGATCGCGGGGCGTTTCCGTTCCAGCCTCCGCTGGCCTGCAGTAACGCAGCCGGCCGGCTCGACTCACATCGTGGTGGCATAGGGTTCCTCCGCCCGGATCATATCGGATCGACCAGTAGCTGCATGACAGCGGGTCCTCGTTGAATCGAAGGCCATGGACCGGTATGATGCGGCGTGCCCGAGCGGTCTTCCCGAATGTCCGAGGATCTCGGCCTTCCATGAACATCGCGACCACCCAGGAGGGCCCCACCGCCGTCGTCCGCCTCGCCGGCCGCCTGGACGGCGAGGGGGCGCTCCAGATGGCTGAAACCCTCGACCGCCTCCTCCGCGACGGTCGCCGGTCGGTCGTCCTCGACATGAGCGGCGTGAGCTACCTCAGCTCACCCGGCAGGCTGGCGCTGCAGCAAGCCCACCAGGAGTACGCGTCCGCTCGGGGCGAGCTCCACGTGGCCTCACCCTCGCGCGAGGTGGCGGATGCACTGGCGGTGAGCGACCTACCCCCCAAGCTTGTGCTGCCGCCAGTTGAGGTGGCTGAGTCCCACAGGGGCCCCATCGACCTCCCGTATGATGCCACCCGTGATAACTGGCGCATCCCCGCGGCGCTGGGGACCCGTGGGACCTACGAGGTGTCCACTCGCGACGCGACCGCGGAGCTGACCTGCCGGGTCCACGGTCACCTCGACACCTCGGTGCGTACCTGGATCGATTCCTCCGACTACCGGAGCTTCGAGTTTCCGGAGGCGGCGTTCGGTCTGGGGATCGGCGCCCTGGCCGCCACGCGGGAGCAGGCCGCCCCCCGGCTCGGCGAGATCGTTGCCGCGGCCGGCGCGGTCGCCCACCTGCCGACGGACGGAGCCCAGGTGCCCGACTTCGACGTCGGACTCGGCGGGCGCTCACCGAAGGTTCATCTGGTGTCCGGCCTGGTTTGCGAGGGAGGCTTTTCCCTGCTGAAGCGGTTCTCCAGTCCCTCCGAAACCGAGCCGATTCTTCTCTCGGAGCTCGCCCAGGTGGCCCTGGAGGGGGTGAGCAGTGAGACCGTCGGCGTGGTCATGGTGGCCGAGACCACGGGGCTCGTCGGCGCGTGGCTCCGACGGAGTCCGGGCATCGTGTTGTTCAGCATGTACCTCGACGTCGAGGGCATCCGCGACTGGCTCGGCACCACCCCGCAGCCGGTTCATCCGGGCACGACGGTCCTGGTGGCCGGCGTGGTCTCCCGGCGCCGCGACTCCCTGCTGGCTCGGCACCTCCGACCGGTCGCCCCGGGGACTGACCTCCTCGGGCACTTCCACGCCGTCGCCTTCACCTACCGTCCGGTGCCGCAGCGCACGGTAGTGCTCCGCGCGCTCGTCACCCGTCTCTTCACGCAGCAGCGCGTGCGCGGAGTGCTCCACCTCTTCGGAGACGACCGGGGTGCGGCCGGCGCGGGCGAGAGCGCCTTCCGTCGCGGTCTCTGCTGGACCGGGCCGATCACCCAGGTGACCGCCACGTGAACCTGCTCATCGGCTCGCTGTCGATGGGCTTCCTGCTGTCGCTCCTCACCCTCGGAGTGTTCATCACCTTCCGGGTCATGGGGCGGCTCGACCTCACCACCGACGGCTCCTTCGGGCTGGGGGCCGCCGTGGCGGCGGCACTGCTCGCGAGCGGCGTCCACCCGCTCCTCGCCACAGTCGCCGCAGCGGCCGCCGGCTGGCTGGCGGGGGCGACGACGGGACTCATCTACGTCGTGCTGGGCATCGATACTCTCCTCGCCGGGATCCTGGTCACCACCGGGCTCTACACCATCCAGCTTCGGACTATGGGTGGCGGGAACCGCTCGCTCAGCGCCACGCGGACCCTCCCCGAGGTGGCCGAGGACGCGTGGCGCGCCCTGCGACTGCCGGAGACCGTCACCCTGGGGGAGACCAGCGTCGCGGCATCCCTCTTCTCGGCGCTCCTGGTGTGCGTGCTGTTCGTGCTGTTCAGCATCTGGGTGCTCGCGCGATTTCTCCGCACCGACCTCGGTCTGGCGATGCGCGCCGCCGGCGGAAACCCGCAAGCGGCACGCGCGCTGGGGCTCGACACCGGGGTGATGACGACCCTCGGCCTCGTGCTCGCCAACGGCTTGGTGGCGCTGGCCGGCGCGCTGTTCGCGCAATACCAGGGTTTCGCCGACGTGTCGATGGGGATCGGGATGATCGTGACCGGCCTGGCCTGCCTGGTGCTCGGGGAGGGCCTCCTGGGCAAGGGAACCCTCCGGCGGCAGATCGTCGGCACGCTCACCGGCACGATCGCGTTTCGGCTCCTCGTGGCCGCCGCAGTGCGGGCCGGCCTTCCTGCCGACACCCTGAAGCTCGCGACGGCGCTCTTCGTGCTCGCTGCACTCGGTGTGCCGGCGGTCCTCACGCGTATGCGCGGACGAATGGACCGGACACCAGCGGACCTCTCGCGTTTTCGCCAACGGATAGACCGGATACCGGCGGACCGATGAGCGAGCCGGCGCTGGTCCTCGAGGACCTGCACCACACGTTCTTCCCGGGCAGCCCAAGCGAGCAACGGGCCCTCGAAGGCGTAGACCTCGTCATGGAGGAGCGCGACTTCGTGATGGTGGTCGGCAGCAACGGCTCGGGCAAGTCTACGCTGCTCAATGTCATCGCCGGCACGCTCATCCCGGATCACGGGCGGGTGCGGATCGGCGGCCGAGACGTGACCCGCTGGCCCGAGTGGCGCCGGGCCGGGCTGGTCGGGCGGGTGTTTCAGAACCCGGTGTCCGGAACGATCGGCCGTCTCACGATCGCCGAGAACCTGGCGGTGGCGGCGAAGCGGGGCATACGCCACGGCGTCCTGCGGAACGCCCTCGGCCGGAGCCGGCGGCGGGAGCTGGCCGACCACGTGCGCGAGCTCGGCCTCGGGCTGGAGGATCGGCTCGACACTCCCGTCGGCGCGCTCTCCGTCGGGCAACGGCAGGCACTGACCCTGCTCATGGCGACCTGGGTGCGCCCCACGCTTCTCCTGCTGGACGAGCACACCTCCGCCCTCGACCCCGGCAGCACCGAGCAGATAATCCGGCTCACTGACCGGATCATTCGCTCGCAGGGACTCACCACGTTGATGGTGACGCACTCCATCCAGCAGGCGGTGGCGCTGGGCGACCGCGTCCTGATCATACATCGTGGCCGCGTCGTAGAGAGCATCGGCGGGGCCCGCAAGCGGCGCCTGCGGGTAGAGGAGTTGCTCGACAGCTTCGACCGGCTGCGGAGCGCTGACCTGGTGGACCAGTCGGCCGCGGAGATGGTCCGCCGGCTCTACATCTGAGCGCCGCCGGGGCGGCCCGGCGAGCTACTGCCGCGCCGCGGCGCGTGCGCCCGCTGACGTCGAGCTGGATTGCTCTGTCCCGGATCTTCTGACCGTACAGGACCTCCGTTGGCCAGTAACGTTCCCAGTAACAAACAAGCCGGCGCGGGCTGGCGCTGGCCAGCGCCGCCATGGTCTAAGTTGTTGAAATCACGATGGTGGGCGCTGATCGGCGTCGGGTTCAGGCGGCTGATAAGCGTGAGGTCGGTAGTTCAACTCTACCCAGGCCCATATTTCAAATCACTGTCCCGCCATGAGTTGCGCACTTGGCGGGACTTTCGTTTCTGCCTCCCTCTCCTCACCGTAACAAAATTCGTAACAATAGATCGATTTTTGAGCGCGGGTTTCGATTCCGGCGGCGGCGTCAATGATCCTACGCCGCAAGCGCGCTTCGTGGCCAGGCGTTTGTCGGTCGTCATAGCTTGCCTCGAAGAGGCGGTGCTGATTTTCATCAACCTCAACGAACCAGTGAGCATTGCAGGTGACCGCCGGCGCGATCTTCGGAGGCACTGTTGAGACGCCGCCGGACTGATCCCAGCAGCGGTAGCTCCGCCCCGCATGGGTGAACCTGAAATCTTCCACCATGGCACCGCTCTCTTGCTAGGGAGCTCCGAAATTGGCCTTCTGCACAACCTCGCCAAGTGAACGTGCCCGCTTCCTAGGCAGAACCACCAGAGTCTATAGGCTGGGTCCCGGCGCCGGACTCTAGCCCTCCCCGTCCCACGGCGGTAACGTACCGGCGACCCCCGGCTCCAGCGTGTCCCAGGCCGGGCTTGCTAGCGCCCCCCCTCGGCGGGGTTCTTCTTCTCCACGGCGGTGTCTCCTTTCCGTTGCGGGCACAAGGCCCGTGGGTGATTGCCTCACGCGGGAAGGCTACATCGCCTTTCGTCTCTTACACACCTTTTGAAGCTACCCTCAGGAGGGTGCCAAGATGCCGGAAGTTCGGATGAAAGTTGCGCCTGATACAGTAGCGTATGCTGACGGGGAGAACCACAAGCTCGTAGTGGAGTTCGCCATCCCAGGAGCGCCAGCGGATACCATCGATCTGAAGATCCTGGAAGACAGCGTCCACCTGACAGCGCCAGCAAGGGACATTGAGTATGTTTCCGCGCTGGCTTTAGCATGGCAGGTAAAACCTCACAAAGCCGAAGCGACCTACGAGCACGGCCTGCTCCGAATCGAGGTGCCCTTCAAAGATCCGATGGAAGATGCTGTGAAGGTCGCTATCAAAACAGGTGTCGCGGAAACCAAGACCAAAAGACTTAAACCTTCATGACCCGTTGAGTTGTTAGGCTTATAGGTGAGTTGTTAGGCTTATAGACGAGACAACCCGGACAACAAGCCCGGGTTGTCTCGGTTGATCGTTCCGGGCTTCAGCATGCCTTCCTCCGCCGACCTCTCCCTCGACCGTTCACGCGATCGCCGGTCTCCGTGGCTCTTCGGCCATTCGGTCCTAGATCTTTGCCGAGGGCGGCGGCTCGTCGTCGTCCACCGGCTCAGCATCGAGCAGGTAGCGCATCGCCGGCGGGGCGAGCTCCTCCCACCTGGCCGCCGCCCGCCGGATGTCTTCCTCGGTGATGTAGGCGTCGTCGCCGGGCTCCGGAGGCGGAGGCAGGTCCTCGTCGGGCGGGCGTATCGAG
>DASXRM010000110.1:0-8293 GCA_036506575.1 Gemmatimonadales bacterium | reverse complement strand
TCATGTCTCGGCCGTCTCCTCCTGGCCGATGAGGGCGAGAAACACGTCCTCCAGCGTGCGCGACCGCAGTTCGGGCCGGCCGGCAAGGATCTCGGCGATGCTGCCGAACGCGACGACCCTGCCGCGCTGCATAACCAGAACTCGGGTACAGATCTCCTCGACCAGGTGGAGCAGATGGGAGCTCAGGATGACCGCGGAACCTGCAGCCGCTCGCCGCATGATCGTGGTCTTCATGCGGCGGATGCCCACCGGGTCCAGGCCGGTGAGTGGCTCGTCCAGAAGGAGCGCTTTCGGCTCGTGCAGGAGCCCGCAGGCAATCGCCAGCTTCTGCTTCATGCCCCGGGACAGCTCCCCGGGAAGGGCATGAAGCTTGTCTGAGAGATCCAGCTCCTCCAGCAGCCCGGGGACCTGCCCGCTGACATCGCCCAACCGGTACAGCCGGGCGATGAAACGCAGATGCTCCTCGACCGTGAGATACTCGAAGAGGTGGGGCTCATCGGGAATGAACGCGAGCGCGGACTTTGCGGCGACCGGGTCACGCGCGAGGTCGTGTCCCGCAATTCGGATTCGTCCGCTCGTCGGGATGATGATCCCTGCAATGCTGCGAATCGTGGTGGTCTTTCCGGCGCCGTTGGGCCCGACCAAGCCCAGCACCTCGCCAGGTCCGACCTGAAACGATAGACTCTGGACCGCGGGAAAGTCGCCATAGAGCTTCTGCAAGCCATCCACTTCGATCACGGATGTCCCCCGGCAGGAAACCGATGAAACTTTCGCCACTTCCGGCACGTCACATAACGAAACATATCTCCCGGTCTCCGGGCAGGCGGAATCTATGCGAAACTACTGGCTACGAATCGCTCTCGGGGCGGCGGCCATTTTTACCGTCGGCATGATCGGTGTCATCCTCGCGAGGCAGGGAATCGTGCGGGTGAACGGCGTGGTTCAGGGGAGCGGTCCGATCGCGCTTCCGCTGGCGTTCGTGCCCTTCAAGCTCGATGGTCAAAAGCTCGGAAGCGTGAGCAAAGTAGTCTTGCTTCGCGAGGCGCCCAAGCGGGTCGCGGCGGTCGAGGTCCAGATCAAGCTCAGGGATTCACTTTTGGCGCGTGGCCTTCAGGGTTGCCGTCTCGCCGCCAACTTCGACGACCAGCATCGACCGCACGGTCCCGAGATCCATGGCGGCCGGTTTTCCAAAGGTGTCTTCTCCTGTTTACAGGCCGACGACACCAGCAGTCGATTCCAGGAGTTTGGGCGTGCCGTATTTCAACCGGGTAACGTGAGCGTACCACTGCTGCTCCCCAACGACATCGTGGACGACCTCAAGCGAGGCGATTTCGACTCTCAAGATGAGGATTCGATAGGGGCCGCGGCGGAAGCCAGAGCCGATTCCATCACGGAGGCGGCGGACGCGCGGGCCGATTCCATCTCGAGAGCGGCCGAGATGCAAGCCGACTCGGCGGTAGCGCGAAGCCAGAGCTTGATCGACTCACTGAGTAGGGAGGGTGTGCGCCGGGCCGACTCGGTTCGTCGTGCCGAGGGCCGGATAGCGGACTCGGCGGCGAGTCGGTAGAGTACGAGGCATGCTCCTCGTTCTCGACAACTACGACAGCTTTACCTACAACCTGGTGCAGTACGCGGGCGAGCTTGGCGCGGACCCGGTGGTGTACCGTAATGACGCAATCTCTCCCGAAGAAGCGCTTGCTCTGCGGCCGCGTGCCATCCTCATCTCCCCGGGTCCCTGCACGCCACGGGAGGCCGGCATCTCGGTTCCACTCATTCGCGCGGCGGGAGGTGCGGTCCCGATTCTGGGCGTCTGTTTGGGGCATCAAGCGATCGGTGAAGCGTTCGGCGGACGAGTCGTGCGGGCCGACCGTCTGATGCATGGTAAGACCACCTGGGTGGCGCACACCGATCACCCGCTCTTTCGCGACATACCCTCACCCCTCGAAGCGATGCGGTATCACTCCCTCGTGGTCTCTCCCGAGGGACTGCCGGCGGAGCTCGAAGTCACCGCCTGGTCGACGGACCGTCCTCCCGGCCAGGAGATCATGGCCCTGTGCCATCGCAACCTCCGGATTTACGGAGTGCAGTTTCACCCCGAATCGGTCGCCACGTCGGAGGGCAAAGGCATCCTCGCCAATTTCCTCGCTCTGGCCGGTTTCCGGACCCAAGCTGGCTCGCGGGTAGCGATCTAACTCCCTTGCGCACAAGCTCCTAGCTCCGAGCTCCCTGCTTCCGACTAGCACGGCACAACTTTTGACTCCGCTCCGGCTCTCTATTACCTTCCGTGATGCGCGTCCTGGGTGTAATTCCGGCTCGTCTCGGCTCAACCCGCATCCCCCACAAACCGCTTCAGCCACTGGCAGGTGAGCCACTCATCACCCGGGTCATCGAGCGCGTGCGGGACCATGCTCTGCTCGATGAGCTGGTGGTCGCCACCGACTCACCCCGGGTCGCTGCGGTCGTAGAGCCGCTCCGGGTTCGAGCCTTAATGACGGACTCGGCTCATCCCACCGGGACCGACCGGGTTGCTGAGGTGGCGGCCCGCACTGAGTTCGGAAGCTTCGATGTCGTCGTAAACATTCAGGGAGATGAGCCATTTCTCTCCCGTGAGGCTCTGGCTGGCGCGCTGTCCCGGGTGGAGCAAGGCGACGATGTCGGTACGGCGGCGGCTCCGCTGGACCCGGCCCTCGCGTCCGATCCGAGCCGGGTAAAGGTCGTGACCGACGCGCGGGGACGCGCACTGTACTTTTCCCGCGCGCTCATCCCGCACCGTCGTGATGCCGTTGAGCCGGGCGAGGGTCTCTATTGGCAGCACGTCGGCGTGTATGTATACAGCCGAGCGGCGATCGGCCGGTGGGTCACCTTGCCGGCCTGTTACCTCGAGCAAGTAGAGCGGCTGGAGCAACTGCGGGCTTTGTACCACGGACTGACCATCGGGGTGGCGCGGCTGGACGAGGCGGTGCTTCCCGGTATTGATACGGTCGAGGATCTTCGACGGGCGGAAGCCCACTGGCACGCTTATCAAGGGCAGGTCTAATGACCACGAGTCCCCACGCGACCAAGTACATTTTCGTGACCGGCGGCGTAGTGTCCTCTCTGGGGAAGGGCATCGCCGCCGCCTCATTAGGGCGGCTGCTCGTCGAGCGTGGACTGAGCATCACCATGCAGAAGTTCGATCCCTACATCAACGTCGATCCCGGGACCATGTCGCCATTCCAGCACGGCGAAGTTTTTGTGACCGATGACGGCGCCGAGACGGACCTCGACCTGGGCCATTATGAGCGCTTCATCGATCGATCGCTCTCGCGCCAGAACAATGTGACCACCGGCTGGATTTACCAGACCGTGATCAACAAGGAGCGTCGCGGCGAGTATCTCGGATCCACGGTGCAGGTCATCCCCCATATTACCGACGAGATCAAGAACGCCATCCGGCGGACGGCTCCCGGGCATGATGTGGTCATCACCGAGATCGGTGGTACCGTGGGCGACATCGAATCGCTGCCCTTCCTCGAGGCCATCCGGCAGTTCCGCCAGGAAGTCGGGCGCGACAACGCGCTCTTCATTCATTTGACGCTGGTGCCCTACATCGCTGCGGCGGGAGAGCTCAAGACCAAGCCGACCCAGCACTCGGTGCGCGATCTGATGGAGATCGGTATCCAGCCCGACATCCTGATCTGTCGCAGCGAACAACCCCTGGCCATGGAGATCAAGCGCAAGATCGCCCTGTTCTGCAACGTGGATTTCGGGTGCGTGATTGAGAGTCCCGACGTCAAATCGATCTATGAGATTCCGTTGCGCTTTTTCGAGCAGGGACTGGATCGCGAGGTGTGTCAGCGGTTGCGTCTGGAGACCAAGGAGCCCGATCTCCAGGGCTGGAAGACGATGACCGCGCGTATTCTCCACCCAACCAAGCGGGCCCGGATCGCGGTGGTGGGGAAGTACACCGACTTGCGCGACGCCTACAAGTCGGTGCAGGAAGCGCTCATCCACGGAGGAATTCCCAACGACGCCAAGGTGGACATCGAATGGATCGCGAGCGACCAGTTTACCGACCAGGCGGCGGCGGGCCGGCTGCTCGGCGGGTATGACGGCCTCCTGATTCCGGGCGGCTTCGGCGAACGGGGGATTGGCGGCATGGTCGAAGCCATCCGCTGGGCTCGGGAAAACGATCTTCCTTTTTTTGGGATCTGTCTCGGCCTGCAAGTCGCGATCATAGAGTTTGCCCGCCACGTCTGCCGCCTGCCTGATACCAATAGCACCGAATTCGAGCCCAACTGCGAGACACCGGTCATCTCCCTTATGCACTCCCAGCGGGACGTGTCCGATCTGGGTGGTACCATGCGGCTCGGGGCCTACACCGCCCGGCTTCGGCCGGGGTCACGGGCGGCCCAGGCGTACGGCACCACCGAGATCAGCGAGCGACACCGCCACCGTTGGGAGGTCAGCAACGCATACCGTGACGTGCTCGCCGAATTCGGGCTGCGGCTTTCGGGGCAGTCCCCTGACGGTGGTCTGGTCGAGGTAATCGAGCTGCCCGATCACTCCTGGTTCATCGGTTGCCAGTTCCATCCCGAACTCAAATCGCGGCCAACCCGGCCGCACCCGCTCTTCGCCGGCTTCGTCACGGCGGCGCTGCGCCGCCGCGACACCGCTCCGGCCCGTGCTGCTGCCGAGGAGCTGGCGCGGAGCACGCGTTGATGGGTTGGTCGTTCGGGCGCGCGCCGTTTCTCCTCGCCGGGCCCTGCGTCATCGAGCCCGGCGACATGCTGCTGACAGTGGCGGAGACGCTCGCCGGGATCGAACGCGATCTGGGAATACCGGTCTGCCTCAAGGCCAGCTTCGATAAGGCCAACCGCTCCCGGCTCGGGGCCAATCGCGGGCCCGGATTGGACGAAGGGCTGCGCGCCCTCGAGCGGGCTCGAGCTGCGAGCGGACTTCCGGTGCTGACCGATATCCACGAGGTCCAGCAGGCGGCGCCGGTCGCGCAGGTCGCCGACGCACTCCAGATTCCGGCGTTTCTCTGCCGGCAGACTGACCTTCTGGTCGCCGCCGGGCGGACCGGCAAGCCGGTGAACGTCAAGAAGGGCCAGTGGCTCCATCCGGAAGCCATGCGAGGGGCAGTCGAGAAGGTGCGGAGCGCCGGCGCTCCCGAGGTGGCGGTCACTGAGCGGGGGACCTTCTTCGGCTATGGCGATCTGGTTGTGGATATGCGGAACTTCGCGCGTTTGCGCGAGGTGACCGGTGCGCCGGTGATCTTCGATGCCACCCATGCGGTGCAGCAGCCCGGACAGGGCGATGCAGGTGCGAGCGGCGGTCAGCGCGAGTTCATTCCGCTACTCCTCGCCGCTGCTGCCGCCGCCGGCGCGGACGGGTTCTTCCTGGAGACCCATCCCGATCCGGCGACAGCATTGAGTGACGCAGCCACCCAGTGGCCGCTCGAACGGCTGGCCGAGCTGGTTGGCCAGACGCTAGACGTCTGGGGCAGAGCACGAGTATGACGCCGCTCGGTGCGCTCGCAGCCCAGCGGGTCCGGCTGCTCGGCCTCGATGTGGACGGCGTGTTGACCGACAACGGGGTGTACATCGGGCCAGTGGCCGGCGACCGGATCGAGCTCAAGCGGTTCGATATTCAGGACGGGCTCGGCTTGATCCTGCTCAAGACGGCGGGACTTCCCGTGGTGTGGGTCAGCGGGCGGAGCTCCGAGGCCACCGCTCTCCGCGCCGCGGAGTTGCGGGTCGAGGAGCTGCTTCAGGTGCCCGGGCCCAGGAAGGCGGCCGCTTTCGAAGAGGTGTTGGAACGATACGGACTCGGCTGGGACGCCGCCGCCTTTGTGGGGGATGATCTCGCCGATCTGCCGATACTCCGGCGAGTGGGGCTGCCGATCGCCGTATCCAACGCCGTCCCTGAGGTAAAGCAGGTAGCGGCGTATGTGACTCAGGCGCCCGGTGGTCACGGCGCAGTTCGCGAGATCGTCGAGGCCCTTCTCCGGGCTCGGGGAGAGTGGCCCGAGATCCTCGAGCGCTACTTTGCGGAGCAGGCTGCCGGTGCGGCTTAGTGATGCTGAGTTGACCGCTTTGGGACGGCGGGTACTCGATCTGGAGGCCGTGGAGGTCGCCGCGGTAGCCCGGCGCTTGGATGCGAAGTTTGCACGCGCCGTCCAGCTGCTGGCCGAGGCCAAGGGTCGGGTGATCGTGTCGGGTGTCGGAAAGTCGGGGCTCATCGCGCGTAAGCTCGCCGCGACACTGACCTCGACTGGTACTCCCGCTTCGTATCTCCACCCGGTGGATTCCTTGCATGGCGACCTTGGGATCGTCGGCAAGGACGACGTCGCCGTCGTTTTGAGCAAGAGCGGAGAATCGCAGGATCTCTTTGGCTTGGTGGGATCGCTGCAACGTCTCAAAGTTCCCATCATTGCTATCACGGGTGCCATGGATTCTGTTCTGGCCCGGGTCGCGGCGGTGGCGCTCGACGGAACTGTGGAGGAAGAGGCCTGCCCCCACGACCTTGCTCCGACCGCGAGCACCACGGTGGCTCTGGCGCTCGGTGACGCCCTGGCGGTAGCCGTTCTCAAGGAGAAGGGCTTCAGTCGTGAGGAATTCGTGGCGTGGCACCCAGGCGGGAGCCTTGGACGACAACTGCTTCTTCGGGTCAGCGATGTCATGCTGCCGCCGGGAAGGGTACTTCGACCAGACGCCACCATGAAGGACGCCGTCGTGAGCCTGGCTCACGATCGCGGCCTGGCGATGGTGGCAGACAACGGTCACCTGGCTGGTGTCTTGACGACCGGCGATCTCACTCGGCTCGCCGAACGGGACCCAAACTTTCTGGCGCGCCCCGTATCAGAGGTTATGACTCGCACGGCTAAAACCGCGGCGCCTACCGAGCTTGCGGCTGCCGCCGTCGGCACAATGCAGCAACACAAGGTCATCGTGCTTCCGGTGGTGAACGAGACCGGCGCGATCGTAGGGGTGGTGCATCTCCACGATCTGATGAGAGCGGGAGCGGTGTGAGGGCGGAAAAGGCGGAAGGCGCGGACGAGGCGGAATGAGCGGAACACTGCCCCTCGCACCCGTAAAATCGTGCGGCCGGCGACTGGTGCTTTCCGCCCTTTCCGCCCTTACCGCCCTTACCGCCGCGTGCGAGGACTCCGGCGTAAAGCCGACTACGACCGTGCAGGCGCCGGACAGCGCCGATCAGGTGCTGGAGGGGTTCTCCCACTATGTCACGAACGAGGGCGTTTTGCGCAGCCGGGTAGAAGCCGATACCGCCTTCTTCTACGAGCCGACGCAGATCACCGAGCTGCACAAGGTGAAGGTCGTGTTCTACGACGTGCGGGGCGCCGAGAGCTCGACCCTAACGGCGCGACGGGGGACCTACCGCTGGCAGGACGGATCGATGGAAGCCTCCGGGAACGTCGTGGTTGTCTCGCCCGACGGCCGGCGGCTCGCAACCGAGGTCCTGCGGTATGAGAATGCTACGAACCTCATCCTGACCGACCGGCACTTCACCTTCGACCGCGGCGCGGAGCACCTGGAAGGCAACAGTTTCCGGTCGGACCCTGACTTTCGCAACGTCGTGACCGATCGCCCACGCGGCGTCACCGGTAACGGCATGTTGCTGCCGGGACAATGAAGATGGGAAGCGGGGAAGCGGGGAAGCGGGGACGCTATGTGACCGAGACCGAGATCTTATCGGGCCTCGCGTTGATGCTGTTGTCGGTGCTCCCCAGGCCGTCCGCGGCCCAGAGCGAGCGGTGCGTCTTCCAGATCAACAACGTCGACCGCCAGGGCAGCGTAGTCGAAACCGCGCAAGGCACCAACTACTTTGCCGGTGGCAACGTGCGACTCAGTTGCCGAGGACTGCAGGTCACGATGCAAAGCGACAGCGTGGCGGCCTATGGCGGCAACCTGGTCAAGTTCATCGGCAACGTGAAGTATCGTGACTCGACTCTCACGATGGACGCCGACCAGGGCACCTACTTCAAGAACGGGGAGAAGTGGGAGGCTCGTGGCCGGGTGATGACCAACAATCTCCGGACCGGGTCGAAGTTGACGGGACCGGCGCTCGACTACTATCGGGTGGTAAAGGGTGTGCGGGACACCTTGATCATGTACTCGACGGGCCGGCCTCGCATCGAATACACCACTGATGATCCGGGGGCGAAGCCGGGCGAACCGTACATCATCGTCGCCGACCGGGTGCGTTTGAAGGGCAGCGATCGCCTGTGGGCCGGTGGCAAAGTGACCATCGACCGGAGCGACTTTTCCGCCCGGGGAGATTCGCTTCGGCT
>DASXRM010000109.1:0-11535 GCA_036506575.1 Gemmatimonadales bacterium | reverse complement strand
GCAGCTCTTCGGCTGCGACCACGCCAACGTGCAGCCCCACTCAGGAGCCCAGGCCAACTTCGCCGCGTTCATGGCGCTCATCCGGCCGGGCGAGCTGCTCATGGGCATGTCGCTGCCGCACGGAGGGCACCTCTCCCATGGGGCACCCGTCAATCACAGCGGGGTGGTCTGGCGCGCGGTTCACTATGGGGTGGACCCGGCGAGCGGCCGGATCGACTACGACAAGGTGCGGGACCAGGCCCGCCACGAACGGCCCAGGCTCATCATCGCCGGTGGAAGCGCCTATGCCCGGATCATCGACTTCGCGGCCTTCCGCTCCATCGCCGATGAGATCGGCGCGTTCTTCCTGGTGGACATGGCCCACTTCGCCGGGTTGGTGGCGGGAGGGGTCTATCCTTCACCGGTTCCCCACGCGCAGGTGGTCACCAGCACTACCCACAAGACTCTGCGGGGGCCGCGGGCTGGACTGATCCTCTGCACGGTCGAGCATGCGAAGGCCATCGATAAATCGGTGTTCCCCGGGACCCAGGGTGGTCCTCTCCAGCACGTGATCGCCGCTAAGGCGGTCGCGTTCGGCGAGGCATTGACGGACGACTTCAAGGACTACGCCCGCCGCGTGGTGGAGAACGCCAAGGTGCTCGCCGATGCGCTGACCGATCGCGGTTTCGCCATCGTCTCCGGCGGGACCGACTCGCATCTGATGCTGGTCGATCTCCGGCCCAAGGACCTCACCGGAAAGGCGGCGGAGAAGCTCCTCGGGCAGGCCGGCATCACGGTCAACAAGAACACGATTCCGGACGATCCCCAGTCCCCGTTTGTCACCAGCGGAATCCGGCTCGGCACCCCAGCGGTCACGACTCGCGGCATGGGTGTCACCGAGATGCGGCAAGTGGCCGAGCTCATCGATCGAGCACTGACCCACCCGGATGAAGAGACCCTCTCCCAGGTACGGGACGAGGTCGAGGAGCTGACCTCGGCTTTTCCACTCTATCAATCCCAGACGACCCCCAGCAGGGTTCGGCGGCGTCCTGCTCTGGTCGAGGCCAATCGGTGAACGACCTGCAACTCGCTGACGACGTCATAGCCCGGATCCGGGCTCATGGAGGGCAGTACCACGAGCGCGGGTACTTATTCGTGCTGGCCACCATCGAGTTTCTCCAATCCCGGTTGGAAGTGCGGCGGCACGTGACCGGTCCCGAGCTCGCGTGGGCCTGCCGAGATTTCGCCCAGCAGCAGTTCGGACTTCTGGCGCCCGTCGTGCTCGGCCACTGGGGCATCCAGCGAACCGAGGACATCGGCCGCATCGTCTTCACCTTGGTGGAAATCGGACTCTTGGTGACCCAACCCGGCGATCACCAATCCGACTTTGAGGGAGTCTACCAGTTCGCCGATGTGTTCGGCGATTCCTACGAATGGCAGGGGCTGCGCGGAACCTAGCGTGGCGGGGGGGAGGAGTATGGAGGCGAAAGAGTGGCCGGCCTGTCAGAAGTGCTCCCAGGGAACCCTCATTCCACTTTCCGACTATGGTCGTGAAGGCGCCCCGATCACCTACAAAGCGTGGGTCTGTACCAATCCCGACTGCGGCTTCAATCTTCGAATCGACAATGGCGAAATCAGCTTCGGGCGGGCGATAGGACAGAGCTATAAGTGAGAGGTGAGAGGTGAGAAGTAAGAGGTGAGAGGTGAGAGGTAAGAAGTAGGAGGCAGGAGTAACAAGGTTGTCACCCTGAGCGGCCTCCTCACCCTCGGTGAGCCTGGCTCGGGTTCAGGGTGACATCGGCGCCATTCAGCATCTTTCCCTCTCACCTCTCACCTCTCACCTCTTACCTCTCACCCCTCACCTTCCCCCATGCCCATCCCCGTCCTCACCCCCGAGCAATCCAACAGCTGGGACCAGCTCGCGGTGACCGCGGGCATCGAGCGAGGCACGCTGATGGAAAGTGCGGGGCGCGCGGTGGCGGTCGTGTTGGCCGACCGCTATACCGATCTGCTTCGCACCGGCGTGCTGGTGGCGGTGGGGCCCGGAAATAACGGCGGCGACGGGTGGGTCGTCGCCCGGGCGCTGCACCGGGTCGAGGTCCCGGTCTGGGTCACATCCAGCGGGCCCGGCTCGGAGCTGCGCGAGCGCATGGCTCGACTTGCCCGGGCCGACGGGGTCCGGGAAGTCGCGCCCGACGGACCCTGGCCTAGTGTGGGGTTGGCGGTCGACGCCTTGCTCGGCACCGGCGCCGCCGGTGCGCCTCGGCCCGCCATCGCCGCGCTGCTGACCCGGGTATGCGATCTCGAGATCCCGATTGTAGCCGTAGATGGCCCGACCGGGGTCGATCTCCTGTCCGGCGTGGTCCATGGCATCACCCGCGCCGATCTGTCGGTGACCTTCGGCGGACTGCGGCGGGGTCACTTGCTGGCCCGCGATGAGGTCGGATCTCTGGTCGTCGTCGATATCGGCCATCCGCCTCCCGACCCGGCCTGGCCCTCGGTGGTTACCGATCTCCAGGCGGTCGAGTGGCTGCGACGACTTGGAGCCCGCGACCACAAGGGTGACCGTGGCCGGGTGGTGATCGTTGGCGGTGCTCCCGGAATGATCGGCGCGTTGCGAATGGCTGCCCGGGCCGCGTTCGCCGCCGGGGCCGGTCTCGTGCACGCGGTAGCTCCGGCAGAAACCGTGGCGGTGTTGGCCCATGCGGAGCCGGACCTGCAGACATTCACCCAGCCGTTCGACCAACCGCCGGCTCGCGCTCTGCTCGACTTGGTATCCAGGTCGGATGCGCTTGCCATCGGCCCTGGACTCGGTCGAGAGGAAGGACGCCGCGCGTTCGTCGCGGCCTTGGTGGAGGCCGCCCGGACGACGGTGCTGGATGCCGACGCCTTGACCGCATTTGGGGGGGCAGGGGCGGAGCTGGGCTTATTAGCCGGCGCGCGTCCCCTGGTGCTCACGCCTCATCCCGGAGAGTTCCGCACTCTGTTTCCCGCACTTGCTTCACTGCGCGAGCTGGACCCGTGGGCGGCGGCAGCGAGCGCTGCTGAGGCCTCCGGCGCGACGATCCTGCTGAAGGGCGTTCCCACCGTCATCGCCTCCCGGGGCGAACCGCTCCTCACCGTAGCCGCCGGCAATCCCGGGCTCGCCACCGGAGGCAGCGGCGACGTTCTCACCGGCCTGGTGAGCACCGGCCTGGCGCAAGGCCTCGACCCGATCGCGGCTTCGGGCTTCGGAGCCCAGGCACTGGGACGCGCCGCCGATCTGGCCGCGCGCCGCTACACCGCGCGGAGTCTTCGGCCCATGGATGTGGTAAACGCGCTGCCCGATCTTTGGCGGGAGTGGGAAGTGCTGCGGGCAGCCCGGCCCGCGCCGCACCCACCCACGCTGTTCCAGCTCCCGCGACCGCTGACGACGTAGCAACGAATAGCAACGACTTCGATCACTCATTCAGCAACGCAGCCGTTTCCACCTGCCGATCCATGTAGATTTTCACCAATGCGCTGTCTTTTTTTCGCGGTGCTCCTCGCGCTCGGCGCGGCCGCTCCGGCAAATGCTCAGTCGTTCACCCGCGACTGGCGTCCCGAAGATCGCACCGTCATCGGTGACTTCAGCCGGGTCAGTGCCATCGCCGCGTCTTCGGATCGGGTCTTCATAGTCTCGCCGTCAGGTGTCCTCATCTGGAATCCCCAATTCCAGCGCTGGGAAGGATCGTTCGATCCCCCCGACCGAGCCTATCTTGCCCGGGTTTTTGCCGGGCTGGCGGATCCGCTCGATCATTCCCTCTGGCTCGCCAGTTCTAACGGGTGGGTGCATTACCAGCCTGACATCCAGCTCTGGGATCGAGGGTTGGTGCCCGGGGGTGTGCTTGCCATCGCCTTCGATCAGGACGATCCGGCGGCAGGTCTCTACCTTCGCACCGCGCGAGATTGGGAGCTGCTCCCCCCAGGTGGGGCGGTATCTACGCCCGCTCCTGCTCCCAGCCGTCCGCTCACTCCCCAGAGCGTCGCGGAAGCGATTCGAAGCAACCCGGCGTTGCAGGCGAATGCGGCCGCGATTCTCGCGGACAACCGCCTGCGCAACGTGCGCTACACTGCGGCGGCGCGCGCGGTCGACAACCAGGGTTGGTACCTCGGGACCTCGGGCATCGGGACTCTCTATTTGCCGGATGGTGCTCCCTTGCCCCAGCGGCTGACCTTCGGCCTTCCCTCCGACCGGGTGGGTGCGGTGTTCAGCTGGCCCGGTGGAGTGTGGGCCGCCACCAACCGCACGCCTCTTACCGATGCGTCGTTGACCTTCGTCGCGACAGATCTCGCCGAGTTTCATTCTTTCCCTGGTACCTCGGCCATCGGCACTCCGTTCAACCAGGTCCGCGAGCTGGCCGGCCAGGGCCGTGCGGTCTGGGCCGCCACCGATCTCGGTGTGGCGCGGGTCGAGCCGCCCGACAGCACACTGCAGCTGGTCGACGAGCGCCGCGGTCTGCCGGACAGCCGGGTTTATTCCATCGTCTCCCGGCGCGGGCGGATCGTGGTGGGAACCGCGCACGGATTGGCGCGGGTGGGTGACTCGCTAAAGGTCGAGCGGGTCGCTCCGGCGTACACCGATGCCGTCTATACGGTATTTCCTGCTGGTGACTCGGTCTGGGCCGGGACTCCCGCCGGGCTACTGCTTGCGCTGCCGGATCGGCCCGACATGGTGCGGCCCGCCGGCCTGGCATCACCCAGCCTCCAGAGAGGGGTAGTGGATCTGGCTCCTCTGGGCGACACGCTGGTGGCACTGACTCTGGACCAGTTGCTCTGGCGCGATCCCCGGACCACCCAATGGACCCTCGGCCCCAATCTCTCGGGACTCTTGGGTCGGCTCCGACGCTTCGTGGCCGACGGGCCCGGTTTCTGGGTAGCCGGCGATCGGGGCGTCGGCTTCGTACGTCTTGCTACACCCCCCCTTCGCCCCCTGCGCGAGGGCGACCTCCCCGGTGCCGCCAACGATCTCGCCGTCGACGACGATTTTCTCTGGGTGGCCACCGACGGCGGCTTGGTCCGCTTCCGGCTGAACGCCATCCGTCCCTGATGCCTCACTCCGGTCCTGGCCGGACTCTGGCACTGGGTTCCGGCCCCGAGTTCGACCGGATCCGGCAAATCGCGCGGCTTCTGGGGCCGCGGGGCGCCGGACTGGGTGACGACTGCGGATTGGTTCGCGAGGGTGACGAGTTCTTCGTCTTCAGCACCGACGTCAGCGTAGAAGGAGTGCACTTCCGGCTGGACTGGATCGAGCTCGCGGAAGCGGGTTGGCGGGCGACAGCGGCGGCCCTCTCGGATCTCGCCGCCGAAGGTGCCGAGCCGGCCGGGGTGCTGTGCGCGGTGACGGTGCCTCGTACAGCCGGAGACGCGGAGCTGCTCGAGCTCATGTCAGGGGTAGGGGCTGCCGCCGAGTTCACGGGCTCGCCGGTGCTCGGCGGCGACCTTTCCTCGGGACCGGTCTGGAGTCTCACCGTGACCGTGGTCGGCCGAACCCGCGCTCCCGTCACCCGCGGCGGAGCGGGGCCCGGCGATCGGCTTTGGGTAAGCGGGAGGCTTGGTGGCGCGCGAGCGGCGCTCGAGGCCTGGCGCCGTCATGAGCAACCGTCACCCGGCGCGCGGGCCCGCTATGCGCACCCTGAGCCGAGGATCAGTGGGGGACGCTGGCTGGCCCGCCACGGCGCTCGAGCCATGATCGATTTGAGCGACGGCCTTGCGGGAGATGCCGGGCACCTCGCCGCGGCCTCCAGCGTCGCCCTGGAGATCGACCTGGATGCGCTCCCCATTGCGCCGGAGGTCGTTCCTGAAGCCGGGCACCAGGGTGTCTCTCCCCAACAGTTCGCCGCCGAAGGCGGCGAAGACTTCGAGCTCCTGGTGGCGCTGCCTCCCCGGTTCAATGCGGCTGAGCTTTTCGCGCAGGAGTGCGGAATTCCACTCACCCATATCGGTACCGTGGGTGAAGGGAGGGGAGCTCGTTTCCTCTTGAATGGGCAGCCACTCACGCTCTCAGGGTTCAATCACTTCGGTTGACGGAGTCCGTCTAACTCGGCTAGCTTGGGTCCCGCGGTCAGTCGGTCAGTCGGTCCGCCCGCCTGTCCGTCCGTCCGCCCGTCTCTTCCCTCGTTCCGTCTTTCCGGATCAACATGTCCACCATCATCGAAGTGCACGCCCGCGAGATCCTCGACAGCCGGGGCAACCCCACGGTGGAGACCGAAGTAGTTCTGTCGAGTGGGGCGCAGGGCCGAGCCGCGGTACCGAGTGGCGCGTCCACGGGGGAACACGAGGCGGTGGAGCTGCGTGATGGAGACTCGAAGCGCTACGGGGGCAAGGGGGTGAGCGAGGCGGTCCGTAACGTGAATGAGGTGCTGGGGCCCCGGCTGGAGGGAAGATCGGCGGCCGACCAGATCGAGATCGACGCCGAGATGATGGATGCCGATGGCACCCCCAACAAGAGCAAGTTGGGGGCGAACGCCATTTTGAGCGTTTCGCTCGCGGTGGCACGCGCGGCGGCGCAGGATTGCGGGCTGCCGCTGTACCGCTATCTCGGCGGGCCGATGGCACGGGTGCTCCCGGTGCCCATGATGAACATCCTGAACGGTGGCGCGCACGCTTCCAATAACGTCGATGCGCAGGAGTTCATGATCGTGCCCATTGGGGTGGACAGCTTTCCCGAGGGGCTGCGGATGGGGGTCGAGGTCTTCCACGCGCTCAAGAAGGTGCTGAGCAAGATGGGCCTCTCGACCGCCGTCGGAGACGAGGGCGGGTTCGCCCCGGTGCTTCCGTCCAACGAGGCGGCACTCGATGTCGTCATGCAGGCCATCAAGGCGGCGGGATACGAGCCCGGCCGCGACATCGCCATCGCCCTCGATGTCGCCGCGAGCGAGTTGTATCAGGATGGTGAGTACGTCTTCAAGAAGGGTGACGGCAGCCGCCGATCGGCGGCTGCGATGGTGGACTTGTACGCCGGCTGGGTGGATCGTTATCCCATCGTGTCCATCGAGGACGGGCTGGCGGAGAACGACTGGGCAGGCTGGGCGCTGTTGACGGAGCGGCTGCACGAGCGGGTGCAGTTGGTGGGAGACGATCTCTTCGTTACCAACGTGGATCGTCTCGGCCGCGGTATCCAGGACGGCGTGGCCAACGCCGTCCTGATCAAGGTCAATCAGATCGGCACCCTCACCGAGACGCTCCAGTGCATCGAGCTCGCCAAGGGGAGCGCGTACGGAGTGGTGATCTCCCACCGGTCCGGAGAGACCGAGGATACCTTCATCGCCGATCTGGCGGTGGCCACCGGAGCGGGACAGATCAAGACCGGGAGCGCCAGCCGCACCGACCGGACCGCGAAGTACAATCAGCTGCTCCGCATCTCCGAGGAGTTGGGCGATCTGGCTCACTATCCGGGCCGGGACCTCTACCAGCTGTGAGCCTCGGCCGCTGGGCCTTGATCCTGGGTCTGGCCGGTGCGCTGTACTTTGCGTTTCAGGGAGGGGAATACGGGACGCTGGATCTGCTCCAGCTTCGCAGGGAGGAGGCGGAGGAGCGGGCCGACGTCCAGCGACTCAAGCTGCTGGTGGACTCCCTGGGCCGGACGGCGACCGCGATCGAGCGGGATCCCCGGATGCAGGAGCGGGTGGCCCGGGAGCGGTTCGGGATGTTGCGGAAGGGCGAGTTTCTGTATCGGCTTGTGCCCACTGAGAAAAGGGGCAACTGAAAGCGTGAGCGGGGAGAGAAAAACGTGAGCGGGACGCGGTAGGACTCTCGGGTGAACAAGGATCAGAATCGGTTTACCTTTCGAATGTCATGGGCCATACGGGTGCGGTTCCCGCTTACCGCTCACGCTTTATTGGAAGGACGGCAGGGTAGCTCAGCTGGTTAGAGCACGGCACTCATAATGCCGGGGTCGCGGGTTCGAGTCCCGCCCCTGCTACTTGCAGGATCGGTACCTAGGCGGCCAACCTAACTTGCGATCTCAAAACCCTCGTGAACAGTCGGCAGCCGAGGTCCAGAGGCCCCCTCTGGTACATGCCACTAAGGGACCCTGCGCCCCTTGACCACCCCTGCTCCTCTGCCTGGACGCAGCCTTAACCATTATTTGACCCTCTCTTAACCCACCTGGGCTATCTATAGCGGGCTGACGACACGCGGCCCGACGCGCCCCCTATGCCTCCGATCCACACGGAGGACGCACCGACGCGCTCGTCGGATATCCAAACCAGAAGTAGGAGACCAACCATGCGGACGCTTCTCCCCCTGGGAGCGCTCCTTGCGCTCAGCCTCGGCTGTTCGAGTTCGGCTAGCACCCTGACTGGACCCGATGACACCAAGCCCTCATTCGCCTGCGCCGGCAACTCGGGTAATTGTGGCCAGAGCGGAGGTGGCAGCGGGCAGCATAACAACAACCCGAACAACCCGCCCGCCACCGCTCCCTAAGTAGGGATCTCAAGCCGACTAGCCAGGGGCAGCGTGTGCCCCTGGCCCCCGGTTCACCGTCGGTCCCCAGTCTTTTCCTATCCCGTACCTCGAAATGACTCCTTACCGCGCCAGATACGGCTTGCGGCTATGAGATTTAGACCATTTACTTCACGCAGCTTGTAAGTAGTACCGATGGGAGACGGGAAGGTACGGGGCCGGCGTGTTGATGCAGGTCACCGCGTCGTCCCCATTCGGCCGGTAGCCTATTCCTCCGCATGATCTTGGCATGCGGGCGCAGGTCAACAGTTCACCCTCTTCGTGGGGAGGGCCAAAGGCAGCGACCACTGCCGGGAGCCCGTATGCCAACCCCAGGTGACCGCCGGACCCGTTTTTCAGCCGAGCCTACGGTCCTGATCGTTGACGATGAAGAGACTCCTCGCTCGACCACGGCCCGGATGGTTCGTGCTCTCGGCTATCGGTCAAGGACGGCGCGGGATGGTCGCGAGGCGTTGCGCTACATCCAGCAACACCCTGGCGAGATCCGCCTGATCCTCACCGACGTCATCATGCCCTATATGGATGGCGGTGAGCTGGCCGAACGGGCGCGGGACCTGCACCCACGGCTTCCGATCGTGCTGATGTCGGCTTACCCCGTGGGGGAGATCGCCGAGTTGATAGAGGCCTATCCCGAGCTGCCCTTCCTGGAGAAGCCGTTTACCACCGAAACCCTTCACCGGGTGCTCACCCCCATTCTGGGTCCGCCGGCAAAGGCGAAAGGACGCCGCGCCAACGACCGAGTCCGCTACCGGGACCGGGCAAGGCAGTCCAGTTGAACCGTGATGACCGCACTTCGGATCTTCCTCCTCTCTCCGGCGCACTGCGGCGGTAAACGCGCCGCCATTCTCCTCAACGAGCGCGCCGCCTTTCCCCTCGCCCAGCGACTCCGCTCCGCCGGCCTCACTATCGGTGAGGCGTTCAGCTTCCTCAGCGGACTCTATTTCAGAGGCAAGCTGACCTACGCGGCGCGGTTCGCGCGTCCACCGGCGGGTGAGGCGGGTGTGCAGGTAATCACCACCGATCGCGGGCTGCTGGCTGCAGATACTGCGATAGGCATCAACGACCTGCGCAACTTCGGAACCGTGGACATCCGGCCGGACCATCCTCGCTACCGCACCCCGCTGCACCGCGACGTGTCCCGGCTGGAACGGGTCGAGAATCTGGAAGTCGTCCTCCTCGGCAGTATTGCGACCGGCAAATACGTGGACCTGCTGCTCGAGGTCCTGGGGGAGCGCCTGCTCTTTCCAATCGAGTTTGTGGGACGGGGAGACATGAGCCGGGGAGCGATGTTGCTACGGGCAGCGCTGGAGAACAAGGAACTGGTGTACGAGCCGGTCGCCGGCGCCATCAGGCGGGGACGACGCGCCCCCAAATTGGCGGCTCGACCATGACGGTGGCGGAGCAGTGCACGATGGAGCAGCTTCGGTGATTGCGAACACGGCGGCACGGAGACGGGGCGAGGTAGAGTTGGGCAGAGAAAGGTTCTCGCAGCTGCGACATTATGAGAAGTAGCAAAGCGAAGCGTGGCGCCGCCGGAAAGAGACCGCGGCGCTGGTCGGCACGGGTGGCGCGCACCAGCGATGCCCTCGATCTGGAGCAAGGGGTCTTTCGCCAGCGCAGTGCCCGCGGAATCGCTCTCTCGCTGAAGCGGTCGGCCGAACGAAGCCGCCGCCGTAAGTCAGAGCCATTCCGCTCGGCAATGTCGATGCTCAATCTCTACATCAATCGAGCAGGCAGGAAGCTGACTCCGGAGCGGAAGCGCACGCTCGAGAGGGCCAAGATCGAGCTGCGCCGGGCATTCCACCGAGAGCCTGGCGGAAGCGGCAGAAAGAGAGCTTGATGCCCAAGAAGCCGATACGCCGACGGAAGAGCACGACACAGGGTCGATCAGACAAGCCGGCGAAACCGGCACGGACCTCCGAGCCCCAGCTCGCGGAGTATCGGCGCAAGCGGGACTTCACCCGCACCGCGGAACCGAAAGGTGGCACCGCGCGCAATGCGAGAAAGCTGGGGTTCGTCATTCAGAAGCACGCGGCCAGTCATCTGCACTACGACCTCCGTCTCGAATTGGACGGAGTAATGAAGAGCTGGGCCGTCCCCAAGGGACCAAGCCTCGATCCGTCGGTGAAGCGTCTCGCCATGGAAGTGGAGGACCATCCGATCGAGTACAATGCCTTCGAGGGAACCATCCCCAAAGGCGAGTACGGCGGGGGCACGGTGATGCTCTGGGATCGGGGCACCTACGCCTATGGAGGCAGCGATCCCGATCCTACCGAGGGGCTAAGGCGGGGCTATCAGAAGGGGGACTTCAAGTTCGTGCTGCACGGCAAACGGCTGCGAGGATCGTGGGTGCTGGTGCGCACCCGGCGGGATCAGCGGGGCCGGGCCCAGTGGCTGCTCATCAAGCACCGCGACGAATACGCGGCGCCGGACTCGGACGTCACGGCCGATCATCAGACCTCAGTCGCTACCGGCCGGACCATGGACGAGATCGCGCAGGGAAAGAGACGGGTGTGGCGATCGAACCGGGCGGAGCCACCGCACGCCGCACCCGAGGAAAGCTCCGGCACCCTCGCCCACGCAGCGACGAAACCGGAGCAGTCAGCCTATCAGCGGTTGATGGCCAGGCGTACCCGGTGACTTTGCACTCCGTCCGACACCTCGAGGTCAAGCTCACCCTTCCCGGTACGCAGTCTCGCTAGGCCTCCGCGGGCGAACGAGAGCACCTCTCCGCTGTCGGGATCGCGCACCATGATCATCGGATGGGCAGCGGCGTTCCACTTCAGCGCCACCGCGCCCGCCTCCCGCTGGGCAACCACACCCGCCGCCGGCGTCCCTCGTGGTAGCTGTGCAGCCGACTGGGACATGACAGCGAGCTGCGCGCCCGGTGCCGTCAACCGAACACTTCCGAGTCGAGCGGCGCCCGCCTGGTCCAATGGAATGGCAAAGGCGAACAGCCGGCTGCCTCGGGGATCGTCTGGTACCGGTGTGGCATCGAAAGAGATTCTTAGGAGCGACGTTCCATCTCCCGCCACGGCCTCGACCGAATAGGGCCCCGGCCGGGTTGGCAAG
>DASXRM010000108.1:0-4862 GCA_036506575.1 Gemmatimonadales bacterium | reverse complement strand
GCCGAGGCGGACCAGCGACCCGATGATGCTTCCCACGATCGGGAGCAGACTGCCGATGGTTTGCAGGAGGGTGCCGAACGCCTTGGTGTTCCCGGACAGCGGCGACAGGATCTCGTTCAACGCGTACGCGATGTTCCCGATCAAGTCAGGCAGCTGGGCGAACAGCTCCTTCACGATCGGGGTGACAACCTTGACGAGGGGGGTGAACTCACCGATCAGGTTGGCGACCGCCTGAACGAGCCCTTGACCGATGATCGTGACGAGCGGTGCGACTGCGGCGAAGAAGGTGTGGAACAGCGGCCCCATCGTCTTGATCGAACTCGAGATGTACTTGAACAGCTGGAGCATGCTGTCCTGCACCGGCTTCGCCGCCGCGCTGATCTGGTTCTTGATGCCGATGCCCAGCTCCTTGAAATGCTTGGACACGTCTTTATTCATCAAAGCCGCCGCAACGCCAACTCCGGCGAATGCGACACCCAAGCCAGCACCCAGAGTTCCTGCGAGTCCCACACTGGCGATTCCTGCTGCGCCAGCCGCCGCCACGAATTTCAGCGTGCCCGTCGATAGGACTTGAAGGTCCTTAGCAGTTCCGGCCGCTGCGACCCCTACGCCCGATATGGTACGACTGGCGTTTACGTCCACTCCGAAGAGCTTGAATGTCAGGCTTGCTGTGTTTCCAGGCATTCGCGCTCCTCTCCGGTATCTCGGTTTGCTCGCCGCTCGTCTCGCGTTGTATGCTGCGTATCTCGCGGCTTGGCATGGCAAGGCAAAGCAAGGCGCGGCCGGGTAAGGCGAGGCTTGGCAAGGCCCGGCAAGGACTACTCGAAGGAGAACGGCATGCGCGTCCTCACAGTGCTGACTGGCACATCACCGCTCGTTCAGCACAACATCCAGCTCAACGACCCGGACAACCACTTCACCCGCGAGATCGCGGCCCTCACTAGCAAGCGGAAGAAGACCGACGACGACCGTGTCTCCATCGCCCGCCTCGAGTTCCTCGGTGGCCTCTACGTCGGCCGGTCAGGCATCCACGTCCCCGCCGCGAACGTGCGCCGCTGCTTCGAGCGGGCCGGGGTGGTCCGGCGCCTCGGCACTGCCGTCAACCGGGCGGTGATCCCTGTCGCCCTCGAACTGCCCCTTGAGCACGATGGCCCTTCGGACCCGGCGGCGCTGTGGGACGACCCGAGGTACCGCTACACCACCTCGGTTGGGATTGGCCGCAAGCGGGTTATCCGTACTCGTCCGATGTTTCCCGCGTGGACCCTCCAAGCCGAGTGGGAGCTGATCACTGACGCGCTCGACTTCGACGACTTCAAGGCTGTCGTTAACGCCGCCGGGATCGTGGAGGGGCTCGGGGATAACCGGGTGAATGGCTACGGCCGGTTCACCGCCGAGATCAAGGAACTCTAGGCGCGGCACGGCATGGCGGGGCGTGGCACGGTGAAGCGGGGCCTAGCTGGGTTGGGATTGGCGAGGCTGGGCTCGGCAAGGCGCGGCGAGGCGGAGCGAGGCCGGGCGCGGCGAGGCGAGGACCGGCAAGGCAGGGCTAGGCACAGCGCGGCGCGGCTTGGCTGGGCGGGGCGTGGCACGGCTGGGTAGGGCTGGGCTTGGCAAGGAGGTAGACGGTGAGCACAGGCGGACTGTTCCAAGCATCACGCCCTGACGGGCGAGCGGACTGGCGGGTCGTCTTCGACCAGGTCGCCGACCTTGACTACGGCCAGGAGATCACCCACAAGCAGCTCCTCGACGAGCTAGAGACCGAGGATCGGAACCGGCTCTACCGTGCTGTCGCCCGCGCCAACCGGGAACTGTGGAAGACCCGGGAGAAGGCCCTCGCGGTCGTGCGCGGGAAGGGCTACCGCGTCCTGCACCCGTCAGAGAACGAACGGCTCGCGGAGGCGTACAAGCAGCAGGCCCGCAAGCGGATGGGCAACGCCGTCGCGGTGATGCAGGCGACCAACCTCAGCGTGCTGACCTCACAGGAGCGGGAGTGGGCGGTACAGGTCACCTCCGGGCTAATGCTGCTGGCCAGGGTCATGGACGAGCACGCCGCGAAGCTCGCCAAGCATGACCAGCTCCTTGAGGAGCTACGCGAGAAGGTCGAGAAGATCGAAGGGTCCTAGCCAAGGCGGGGCTCGGCGGGGCGGGGCCGGGCTTGGCCAGGCGGGGCTGGGCGAGGCGAGGCAGGGGCATCAACCACTAGCCGAGGTGGAGCTTGCCGGCGATGATCTTCGCCTTCACGTCATCCAGGACCTTGCGGACCTCGCGTTCCATCTCTGGCCGTTTCTCCCGCATGGTCGCCATGAAGTAGGGCCAGCCGGTCTGGGAGACCTCCGGTTCGTGTCCAAACGTGGGATGCAGCCAGTCACCTCTATCAATATCTCTGGGGAGGTCCTGGGCGTTGCGACCCTTGATCCCGGTCGAGAACTGCCGGATCGCCACCTCCCGGGCGGTGACCTGCACGTGGATGTTGGTCGCCAGCGTGGATCGCAACCCGCGGGCGGTCTTGCCGCGAACGTGGCGGCCCGCGCCGGTGGCGGTGTACTTGCGGGTGGCGGGCATCGCGCGGATCTTCACCTTCGCGCCACGCGCGCCAATGTCGGCAGCCTTCCGCAACCGCTTCCGGAACGCGCTGCGGATCTCCGGCTTCATCCCCCGGGTCGCACGGTACAGCTGGGTGTAGTCAGCGACGTCGATCTTCGGCATCAGCCCTGCCTCTTGGCTTCCTCGTCAGCGCGCTTCTGCCGGCCCTCGTCGATCGCCTCAGTCGCGAACCGGAGCCGCTGCGCCTGCCTCCAGCCGAGCTCGTCAACCATGGTGGGGGTCCACCGGAACCGGTCAGCCCACCACAGGTCATCCAGGGCGGCATGCCATACCGGATCCAGCCGCTGTGCGAGTTGCGGTTTCAGCCCGTACTGGCCGATGTTGACGAGGGTCCCGCGGGCAAAGGGCTGGGTGCCTGCCCGTTGGCTTCGCCACCGCCGAGGATCTCCGCCAACGCGGGGGTGACCACCGCAGCCAGCGGCTTGTGGTACTTGACCGGCAGGTCCTGGACGCTGGTCAGCGACACCTCCAGTGGGGAACCGTCCTCGCTGGTCAGCGACCAGCGACGCACGAACCGCACGATCAGCGCGTCCTGGAGGGTGCCGATCCCGGACAGGCCCATCCCGGCACCGAACAGGTTGATCCCCTCGTCGTCGGCGGCTTTGAGCGCGAACCGGACATCGCCGCGGCGCAGGTCGCCGATGTCGCGGAGGTCGGCCGTGTGGCCGTCGGGGAGTTCGATGGTCGGCATCAGAACAGTCCCTCCTATAGAAGCGGCTGCTGGCCGGGACCAGGCCGAGCCCTCTGGGCAGCTCTCTGGCGAGCCTTCTTCTCCCGACGGCAGAGCTTGCAATAACGGCCGCCAGCCGGCCAGACGCCAATGTTCGCCGGAATCCAGGGGTGCCGCCCGTAGCGGCAGAAGCCATCCGTGTTCGGCAAGCCATGATGCTCGCCCCGGCGGGAATTCTCTCCGAAGGTGACCGGCTCCATGTGCAGCGGGTTCACGCAGGCACGCACACGACAGCGGTGATCAAGCACAAGGCCATCAGGGACCGGACCAACAAGGAGTGTGTAGACCAGCCGATGCGCGAGCCATTGGGGCGAGTTCCGTCCTGGCGGCCAGTACCGGTGTCCATAGCCGTCCTTGCGAACGAACCCTGTCCACAGCCAGCAACCAGCGGCTTCATCGACGCGGATCAGGGCTGCCAGCTTGGCAGGCAGGTCGGTAGGCTTCATGTGTCGGCACCCCTCCACGGGTTAGGTGCTGGCCGGGCCCGGGGTGCTCACTACACCGCCGGGCCACCATTTTAGCAGGTCAGAGCACTAAAAAGCCTGATCTTGCGAGACAAGCCGGATTTGCAGGGGCGCCCCACCAGCTTGGCCGGAGCCGTCATCATAGGCCTCAAAACCTATGCTCTCCGGAACCAAGTCAGGCCCCCCAACCGCGAGGGGATCTGACTTAAACTTCACGAACGGGAGTACAATGGACAAACGGTACGCGCCGGTGCCGGTCGACCCGGCGGCACCGTCGGCGCCGGACCCGTTGATGCCGTGGGCGAAGTCGAGCTGCAACGACCGGGTCGCGTTGGTGGAGAACAGGTCGTAGAACTCGGTCCGGTTGGTGAACTCGGCGTCCAGGGTGCCGGTGATGGTGGGTATTCCATTGGATAGCTGTTCACGCTTGATGCCGGCGTTGCCGAACCCGTACCGCTCACCGGCGACCGGCCGGGCGCCGGTGAGGGTGAACCCCTTCACCACGTGGCTGACCGACGCGGTGCCGGTCAGAGTGGTGTAGTTCCCAGTCCCGGTCCCCGTGCCACCGGTGCCGGGCAGCGACCCGGTGCCCACCTGGGTGCCGGTCCCGATCAGGAACCCGCCAGCGTAGGCGTCCACGAACGAGAAGATCTGCGACTGGTAGGCAGCGGCGGCGAACACGGGCTGGGTGACGGAGCCGGTGGTGGTGCAGTTCATCCCGTCGGCGGTGAGCTTCAGCTGCGCGAGCGCGCCATCGGAGCAGGTCAGCTCCCATCCCGAGAACTTGATCCCCGAGTAGCCGAACCGGATGGACGTGTAGGGGCTTGCGATCTGCGGACGGCCGACCTCGCAGGTGAGTGACAGGCCGTCGGTGGTTCCGGGAACGTGGACCTGTTGCCACGCGGAGGTGGCGCCGAGCTGCTGCGCCCCGGTCGCCGGGCTTCCGAGGGCGTAGTGGAGGAGGAACCCCATGCCTTTCCCACCGGTCGCGGAGACGCCCCGGTCGGCGAACTCGAAGACGAGGTCGCCGTTGACGTCGTAGCGGCTGATCGCGGTCCGCTGGC
>DASXRM010000107.1:0-20086 GCA_036506575.1 Gemmatimonadales bacterium | reverse complement strand
GCGGGGGGCGCAATCAGTGCGCAAGCCGGAGGTTCTCCGCGACACGGACGGCGAAGTCGTGATCGCGGCGATTCGCACGTACGGCGACACGATTCATTCGCTGGTGGAGCGTCGCAACTATCGCGGTCTCTTCATGCCCGGTTTTGTGCGTCGCGAGCCGCAGTATCATCCGGCACAGACCGGTTTGCTCCATGTGGACCACTGTGTGGGCAACGTGGAGCTCGGCGCTATGAACACCTGGGTCAACTTCTATCAGGACGTCATGGGATTTCGCAATCTCATCTCGTTCGACGACAAGGATATTTCTACCGAGTACTCGTCGCTCATGTCCAAGGTGGTGGCCAGCGGCAACGACCGGATCAAGTTCCCCATCAACGAGCCAGCCAAAGGTCGCAAGAAGTCGCAGATCGACGAGTATCTCGAGTTCTACCGCGGCCCAGGCGTCCAGCACCTCGCGATCGCCACCGACAACATCATCCATACGGTCACCGCGCTTCGGGATCGTGGGGTCGAGTTCCTCCAGGTGCCGAGGACCTACTACGACACCGTGCTGGACCGGGTCGGCCGCATCGATGAAGACATCGTGCCGCTCAAGGAGCTGGGCATCCTGGTCGACCGTGACGACGAAGGATATCTGCTTCAGATCTTCAGCAAGCCGGTGCAGGACCGGCCGACGCTCTTCTACGAAATCATTCAGCGCAAGGGCGCCAAGAGCTTCGGTAAGGGAAATTTCAAGGCGTTGTTCGAGGCGATCGAGCGGGAGCAGGCGGCGCGAGGAAATTTGTGACCGCTCACGTTCTTGGAGGTTCAAAATGCCGATCTACCACACACTCGGCCAAATCCCGCGCAAGCGGCATATCGCCTTCCGGAAGCCGGATGGCGGGATCTACGCCGAGGAGCTGATGGGGCACGAGGGATTCACCGGGACCTCGTCCCTGCTGTATCACACCTATCCTCCCACCACAGTGAAATCGGCCAAGCGGCTCCGGGAGCAGAAGTACGAGGCCGACTCCGACAACACCCTTCGCCACCGACACTTTCGCACGTCCAAAGTCAAGAAGGGCGGCAGCCCCACGCTGGACCGCGTGCCCCTGCTGTTCAACCCGGAGGTGGCGATGCTCTACGTCGAGCCCGACGAGAACGACGCTCATTTCTACCGGAACGCGCAGGCTGACGAGCTGGTGTACGTGAGCAAGGGAACCGGAACGCTGGAGACAATGTACGGTGACCTGCCATATCGCGAGGGCGATTACCTCGTGATCCATCGGGGCATCATGCATCGCTACCGGTTGGATCTGAGCGGCGAGCCGACCAAGCTCCTGGTCATCGAGAGTCGCGGCCACGTGCGTTGGCCCAAGCGGTACCGGAACGAGTTCGGCCAGCTGATCGAAGGCGCGCCGTATAGCGAGCGAGACATCCGCCGGCCCACTCAGTTGCGCATTCACGACGAACGAGGCGACTTCCGCATTCTGGTGAAGCAGTACGATGGGCTCAATGAGATCATCCTCGATCATCATCCGTTCGATGTCGTCGGCTGGGACGGGTACTTCTACCCCTGGGCCTTCAACATCCACGACTTCGAGCCGATCGTCGGCCGAGTGCATCAGCCGCCCCCGGTGCACCAGACCTTTCAGGGCGACGGGTTCGTGGTGTGCAGCTTCTGTCCCCGTCCCTACGACTTCCATCCCGAGGCGGTGCCGGCTCCTTACAACCACAGCAACGTGGACTCGGACGAGGTGCTCTACTATGCCTCCAGCGAGTTCATGAGCCGGAAAGGGATCGAGTTCGGGAGCATCACCCATCATCCCGACGGGATTCCCCACGGCCCCCATCCAGGCCGCGCGGAGGCCAGCATCGGTGCCAAGTACACCGAGGAGCTCGCGGTCATGATGGACACGTTCCGCCCGCTGAAGGTGGCCAAGCCAGCGCTCTCGATCGAGGACCCCGATTACCACAAATCCTGGCTCGACGCGCAGCACGCGCAGTTCAACCCGCCGACTACATAGGACGGAGAGGACGGAGAGGACGGAGAGGGCGGAGAGGACGGAGAGGTGAATGGTGATGGTGTTGAGGCAAGAGCCTGATAGGAGATTTCTGCGGTCCGGAGGACCGCCGAATGTCTGTACACCCGGCATGAACCAGAAATCCACGCCTTCAGAAACGCCGCTTTGGGTTCCTGATGCTGATCGTATCGGCGGGGCCAATCTCACCGCATTCATCGGGCACATCCAGCAACACAAGCCGGTAGGGTCGGAAGGGGTCAGCGACTTCGCTTCGCTCTACCGCTGGTCGGTGGAGCGCCCGGACGGGTTCTGGCCCGAGGTCTGGCGGTTCTGTGGCGTAGTGGCGGATGGGCGAGAGGACCAGCTTCCTTGGGATGAGGTCGTCATCGGAGTCGATCGGATGGCGCCGCCGGACCCCAACCTCGGGCCGAGATGGTTCACCGGCGCGCGGCTCAACTTCGCGGAGAACCTGCTCCGGTATAGCGATGACCGTCCGGCGCTGGTCTTCTGGAACGAGCGGGGGCGCCAACGTGAGCTCAGCTACCGGGCATTGAACGCCGAGGTCGCGCGGATAGCGGTTGCCCTCCAGCGGGAGGGGATCGTGGCCGGCGATCGCGTCGCCGGATTCTTGCCCAACCTACCCGAGGCCGTCATTGCCATGCTGGCGGCCACCAGTCTGGGGGCGATCTGGTCGTCCTGCTCGCCCGATTTTGGAGCTAACGGCGTGCTGGACCGATTCGGTCAGATCCGGCCACGGGTGCTCTTCTGTGCCGACGGATATCGCTACGCGGGCAAGGAGATCGATTCGCGTTCCCGGGTCCGCGAGGTGCGCGAGCGGATCCCCGAGATCGAGCGAGTGGTCGTGGTTCCTTATCTCAGAGAGCGGCCGGATGTCGCGGGTATTCGCGATGCTCTAATGTGGAACGAGTGGGCGGACAGGCGGATAGGCGGACAACCGGTCCATCCGTCCGCCCGTCCGCCCGTCCGCCTGCCCTTCGACCACCCCGTCTACATCCTCTACTCCTCCGGCACTACCGGCCTCCCAAAGTGCATGGTGCACGGCGCCGGCGGGACCCTGCTCCAGCACCTGAAGGAGCTGGTGCTGCACACCGATCTCCGGCGGGAGGATCGGATCTTCTACTTCACTACCTGCGGATGGATGATGTGGAACTGGCTGGTCTCCAGCCTTGCCGTGGGTTCCACCGTCGTGCTCTACGATGGAGCGCCGCTCTGTCCTCCCTCGCTACTCTGGGACCTGGCCGAGCAAGAGCGGATCACAGTGTTCGGGACCAGTGCGAAATACCTCGCCCTCGCCGAGAAGGAGGCACTCGAGCCGGCCCGCACTCACGACCTCGGCGGGTTGCGCGCCATTCTCTCGACCGGAAGTCCGCTTGCGGGGCATAGCTATGACTACGTCTACGGAAAGATCAAGCGAGATGTCCACCTCGCGAGCATCAGCGGGGGCACCGATATCGTCTCCTGTTTTGCGCTGGGGAACCCGATCGGACCGGTCTGGCGGGGGGAGCTGCAGACCCGGGGGCTGGGAATGAGCGTGGAGGTGTTCGATCCGGCGGGGTGCCCAGTCCGTGATCGGGAAGGGGAGCTGGTCTGTACTCGTCCATTCCCCAGTATGCCGGTCGGGTTCTGGGAGGACCCGGCTGGAGCGAAGTATCGGGCGGCCTACTTTGACCATTACCCGGGGGTGTGGCGCCACGGGGACTGGGCCCGGCTGACCCAGCATGACGGCCTGATCATCCTGGGTCGAAGCGATGCCACCCTCAACCCGGGTGGGGTGCGGATCGGGACCGCTGAGATCTACCGGCAGGTGGAGCAGCTACCAGAAGTCGTTGAAAGCCTTGTAGTTGGGCAGGACTGGCAGGGCGATGTCCGGATCGTGCTCTTCGTCCGGCTCCGGGAGGGCGCTACCCTCACGGATGACCTGAGCCGGCGTATCCAGAGCCGCATTCGCGAGTATGCCAGCCCTCACCATGTCCCCCGCAAGATCGTCCAGGTGGCCGACATTCCCCGTACCATCAGCGGCAAGATCACCGAGCTGGCGGTCCGGGACGTGATTCATGGCCGGCCGGTTAGTAACGTCGACGCCATGGCCAATCCGCAGGCGCTGGACCTGTTTCGAGACTTGGCGGAGCTCCGGACCTGACCGATCATGTGACCTATGACCTATCGGGATTCCAAAAGTCGGAGTACATTTTCGCAACGCGGCTAGGAACAGCGCGGCCGAACACCACGCTATGGCCCGCGGCACATGGACAACAGCGGCTGAGACCCTTAGGCGGGCAGGGTCCCTTGGCCCCAGGAGCACACCTATGAGATACCTTTTGATGCTGGCTGCCGCGGCGTCGCTGGCGGCCTGCCACCAACGTTCCGAGGATGAAGTCGGGGCGGCCCCCGAGCGTGACACCACGGCGGTGACTACCACAGACACCACCGCTGTCACTGATACGACTATGGGGCAGACCCCGGCACCTACGGATACGAGTTTCGTGGCGCCGGACACCACCAACGTCACCGCTGACACCACGGCTGCGCCGGGCAATGTGCCGAGCGACACGCTCACCCAGCAGGGCGCTGACACCTCAGCGGCCGTCGATACGACGATGGCGGCTCCGTCTGACACTTCGGCTGCGCCGTCGGACACGACCAAAAAATACTAGAGCTGGCGACCGGTCTTTGCGGCGGTCCCGGAACACTCCGGGGCCGCTGTTTTTTTGTTGAACTCCAGGTTTGTTCTAATAGGGCTCCAACCAGGAGAATCGGCGGTGGGACTGACGACGGTGACGCGAACCTATCTGGAGATGCTGTCGCCGGATGATCTGCGGCCCGCAGTGCAACCGAGGCCCGAACTCAGGATCGAACGGCTCGAGGAGTGCACCGTCTCGTTCTTTCGTTTTCTGTACCAGGAGGTCGGTCGCGCCTATCACTGGACCGACCGACTCGACTGGAGCGACCACACCATCAGCGCCTATCTCACGACCCCCGGCGTCTCGATCTGGCTCATGTCATGGCAGGAGGAGCCGGCGGGGTACTTCGAGCTGCGCGAGCACGAGGACGGGTCGGTCGAGATCGCCTACTTCGGGCTTCTCCCCGACTTCATCGGCCGGGGATGGGGGAAGTACCTCCTAACCCGCGCGGTCGAGTCGGCCTGGGGGTTGGGGGCGGCTCGAGTTTGGCTTCACACCTGCACCCTGGACCATCCGGCGGCGTTGCCGAATTACCTGAAGCGGGGGTTCCGGGCGGTTCGCCAAGAAGTGTATAGCGTGAAAGTGAGGTCGCGAAGCTAGCTCCGAGCTCATCGCCGAAGCTCGACCGCCTTGATCTCGAACGGCTCGATGATGGTGCGCATGGCCCCCCGTGATGAAAAGATGAACGCGTGAGCAGGGTCACCGCGCCCTGGTATGCTACGTGGAATGTATGATTTCCCAACTGATCCTGAGGCGGGTAGGGGGTGCCCTTTCGCGGAGTGATCCTCATTCGCAGGCGACCATGCTTCGCCGCCGCGCGACCCGGTCTGAGCCTGCATCGATGAGCCATCTCCGGCTCTGGTCGCCGCTGTTCGCCGTCGGGCTGGTTACCTGTCGCGTCACCACAAACGAGCGGCCGAAGGTTGCCGACGACGAGGCCTTGCAGCGAGCCATGGCCGAGAGCTCGAATTGGCCCTCGTACGGCCGGGACTACAGCAACCAAAGGTATTCACCGCTCTCGCAGATCAACACCGTCAACATCGGAAGCTTGAGGCTGGCTTGGCATTACGCCACCGGCATTGCCCACGCGTTCGAAGCCAGTCCGGTGGTGATCGGAAACATCATGTACGTCTCCACCCCACTGAATCATGTAGTGGCGCTTGATGCGAGGACAGGTCGCAAGCTGTGGGAGTACGCCGAAAGCCTCGCGACCACGGTGCACTGTTGCGGCTCGGTGAATCGCGGGGTGGCTGTCTATGGCGGCCGCGTTTACATGGGGACGCTCGACGCTCGCCTGGTGGCCCTCGACGCCAAGACCGGGGCCAAGGCCTGGGGCGTGCGTGTTGCCGACAACGAGCGGGGTTATGCTGTGGATGCGGCCCCCGTGGCAGCCGATGGAAAGGTGATCGTCGGCGTGAGTGGCGCCGAGTACGGCATACGAGGCAGGGTCACGGCGTACGATGCAGCGACCGGTGCGGAGGTCTGGCGCTTCTACACCATTCCAAGTCCCGATCAGGGTGGATGGTGGGGGAAGTGGAGCCCGACCGATCCGTTTGGAGTCCCGCTGCACCGCGATTTAGCCCGGGAAAAGGCGGACAGCGCGAAATACGCCGAGGCATGGAAGGTGGGCGGCGGCTCCATGTGGCAGGCGCCGGCGATCGACCGCGAACTAGGCCTGGTGATCTTCGCCGTGGGGAACCCCTCACCCGACTTAGATGGGAGCGTGCGTCCGGGCGACAACCTCCATACCAATTCGATTGTCGCGGTGGACCTCGGCAGCGGCAAGCTTCGCTGGTCGTTTCAGGAGTTGCCGCACGACGTGTGGGACCTCGACGCGGTGAGTCCCGTCGTGCTGGTGGATGTTCCCGGGCCCGACGGCAAGACCGTTCCCGCTGTGGCCCAGGCCGGGAAGACCGGCTGGGTCTATCTGCTCGAGCGCGCGACCGGGCGACCGATCCGCCGCTCCGAGGCGTTCGTGCCTCAGGAGAACCTGTTCGCCCCGCCCACGCCCGGCGGCGTGCGGATGCTACCCGGCGCTAATGGCGGTTCCGAATGGTCTGCCCCCGCCTACAGCCCGGAGACCGGTTACTTGTACGTGCTAGGTCTGCATCAGCCGATGTATTACAAGACCAAGCCCCAGCCGCTCCAGCCTCCGGCTTTCTGGCTGGGCGGGATTTTCGTCGGCACCGGGGAGCAGCAGTACGGGCTGTTCAGCGCGGTCGATCTGGCCACCGGGAAGATCGCCTGGCAGAACAGAATCAAGGATCCGATGATCGGAGGCGCGCTGGCCACCGCCGGCGGCGTGGTGTTCACCGGGACCAAGGACCAACGGTTTCTCGCCTTTGATGCGAAGAGCGGGCGGCAACTCTGGAGTTACGCGGCCGATGCAGGGGTGAATGCACCACCGATCACCTACTCTATTGACGGGCAGCAGTACGTCGCGGTGGCGGCGGGCGGGAACTTTCAGATCAATGCGCCGCGTGGTGATCGGGTTCTGGCCTTTGCGCTCACGGCCACCGCGGCCAGCAAAGCGGTAGCGGAGGCCAACCGGTGAGGCAGTCCATCGGCTGCGGGTGGCTGCTGCTGGTAAGCCTGCCGGCCGTGGTGGCGGCCCAAGGCCGGACTTGCGGCCCCGCGCATGGTGCTAATTGCGCTGCGGCAGAGCGGGACTCGTTGGACGTTTCACTCAGCCAGACCAACGAGGACGGGCAGCCGACCAGGATACCCACGCTTCCTCGAGGCGTGACGCTCGACCTGGTGCGCACCGGAGACAGCGTATTCCATGGTAAGGGGCACTGCTTCGCCTGTCATGGCGCCGATGGTGAAGGACTGCCGGACGCCGGCTCCACCCTCACACTGTCGCTGAACTTCGTTCCCACCGAGGTGGCGGCCATCGATTCTGTCATCATGTTCGGTATACCCGAGTCGGTCACCCGTTCTGCCATCGGCATGCCGCCACGGGGAGGCAAGTCGGACCTCAGCACGGACGAGACCCTGGCAGTGGCGGCGTACGTCTGGGTCATCAGCCAGGTGCGAGACGAGCCCTGGCCCGGTGGCCATCGAACTCATGTCAACTTGGTTCCGGCGGCGGCGCTGTATGGGACGGCTGCTGCGAGACCGTAGTAGAGACTCACCGACCAGCTCGGTCTGAGCGCCGCGGCAACCGGGAGGACCACAATGGCGCAGGCAGGAATCAGGGGCCCCTGGTGGAATGGCCAGCTCGCGATCGGGCTGACATGGCTCGCCCTCCTCGGCGCCTGTGGCCGCCAAGCGCCAAGTAGCCTTATCGCCGGAGGCGATCCCGCTCGGGGCAGGATCCTGATCGTGGCCTACGGGTGCGGATCCTGCCACGTCATCCCCGGAGTCAGTGGAGCGAGTGGCCTGGTGGGCCCGCCGCTCACGCAGTTCGCGCATCGCGGGTTCATCGCCGGCGAGGTCCCCAACAACAGCGAGTTTCTGGTGCGCTGGATCTCGGTCCCCCAGTCGATCGAGCCCGGCACGGCGATGCCTAATCTCGGCGTCAGCGAGGGCCAGGCTCGGGACATCGCGGCGTACCTGTACACGTTGAGGTAGGGAGCGAGCAGTTGGGAAGCGGCGGGGAGAAGTCTGGAATCACTGTAGCTCAGGTCACAGCATCTGTCCCAGGGTACATGAATTTTCCTTCCGGCCACTAGCCGAGAAATGGCGGCTGCAGGGACCCCCAAGCCGACAGGCCGACGATCGTGATTCTGCTGCATCGCTGCTGCGCGCGCCTGGAAATTAGCGCTGTGCTGTTCTTGGGCTGCTCTCCGGAGCCCCAGCGCCCGCCGCTCCAGCGCCCCGCCGATCTGACCAGCACACTCCCGGCCCGGATTCAACCTGATACCTCAGCATCTGCTCCTGCAACTGATGACGGCCAGTGGACCATGCCTGCCCGCAACTTCGCTTCCACGCGATACAGCGGATTGGACCAGATTACCGCGGCGAACGCCGGACAACTCCGGCTGGCCTGGACCTTCTCGACCGGGGTCACCCGGGGGCATGAGGCCGCGCCACTGGTGGTCGAAAGCACGATGTACGTAGTGACGCCGTTCCCCAACCTACTGTACGCGCTCGACCTCACCCAGCCGGGGGCGCCGCTCAAGTGGACTTACAAACCGGCTCCGGCGCTGGCTGCTCAAGGCGTCGCCTGCTGCGACCTCGTCAACCGGGGAGCGGCGTACTTCGATGGAAAGATCTATTACAACACCCTCGACGCCCACACGGTGGCGGTAGACGCGAAGACCGGGAAGGAAGTCTGGAAGACGAAGGTTGGAGACATCGGCAGAGGTGAGAGTATCACCATGGCTCCCCTGGTGGTGAAGGGGAAGGTCCTGGTGGGGAATAGCGGTGGGGAGTTCGGGGTGCGCGGCTGGCTGACCGCGCTGGATGCCAAGACCGGAAGGCTGGCATGGCGGGCCTATCACACCGGTCCTGACAAGGATGTGCTCATCGGCGCGCGCTTCAAGCCGTTTTATTCGCAGGACCGGGGGAAAGATCTCGGCGTCTCCTCCTGGCCGGGCGACGCCTGGAAGATCGGCGGCGGCGGGACGTGGGGTTGGATTTCATACGATCCGGACCTCAACCTGATCTATTACGGGACTTCGAACCCCGGTCCTTGGAATCCCGAGGTCCGTCCCGGCGACAACAAGTGGACCGCCGGCATGTTTGCACGCGATCCCGACAACGGCGAAGCGGTGTGGGCCTATCAGTGGAGCCCGCACGACCTGTACGATCACGATGGGATCAACGAGCTGGTCCTGCTCGATCTCCCGATCAAAGGTCAGACCCGGAAGGTGCTGGTCCGCCCGGAGCGGAACGGCTACGTCTACGTGCTCGATCGCCAGACTGGCGAAGTCCTCTCCGCCGATCCGTACGGTTACATCACCACGAGCAAGGGTGTGGACCTCAAGACCGGTCGGCTGATCGAGGTCGAGGAGAAGGCTCCACTGACCGGGAAGGTGGTTCGGGAGATCTGTCCGGCCGCACCCGGGATGAAGGATTGGCAACCGTCGTCATATTCGCCTCGCACCCGGCTGCTGTACATCCCGCATCAGAACCTCTGTCAGGACGAGGAGGCAGGCCAGGCGAACTATATCGAGGGCACTCCGTACGTAGCCGCGACGGTGAAGATGTATGCCGGCCCGGGTGGCAACCGCGGGGTTCTCACGGCATGGGATCCCGTGGGGAGAAAGGCCGCCTGGGAGGTCAAGGAGAAATTCCCGGTCTGGAGCGGCACCGTCGTCACCGCCGGCGATGTGGTCTTCTACGGCACGATGGAGGGCTGGTTCAAGGCGCTCGACGCCCGGAGCGGAAAAGAGCTGTGGCGGTTCAAGACCGGCTCGGGGATCATCGGTCAGCCGGTCGTGTATCGGGATCCTCACGGCAAAGAATACGTCGCCGTGCTCTCGGGTGTGGGCGGCTGGGCGGGTGCGGTGGTCGCCGGCGGCCTGGACATCCGGGATTCCAGCGCCGCCCTCGGATTTGTCAACGCAATGAAGGATCTGCCCCAGGCGACGACAAAGGGCGGGATGCTGTATGCCTTTGCGCTACCCTAAGCGGATCAGCGGCGGATGTCACCCTGAGCGAAGCGAGGGGGGCGAAACCATTCGGGCACGCCCTCTCTTCGGCTCCTTCGCTACGCTCAGGATGACATCGCTACGCTTATGGATGCTTGGGCTGGCGTTATTTGCGTGCAAGCGCGAGCACCGGGACTTCTACGGGCTGCCTTCCTCAGCGGCGGTCACCAAGCCGCCGGTCCGCGAGGTCGAGCTGGTTCCCGGAGGTGTCGCTCCCGCCGATTCCGGACCGGGTCCCTACGAGGAAAACGCGTACGCCGTGTCTCAGGGCAAGACGCTGTACAACCAGTACAACTGCTCCGGGTGTCACTTTCAGGGTGGCGGCGGCATCGGTCCGCCACTCATGGATGCGGACTGGATCTACGGCAGTCGGCCCGAGAACATCTTCGAGACGATCACCGAAGGCCGGCCCAACGGTATGCCGGCGTTCGGAGGCAAGATCGTCACCGACCAGGTCTGGCAGATCGTCGCCTACGTGCGCTCGATGAGCGGGTTGCTCCGCAAGGACGTCGCCCCCGGCCGCGACGACGCCATGCAGGTGCGGCCGCAGGAGCAGTCCACCCCGAAAGCCCGCCGCGTCCAATCCGCGGTTCCGAAATCGGCAGAGCTCCCCTGATGCGACTCGCGCTGGCCGGCAGCTTCGTTCAGCAGCCGCACTCCGTGCTGAACCCGGCCAGCCCCCAGGCTCGTCTCGTCGATCGACTCTGGGACGCGATGTATGTCACCTCGATCGTCGTCTTCATTCTGGTTGTCGCGGCGCTGCTGTGGGCGGCCTTCCGGCACCGGGACTCGCTGGAGCAGGCTGACGATCCGGCGCAACGGCGGCCGCTGCGTACGGTCGTCATTCTGGCGACCGGTCTCACCGCCATCATCCTGTTCGTCTTCCTGATCTTCGACCTCTCGGTCGGCCGGGCCATCACGACCAATCCCGGGAATGATGCGCTTCAGATCCGGGTGACGGGGCACCAGTGGTGGTGGGAGGTGCAGTACCGCGATTCGCTACCCAAAGACTGGGTGACCACGGCGAACGAAATCCACATCCCCGTGGGGCGGCCGGTCGTGTTTGAGCTGCGCTCGGCCGATGTGATCCATAGCTTCTGGCCTCCCAGCCTGAGTCCCAAGCGGGACCAGATCCCTGGTAACCCGAACAGCCTTTGGTTCAGGGCCGACAGCGCCGGCGTGTATCGGGGCCAGTGCGCCGAGTTCTGCGGCTATCAGCATGCGAAGATGGCGTTTTTGATCGTGGCCGAGCCTCCCGGCGAGTTCGCTACCTGGCTGGCCGGGCAGCGGGACACCGCAGCGACACCCACCGATGCCTCGGCCCGGCGAGGGAAAGCAGTCTTCCTCGCCTCTTCCTGTGTCATGTGCCACGCCATCTCGGGCACGCCTGCGGGGAGCCGGATCGGGCCCGACCTCACCCACCTCGCGAGCAGGCGGACCATCGCCGCGGGAACGCTTCCCAATACTCGGGGGAACCTCGCCGGGTGGATTCTCGATGCTCAAGCGATCAAGCCTGGCGTGAAGATGCCGCCCAACCGGCTGAGCTCCGCCGATCTGCATGCGCTGCTGGTCTACCTGGAGACGCTCAAGTGAGCGCGGGCATGCCGATTGATGTCGGTCGCCGGCCGTCGGTGGACCACGAGTCGGTGCGGCTGCGGTTGGAAGAGACCTGGCACCAGCCTCCCGGCCTGTGGGGCTGGCTCACCAGCGTCGATCACAAGTCCATCGGTAAGCGGTACATCGTCACGGCGATGGTGTTCTTCCTGTTAGGCGGGCTCGAGGCCGGGGTCATTCGGGCCCAGCTCGCCCGGCCGGAGAACACCCTGCTGGGCCCCGACGCGTACAATCAGTTCTTCACGATGCACGGTATGACCATGATGTTTCTCTTCGCCGTTCCGGTGGTAACGGCGCTGGGACTCTACCTCGTGCCGCTCATGATCGGCGCCCGCAACCTGGCGTTCCCCCGGCTCAACGCGTACGGGTACTGGGTCTATCTCGCCGGCGGTCTGTTCCTCTATATCAGCTTCTTCCTCAACACCGGCCCGGACACCGGGTGGTTCAGCTATGTGCCCCTCGCCGGTCCCGAGTTCTCGCCGGGCAAACGGGTGGACGTCTACGCCCAGTCCATCACCTTCACCGAGATCGCGGCCCTGGTAGCGGCGGTAGAGCTGATCGTCACCATCTTCAAGAACCGGGCGCCCGGAATGACACTGAACCGGATGCCCCTCTTCGTCTGGGCGATGCTGGTGCAGGCCTTCATGGTGCTCTTTGCCATGCCGTGGATAGCCACGGTGACCCAACTGCTGGCGATGGATCGCCTGGTGGCGACTCACTTCTTCAATCCGGCGGAGGGCGGCGATGCCCTCCTCTGGCAGCACCTGTTCTGGTTCTTTGGCCACCCCGAGGTCTACATCATTCTCACGCCCGCCTTGGGCTTCGTGTCGATGATCGTGACCACGTTCACCCGCCGGCCGGTCTACGGCTATCCCGCCATGGTCCTCTCGCTTCTGAGCATCGGGTTCCTCAGCTTCGGGCTTTGGGTGCACCACATGTTCGCCACCGGCCTGCCGCAGCTGGGGCAGAGCTTCTTCACCGCTGCGAGCATGATGATCGCGATCCCGAGCGGCATCCAGATCTTCTGCTGGATCGCCACCATCTGGTCGGGGCGGCCCCGCTTCAGCGTGCCGTTTCTCTTCGTGCTCGGCTTCGTGGTGCTCTTTGTCATCGGCGGGGTCACGGGCGTGATGGTGGCCTCGGTCTCCTTCGACCAGCAGGTCCACGACACCTATTTCGTGGTGGCGCACTTCCATTATGTGTTGGTCGGGGGTGCCGTCTTTCCGCTGCTGGGCGCGTTCTACTACTGGTTCCCCAAGGTGACCGGGCGGATGTTGGATGAGCGGTTGGGGGACTGGAACTTCTGGCTCCTCTTCATCGGAGCCAACCTCACCTTCTTCCCCATGCATCAGTTGGGGCTCGAGGGGATGCCGCGACGGGTGTACACCTATCTCCAGGGCACGGGATGGGGGGACCTGAATCTGCTCGCGACCATCGGGGCCGTCCTGATCGTGCTCGGGATGGTGCTGTTCCTGGTGAATGTCGTCATGAGCCTGCGGCGCGGTGCCCTCGCCGGCGACGATCCCTGGGGTGCGGATACGCTGGAATGGGCTACGACCTCACCGCCGCCGCCCTACAACTTCGCTTATATACCGGTCGTCGAAGGCCGAGCCCCGCTGTGGGAGCAGTCGGGAGAGCTGCCCGCGGTGGCCGGCCTGCGCACCGATGTGCGTGACGTGCTGCTGACGACGATGCTCGACGCGGAGCCCGACAGCGTGCATCGCCATCCGGTGCCGACGATCTGGCCGCTGCTCGCCGCGATCGCAACGACGATCCTGTTCGTCACCTTGATCTTCACTCCCTGGGGCGCCGTGATCGGAGCCCCACTGCTCCTCCTCTCTCTGCTCGGCTGGGGGTGGCCCCAAGGCAGGGAACACCACGAGGAGGTCATGGTGGAGCAGCAGGGATGAGGCCGATGCGGGTGGTGGCCGACGTGAGCGGTCTCCCCAGAACCGTGTTCGGCCATCGCAGTCTCATGTGGTGGGGGACGCTGGGCTTCATCGTCATCGAGGGAAGCACCCTCTTCATCTGCGTCGCGAGTTACTTCTACCTGCGGCGCAACTTCTCCACCTGGCCTCCCGAGCATGTCTTCCGCCCCGCGCTCCTCATCCCGACGGTGCAAGCGGTGCTGATGCTGGCGAGCAACATTCCCATGCGCTGGGCCGACCGAGCCTCCAGCCGGATGGATATCCGCGGGGTACGGAACGGCTTCCTGGTCTGCTCGGTGTTAGCGGTCATCATGACCGTGCTGCGCTGGTTCGAGTTCAAATCCCTCCACGTCCGGTGGGACAGCAACGCATACGGCTCGGTGGCCTGGGCCACGCTCACCGCGCACGGCACGCTGCTGGTGCTCGAGATGGCGGAGACCATCGCCTTCACGGTATTGCTCTTCAAGGACACGGCTGAGGACCGGGACCTCGCCGGCGCGAGCGACAATGCGCTTTACTGGTACTTCATGACCGGCGTCTGGATCCCGCTCTACGTCGTGGTGTTCCTCTCCCCTTATTTCATGTAGCGGGCGAGCGAGAAACAGATGACGGTAGACAGTCGCACACACGTGCCTGACGCCAGGGAGATCCGAGCCCTCTGGGTCGGGTTGCTGCTGGCGCCAATCGCCTTCCTGATCAATCTCGAGGCCGCCTACGCCCTGGTGCCGACCGCCTGCTCCTCCCGCAACGGGCTCCCGGTTCATCTGGTGCACCTGGCCTGTCTGACGCTCACGATCGTCGGAGGGGTTACCGCCTGGGGGAGCTGGAGGGCGGCCGGCGCGACCTGGCCGGCCGAGGAGGGTGGCAGGTTGGCCAGGAGCCGGTTCATGGCCGGGATCGGTGTGCTGCTGAGTGGGCTTTTCGCTCTGGTGATCGTGGCGATGTGGATCCCGAGCTTCATACTGGATCCGTGTCAATGAGGGGCGGTAGCGCGGCCCTTACGGGCCGGGGCGGAAATGGCGGAATAGGCGGAACAAACGTCGGAACCTGGCTACGCCTATCTCTGGCCCTTTCCGCCTTTTCCGCCCTTTCCGCCTCTTCCGCCCTCGCGCACGACGGCGAGCCCCTTGCGCCGCACGATCTCTGGGGCGCCTGGAGCTTCGAGCCCGGCGTCGTGGCCGCGCTGGCCGTCACTGGCTGGCTCTACCTCAGGGGCGTGTATGCGTTGTGGCGGAGCGCCGGTGAGGGACGCGGCGTTCGGCGGTGGGAGGCCGCCGCGTTCGCAGCGGGTTGGCTGGTACTGGTCGTAGCGCTGGTGTCGCCGATGCACGAGCTTGGCGGCGTCCTCTTCTCAGCCCATATGGCGCAGCACGAGCTCCTCATGGTCGTCGCTGCTCCGCTGCTCGTCCTCGGCCGTCCTCTGGTCCCCTTTCTCTGGGCGCTGCCGATGTCCTGGCGGCGGACCGCCGGCAACTGGTCGGCCGCGGGCCCTGTGCGACGCCTGTGGGAGCTGTTGACTCTGCCGCTGGTGGCGTGGGCGATGCATGCCGTGGCGATCTGGCTCTGGCACGCGCCGGGGCTCTACCAGGCAAGCGTCCGAGGCGAGGGAATGCACGCCTTGCAGCACGTCAGCTTCCTGGCCACCGCGCTGCTCTTCTGGTGGGCGTTGTTACGGGGCAGGGAGGGCCGTCTGGGCCGACCCTCCGCCGTGCTGTATCTGTTCACCACTGCGCTCCATACCACTGTGCTTGGCGCGCTCCTCACCTTCTCGGCGCGAGTCTGGTATCCGGTCTACGATTGGAGCACCGCGCCCTGGGGACTCACGCCGCTCGAGGATCAGCAGCTTGCGGGGCTCATCATGTGGGTGCCGGCCGGCCTGGTCTATCTGATCGCCGCACTCGCGATCGCGGCAACCTGGCTCGGAGAGGACGAGCGATGGTCCCTTCGCTCTGCTCGGAGCCAGCCCTGATCGTGCAGGTTCGCCGACTGAGAAGCTTGGCGACGGTGCTCCCGATCTCCCTTCTGCTGCTCGCGGCCTGCGGAGGCTCGGCGAAGGAACAGGCGCGCAAGCTCCACCAGACCGAGGAATCCTGGAAGGCCACCACCCGGCTCACGACGGAGCTGTGGAAACAGGGGGCAATCCCGGCTGAGTATGCGCGGCAGACCCTCGAGGCCGCGGCGCAGGGACTGGCAGAGGCCCGTGCCAGCGCGGCAAAGCTTTCCCAATGAGCAAGCTGCTGGAGATCGCCCTGGGGCTGGTCACCGGAATCGGCGGCTTCCTCGAGGCCGGCTCCCTCTCCACTTCCGCCCAGGCCGGCGCGGCTTTCGGATTTCAGCTGGTCTGGCCCATCGTGCTGGGCACGGTCTGCATTGCCTTCCTGGTGGAAATGGGCGGCCGGCTCGCGGCGGTGAGCCGGCACACCTTGCCCGACGCGATGCGCGAGCGCTTCGGGGTGCGATTCTTCAGCGTCGTTCTAGTCGCCGTGGTTCTGGTCTCCTTTCTGGTGCTGGCCTCGGAGATCGGCGGCATCTCCCTGGCACTGCAGCTCGCGACCGGGATTCGGTTCCAGTGGTGGGCCCCCGTAGTGGCGCTCGCCGTGTGGCTCCTTCTCTGGGCCCACAACTTCGGTCTGGTCGAGAAGGGCGCTTCGCTGCTCGGGCTTGTCACTCTGGTCTTCGTGGTGGCTGCCTTCAGGCTGCATGTGCCGGTCAACGAGCTGGGAGCTCACGCTCTGCCCAGTCTGCCGCAGCACGACGGCGCGCGATACTGGTTCATGGCGGTCAGTATCATCGGCGCCTCGGTAAGCCCCTATCTCTTCTACTTCTACTCCGCCGGGGCCATCGAGGACGAGTGGGATGAGAGCTATCTGGGCGTGAACCGCGTGATCGCGGGGATTGGCATGGGCTTCGGTGGAGGGATCGCGGTGGCGGTGCTGGCCGGGGCGGCCATGGTCTTTCACTCCCGGGGAATTCAGATCGACCGCTACGAGCAGATTCCGCTCCTCTTGGCGGAGCCGCTCGGGCGCTGGGGGTTCATCTTATTCGTCGCCTCGCTCGGCATCGCCTGTTTCGGCGCCGCACTCGAGATCGCGCTGCAGATCGCTTACCTCGTGGCCCAGGGCTTCGGCTGGAAATGGGGCGAGAATCTCAAGCCCAGTGAGGCGGCTCGGTTCACCCTGGTCTATACTATCGCGATCCTGCTTGCGGGATTGCTCATCTTCACCGGAATAGATCCCCTCAAGCTCACCATCTTCTCGATGGCACTCACCGCCCTCTCGCTCCCCATCACGGTGGTGCCGCTCTTGATCCTCATGAACGATCCTCAGTACGTGGGCGAGCACGGCAACCATTGGATCGCCAACGCGGCCGTGCTCTTCATCAGCATCGTGGCCTGCATCGTGGCGGTCGTGGCCATTCCGCTACAGCTGCTGGGAGGTAGCTGATATGGAGTTGGGACACGCTGTCCTGGACCAGCAGGTGCGCGACCGCAAGGGCGAGCTCATGGGGAAGGTGGACGGCATCGTGCTGGAGCTGCGGGGGAGCAAGGCGCCCCGCGTGGCCCGCCTGGTGATCGGGGGCGGCACTGCAGCCCGTCGGATCCACCCCCGCTTCGCCGATTGGTTGCTGGGTTGGCGCCGACGCTGGGGACCCAAGGACGACCAGCCGGTCGAGATCCCCTGGTCCCAGGTGCTGAAGATCGGGATCGATGTGAAGGTGGACCTGGACGCGGAGCGCACTTCCGCCTGGGCGTGGGAAGCCTGGGTGCGGGACCACATCATCGGCCGGATTCCGGGAGCATGAGGGATGAAGCCGAGCGAAGTGCGATTCGAAGACCTCATCGGCAAGGTAGTGCGAAACCCCTACGGCCGACCGATCGGAAGGATCGAAGATGTGCGAGTCGAGCCGGACGGCGAGGACTACCTGGTCACCGAGTTCCTCCTCGGACCCATGGAGCGATGGTCGAGAGTACTGGCCTTCATCGGTGAGCTTACCACCCTCCGGGCGCTCGGCATTGGGAAGGAGCGGCGGCTCCGTCCCTTCCCCTGGCACTGGATTGATTTGACCGACCCGGCACGGCCACGGCTCGAGGCGGAATGGGCGGAAAGGGCGGAAAGGGCGGAAAGGGCGGAAAGGGCGGAAGAGGCGGAATAGGCGGAATGGGCAGAAGGATCTTCGCGCTTCGGTTTCCGCTCCTTCCGCCTCTTTCCTTCCGCCTCTACCGTCGCTTCTCTTCCGCTCTTTCCGCCTCCTTTTCTTCCGCCTCTTCCGCCTCCTCTCTTCCGCCCTGGTCCCTGATTCCTGCCTCCTGCATCTTCCCCCCATGCTTCCGCGAACAACCGCACGCCTCCAACTGCTCGGCGCAGCTCTGCTATTCTCCACCGGCGGTGCCGCGATCAAGGCGGCGGCGTTTGATGGTTGGCAGATCGCGAGCTTCCGATCCGGCATCGCGGCGGTCGCGCTCTGGCTGATGACGCCGGCAGCCCGCCGGGGATGGACCCCTCGGCAGGCTCAGGGCAAGCTCTGGCAGGCAGCGTTGGTGGGGGTGGCCTATGCCGGATGTCTTATTTTATTCGTGCTGGCCAACCGGCTCACCACCGCGGCTAATACCATCTTTCTCCAGTCCACCGCTCCGCTCTATATCCTGTTTTTGGCGCCCTGGCTGTTGCAGGAGCCGATCCGGAAGCAGGATATCCTTTTCATGCTCGCGGTCGGCTTCGGGCTTGGGCTGTTCTTCATCGGAGTGCAGCAACCGGCGGCGACCGCACCCGACCCGGAACGCGGCAACCTCCTGGCGCTCGGCAGTGGCTTCTGCTGGGCGCTCGCCGTGTGCGGTCTCCGCTGGCTCGGCGCCACTGCAGGGCGGGGCTCGCCGGCGACCGCGGTGGTCTCGGGGAATCTCACGGCCTTCCTGGTCTCCCTCCCGATGGCGCTGCCGGTGGGGCCGCATGCCGTCGCCGACTGGGCTATCATCGGGTATCTCGGGGTGTTCCAGATCGCCCTGGCCTATGTCCTCGTCACCTCGGCGATCCAGGTCATTCCGGCGCTGGAAGCCTCGGTGATCCTGCTGCTCGAGCCGGCGCTCAATCCGCTGTGGGCCTGGGTGGTCCAGCGGGAGACGCCGGGGGCATGGGCCCTGCTGGGCGGCGCGATCATCCTGGGCGCTACCACATTCAAGAGCTGGTCCGAGCGCCGAGTCGCGGCCCCGGTCACGTGATGATGCGCCACTCTCCACCGGCGTTGATCGAGACGATGCGCATCCGGAACGGCGTGGCGCCGCTCTGGTATCTGCACCTCCGCCGTTTAGCGGTGAGCTGCAAGGCGCTGGGGATTCCGTTGCCGGCCGAGCTGCCTCCGCCGGAAGGAGGGCCGGACCGGGTGTACCGGCTGCAAGTGGGCATGCGGGGGGTGCAGGTGAGTGAGCGGCTGGTCGGGTCCACCGACCCGGTCAAGCTCATCATCTCCCGGGTGGCTCACCATCCGTATCCATACAAGACTACCGACCGAGCCCAGTTCGATCGGGCCCTCGACGTCGCGCGGGGCGCCGAAGCCGATGATGCGCTGCTGTTCACCCCGGGCGGGCTTGTCGCCGAAACGGCTATATGGAGTGTGCTCTGGTGGGAGGACGAGAAGTTGTGCGCCCCAGCGTTCGACTTGGGAGTGCTGCCGGGGGTCGGACGAGCCCGGTTGACGGAGCTGGTAGGGCAGGTAGAAGAGCGGCACTCCAGCTGGACGGAGATTCAGGAGCAATCGCTCTTTCTGGTGAACGCGGTGCGAGGGGTGGTAAAGGTCGCCGCGGTGCAGGGCGAGCCGGTGCCGGCGGCGAAGGAAACCGATACGCTGGCCGCTCGGTTTTGGCCTTGACTCTCGCGGAAGGAGGTCGGGATGCGGCTTCTCATTGCTGAAGACGATTCGGTTACCCGACTGAACCTGGGTGCCGCAGTCGAGCGGTTCGGGCATGAGGCCACCGCAGTGCCCGACGGAAGCAAGGCATGGAAGGCTTTCAAGGCCGGCCAGTACTCGGTGGTGATCTCGGATTGGGACATGCCCGTGATGGATGGTGTGGAGCTGTGCCGGCGGATCCGGGAACGGCCGAGCGATCACTACGTCTATTTCATTCTCGTCGCGACCCGTGGGGGGAGGCATCGGTATGGAAGCGGGCGCGGATGATTTCATCACCAAACCGATCGACTTGGAGGAACTCCGGGCTCGGGTTAAAGTCGCGGAGCGGATCCTCAGTCTCC
>DASXRM010000106.1:0-11263 GCA_036506575.1 Gemmatimonadales bacterium | reverse complement strand
TCAAAATGTCGCCGGAACGGCTCTCCTGGGTCACGACCGGCACCAGTCCGTCAGCACCGAACCTGACCGCCGACAGCCGATTATTTTCGGACACGGAGTGAAGGTACCGGCAGGTCGCAAGATTGTCAAAAACCGTTGCCGCACCTTATCTTGCTGGATATCCGCCGTGCGTTTTCCGGTGCTTCATTCCCCGTTTCCAATTACCCGGAGTATTCAGCAAGTGCGATCTTCGCGCTGGTTTCTGGCTGGCCTGCTCGCCACCCTGGTCGGCTGCAGCGATGGGACTGGGCCGGGTACGATCGAATGCCTGGTTACGAGCACCCGTGTGCTCACGGTGGGGGAGCACCAGATCCTCGATCCAAGCCAGGACGGTGCCTGTGTCCGCTTGCCGATTGCGGGAGCCGGCGGTGCGGAACACCTCTACGTTCCGCTGGCCACCGCAGGGCAGGAGACTCCCGACGGGGTGTCCGCCCCCTACATGGTCGCTGGACAATCGCCGGTTGCAGCGGCGCCCGCCCAGCTTCCCTCGCCAATGCTGTCGGCGTTCCGAAGACCCCTGCCTCCCGAAGAGTTTCACAGCATGCTCCGGGCTCGCGAGCGCGCGCTCTCCACCAACGCGTCCTCCCTCCTCTTCAGTCAGGGCCGGACGGCTTCTTTCATGGCTCCGAAGCCGGTGTTTGGCACCAAGGACACGTTTAACGTCTGCGCCAGCAGCGCGTGCGACAGCTTCGTCCAGGCGGCGGCGACAGCTCAGTCGGTTGGCAACCGGGTGGCCATTTTCGTCGACGATGCCGCCCCTTCCGGGGGCTATACCGTCGCGGATCTCGACCAGGTTCGCACGCTCTTCGACCAGTTCCTCTATCCCATCGACACTACGGCCTTCGGCCGAGAGTCGGACATCAACGGGGACAGCGTCGTGGTTGTCCTCCTCACTCCCCGGGTAAATGCACTCAGTCCCGATTGCAACGCCACCGGCCGAGTGATTCTCGGGTATTTCTTCGGCGCCGATCTCCTGCCCCGCTCGGGTCTCAATCCGGGCTCCAACGAGGCCGAAGTGTTCTACGGCCTGGTTCCCGATCCACTCAACTCACAATGCACGATCTCCAAGGATGAAGCGAACAGCCACCTCCCGACCACCTTCATTCACGAGTTCCAGCACATGATCAGCTTCAACCAGCACGTGCTGGTGCGGGGGGGAACCGCCGAGGACACTTGGTTGAACGAGGGGCTCTCCCATTTCGCGGAGGAGTTGGGAGGGCGCGAAGTGCCCGACGCCGAGTGTCCAGTCGCCGGCACCTGCGAGGCCGAGTTTCTGGGGCAGGGCGATCTCCTCAATGCCTTCGAATACCTTGCATCGCCGGAAGACTTCTTCCTCATCGAGCCGGGCAACTCGACCGGAAAACTGGAAGAGCGAGGCGCCAACTGGCTGTTTGTCCGCTGGCTGGCCGACAACTTCGCCACTGATACGATCCTGGGCACCGACCTGACCCAGCGGCTGCTCGCGACCAACCAGGTCGGAAGCGCGAACGTCACCTCCCGGACCGGCGTCAGTTTCTCGACCCTCGTGGGCGAATGGCAGCTCACCAACTATCTCGATGATCTGCCGGGTTTTTCCCAGCCGGCCGAGCGGCTCAGGTATAAGACCTGGAATTTCCGTGCGGTCGCCGACTCCAACGCGATTCCATTTCCGTTGATCCCCGACAGCACGAGCGGCGTTGGCTATACTCACACCGGCGTGCTGCGGGCGGGGTCGGGCCGGCACGTCCGCGTGGTTCAGGCACCCGGTGCTGGGGCTGTAGACCTCCAGCTCACCGGACCCACGGGGACGGCGTTGCCCAACTCGATCGCGCCTCGTATTGCGCTGGTCCGGATCCGTTGAGTCGAATGGTTTTCTTCATGGTTGTTGCCGCGCTGTTCGCCGGGTACGGGACCGCCTACCTGGCCAGCGAGGATGTTCGCTATATCACCCGAGCAGGCTTCGAGGAGACCCGGATTCTTCAATCCCGCCAACCCATAGATCGCCTGGTGCGGGACAGCACGCTCGAGCCCGCCGTGCGGCGTTCGCTCGGGCTGGTCCTGGAGACCCGGAACTACGCGGCGCGCCTGGGGCTCGAGGCAAAGGAGACCTACACGACCTATGTCGATGTGGGTCGTGACACCCTGCTTCTGGTCCTCCAGGCCGCGCCCAGGGACTGCATCTGTCCCCATACCTGGAAGTACCCGATTGTGGGGCGGATTCCGTACAAGGGTTTCTTCGACACGAAAGCAGGACGCCGGGAGGCTGCGCGCTTCGCGGCCAGGGGATACGATACCTATCTCCGGCCGTCATCCGCCTTCTCCACGCTCGGCTGGTTCGACGATCCGCTCCTCTCGACCGCGGTCAGCCGCGATCCGGTCGAGCTCGCCGCCACCGTGTTTCATGAGATCGCGCACAACACGCTGTATGTGAAGAGCGCCACCCCTTTCAATGAGAGCTTTGCCCAGCTCGTGGGCTACCGTTCAGCCCAGGCGTTCTTCCAGGAGCGAGGCGATACGATCAGGGCCCGCCAGGCATCCGATCGCTGGCATGACGAGATCGTGCTGGGCGACTACTACTCCGAGCTGGTTGGCCGGCTGCAGACGCTCTACGCCCAACATCCGGATTCAGCTGCCCTGGAAGAGGGCCGCCGCGAGGCCGCCGCCTGGGCCCGTAACCAGCTCGAGGGTCCGATCAGCCAGCGACTCCGCACCCTTCGCATCGGCCGGCTCACCGAGCGCCCCATTAACAATGCGCAGCTGATCGGGGCGAGGATCTACCGGACCCGTCTCGATCTCTTCGAGCGTTGGTACCAGCGGCACGATGGGGACATTGGGCGAAGCGTGAATGGGCTCAGGACACTCATGGAAGGAGCCGAGGGAGATAGTGCATATGCCCGGCTGGAACATGCGGTGGAGCGGAAGCAGTAACTCACCAGCGGTGCTGTCGGTTCCGAGCCCTGGGCGGAGCCCAAGGGTTGAGAATGACAGGATGAGGCGATCACTATGAATCCGAAATTCGTCCAAAGCGAGCAACCCCGGGTCCTCCGAGAGCTGACCGAGTTTCTTTCCATCCCCAGTGTCAGCGCATTGCCGGAGCACGCTCGGGACTGCCGGCGGGCCGCGGAGTGGCTGAAGCAGCACCTCGCCGATCTGGGCTGTCCGGTCGCGAACATCATCGAAGGTCCGGGACACCCCGTCGTGTGGGCCGAGGGGCCGGCGATCCCGGGAAGGCCAACGCTCCTGATCTACGGCCATTACGATGTCCAGCCGCCCGACCCCTTGGACGAATGGATATCGCCTCCGTTCACCCCCACGATCCGCGATGGTAAGCTCTATGCCCGCGGGGCCTCCGACGACAAGGGGCAGGTGTTCTGCCTCCTCAAAGCCTACCAGGCCGTTCTAGATGCGCAGGGGCAGCCGCCGTTGAACGTGCACTTCATCTTCGAAGGTGAGGAGGAATGCGGCGGGAAGATGATCTTTGAACTGCTCCAGAGAGAGCCGGAGCGCACCCGCGCGAATGCCGCACTGGTGTGTGACATGTCGTACTACGCGCCGGGATGGCCTGCGGTGTACACCGCGCTGCGGGGAATCTGCTACGCGGAGATCTCGGTCCGAACCCTCGAGCGTGACCTTCACTCAGGGGCGTATGGCGGAGTAGCGCCCAATGCTATCGAAGCTCTGGTCCGAATACTCAACGAGCTGAAAGCCGAAAGCGGCGAGATCCGCATCCCGGACCTGTATCAGTCGGTTGAGCCACCTACCGGTGCTGAGCTCGACGCCTGGAAGAAGCTGCCCTTCGATCGCGAGGCCTTTCTTCGACGCGAGGTCACCGGCAAGGTGCTCACCGGACTCAAGGATCGGACGGTGTTCGAGCGAGTCTGGGCGCTGCCGACCTTCGAGATCCACGGGATACGGGGTGGGTTCACCGGAGAGGGAGCCAAGACGGTAATCCCAGCGCAGGCCACCGCCAAGGTGAGTTTGCGGCTGGTGCCAGGGCAGAGGTTCGAGAAAGTGGGACGCGATCTCGAGCGGGCGGTAGCTCGGTTGGCGCCTGAGTGGGCCGAGGTAAAGGTGACCCTGCTGCATGGGGGCGATGCGGTCCAGGTAGACGTGAATGCGCCGGCATTCGGGGTCCTGGATGAAGCGTTTGAATCGGTGGTAGGGCGGAAGGCGGTTCGGGTCCGGTCTGGTGGGTCTATACCGATCGTCCCGGAGCTGGGGCTGGCCGGAGCGCCGGTGATCCTCACCGGCATCGGGCTCCCCGATGACGGGCTCCATTCACCGAATGAGAAGTTGGATCTGTCTCAGCTGTGGAGCGGGATCGAGATTTTCGGCCGCTTCTTCGAGCTGCTGGCGGAGAATGGTGGGGATCAACGGAACGCAGTCCAGGCGAAGTCCGGTCGCAGGGCAGCGACGCGGTAGGCCGCAACCCGGGCCTATACGTCCTCGTCGGGCGAGGCCCGTTTGACCGGCCCGGAATAGCGAGCCTCGGTTCGGGCGTGGAGCTCGTCCACGCCGATCAGTGCCCGCACCGAGGCGATGATGCCCGCCACGACGTCATCGGCCCAGTAGGGGTCCGGGCGGTCGCCGGCAGGTAGCCGGGTCGCGCAGCCCTCCAGATAGCGAATCGCCGTGGTGATCCACTCGGTTTGGGCGGAGGCTACCACGGCCCACGATCCCGTTGACCGAAGCTCCAGCTCGGCCAACTCCTTCAAGTGTTGCTCCACACCGTCGACCACCGGCCTAGAGCGGAGTCGATCCGCCACCAGGGACAGCACGGTACGGCGCTCGGTTTCCTGCGGCTCCGGCAGGGGCGCCAGATAATGCCGCTGGTCCGCGACCATCTCAGCCAGGCGGATGCATACGGCTCTGATGGCGGGCATGAGCGCCCGGGGCGCTTCCCGGGACCAGCTGTCGGCGGCCCGGAGAATCTCCCGGATCCGCTGGTCGGCCTGGGCCTCAGGCGACGGACGACGAGTCGAGTCGGCCATGGTAGGGAGAAAAACCGATTGGCCTCTTAAAGGCAACGGGGGACGGAAGCAGCGGGCATGTTCCCTGTGCCTCTGTGGTGAACTAGCCTTGTTGGGGCACTCGGGTACTGGATATCTCTAACGTTTCCAGATTGAATGCCTGGCCCAGGCCCTCGATGACCGCCTGGCGGGTCTCTTCCCAAAGTGCGGTGCTATCGGTCCGCCCCAGCTCAACCGCCACGCTCGTCATCACGACGTCCCTGATGCCGCAGGGCACGATCAGGTCGAAGTAGGACAGATCGGTGTTGACGTTGAGTGCAAAGCCGTGGATGGTGACCCATTGCTTCACGTGAATGCCGATGCTGGCGAGTTTCCGCCCTCCGGTCCACACCCCGGTGAGCCCGGGGTTGGGGCCGGCCGGTATGCCTAGTGCATCCAGCGCTTCGATCAACCCCGCCTCGAGGGTACGCAGGTACCAGTGCAGATCCTGCCGGTGCTCTCTCAGGTCCAGGATCGGATAGCCCACCAGCTGCCCCGGTCCGTGGAACGTCACATCGCCGCCGCGCTCGACCTCGTAGACCGGAATACCCCGACGCCCCAGCTCCGCGGCCGTAATCGGGAGGCTCTGCGACCGGGTCGCGCGCCCCAGCGTAACGACCGGTTCGTGCTCCACCAGGAGCAGGATGTCGTCGGTCACCTCTCCCCCGATGCGACGGCGACAGAGATCCCGCTGCAGCTCGAGTACCTGGCCGTAGGGCCGGCGCCCGAGATCTTGCACCACGAGTCGCATCACGCGCCGGCCCCCCGGCGACGAGCCTGGCGCCCCAGCATGGTGGCTGTGACTGCGCAAACGCCGAGCAGGAGCAGGAGCCCCGGCCGGCCCAGGACCTGGTGCACCGGAATGCAGATCAGCATGAGGAGAACGGTGGCGAAGGCACAGACGATCGAAAGTCCACCCCGACGGTAGGCCGACGCCACGGGCGCCAAGAGCCGCCATGCGGCATACGCCGCGAGGAAGATACCCAGCAGTGTCCCGCCCACCAGAAGGTAGAAGGACAGGTCCAGGTTGCGCGGACCCCCGTTGCTGCGCAACGCATCAACGGCCAACACCGTCGCGGTGATCACCAGGAGGCCGATGGACACGGCAGAACTCACCGCCGCGGCGAGGAAACCGATCTTACTTCTCACCTCTCACTTGCTACCCTCAGATGTGTATCACCCGGCCCATCGAGTCGAGCGCCGCTTCGGCGATCGCCTCCGAGAGGGTCGGATGAGCGTGAATTGCCAGATCGACTTCCTCGACCGTGTACTCGTTCTGGCGGGCCACCGCCAGCTCGTGAATGATCTCGGAAGCGTGGCTCCCGACGATGTGGGCCCCGAGAATCTCACCGTACTTCTTGTCCCGGATGATCTTGACGAAGCCCTCGGTCTCGTTGGAGGTCCGGGCCCGCCCATTGGCGCTGAAGGGAAAGCGGCCGACCTGGTAGTCCAACTTACGCTCCTTCGCCTGCTCCTCAGTCAAACCGATGCTGGCGACTTCCGGATGGCAGTAGGTGACGCTCGGTACGTTGTCGTACTTGATCGGCTGGGGATGATGGCCGGCGAGCAGCTCCGCGACCACGATCCCTTCGCGGCTTCCCTTGTGCGCCAGCATGGGTGGGCCGGCGACGTCCCCGATGGCATAGATCCCCGCCGCCGTGGTTTCCAGCGTTGCCGGGTTCACCTTCACGAACCCCAGCTCGGTGAGCTGTACGCCTGCTTCTTGCAGTCCCAGCCCCTCGGTGTTGAGGGCGCGTCCGGCGGCCATCAACACCTTCTCCGCCTCGACCGTCTCCGTCTTCCCGTTGCGGTCCACTTCGAGTGATACCTTGTCGGTCCCGACATTTGCCTTTTTCACTTTTGCCCCGGCAGAGACCGTAATCCCCCGCTTCCGATAGCTCTTGGTCAGCGCGTCGGACGCCTCGGCATCCTCCAGTGGTAGTATCCGGGGCAGCACCTCGATCAGAGTGACCTTGCTTCCGAAGGCGTTGAAGATGTCGGCGAACTCACACCCCACCGCGCCAGCCCCCACAACGGCCAGCGTTGCGGGCGGTCTCTCCAGAAACAGCGCCTCGTCCGAGCTGATAACAGTCGCCTTGTCGATTTCGAGACCGATCTGGGGGATGCCTTTGACCCGCGATCCGGTGGCGATCACGACCGCTTTGCGGGCCTGATAGTCGTCCTTTCCCACCCGCACCGTGCGATTGCGACCCAAGGTTCCGCTTCCCTTGATGACGGTAATCTTGTGCTTCTTCATGAGGAACTCGACGCCCTTGGAGTTCTGCTCAGAGACCTTGCGCGACCGGCGCATGGCGACGCCGTAGTCGGTTTTCACGGTCCCCACCTCGACCCCCAATTCCTTCGCATCGTGGGCCAGTACACTCGCGATGTACGCGCTGTGTAGGAGCGCCTTGGTCGGAATGCACCCGATATTGACGCAGACTCCGCCCAGCTTGTCTCGCTCCACCAGCGCGGTCGCGAGCCCGAGCTGCGCCGCGCGGATCGCGCAGACATACCCCGCGGACCCACCGCCCACGATGATCAGGTCGAACGTGTTTGCCACGGATGCCTCACGGTTTATGAAAAAACGTGAGCGGTAAGCGGTAAGAGGTGAGCGGGCTGCCGGGAGAGATGGTCATGGGTCGCCCGCCTACCGCTCACTGCTTACCGCTTACGGCTTTCTACCAAACCAGCGCCAGCGGATTTTCCAGCATGCCCTTCAAGGTCTTGAGAAACTGCGCGCCGGTTGCGCCATCGATCACCCGGTGGTCGCACGACATCGTCAGTCGCATCCGGCGCCGCACCGCGATCCCGCCCTCCTGGGCCACCGGTTTTTCGGCGATACGGCCGATCGCCAAGATGCCCGCCTCCGGGGGATTAATGACCGCCGTGAACTCCTCGATGTCGAGCATGCCGAGATTCGAGACGGAGAAGGTCCCCCCGGTGTACTCCTCCGGCTTGAGTCGCCGCTCCCGCGCGCGCGCCGCAAGGTCGTGTGACTCGGCGGCGATCTCCCGGAGCGTCTTTTGATCGGCGTGCCGGATCACCGGCGTGATCAAGCCCTCCTCCACGGCGACCGCCATGCTCACATGCACCTCGTTCCAGTAGCGGATGTGGTCGTCCTGCCACCAGGCATTGCAGGCCGGGTGCTGCCGCAGCGCCATGGCGACGGCCTTGATGATGATGTCGTTGAAGGAGACCTTCGGCCCCGGCTGCTGGCCCGCCAATGCTTCTCTGGCTCCCCACATCCGCTCCATGTCCACCTCACTCGTGAGGTAGAACGTGGGGATCGGTCCGATCGACTGCACCAGGCGCCTGGCGATGGTCTTGCGGATCTGAGTGAGCGGGACGTCGGTGTAGCGGTCAGCGGGGCCGCGGGGCAGGGGGGCAGTCGGGACCCCGGCCGTCACAGGCGCCGGGCCGCGGGATGGAGCTTGTTCGAGATCGCGGGCGACGACACGTCCCTCCGGCCCTGTCCCCTGGACCGAGCCGAGCTCAATACCCCGCTCGGCGGCAATGCGACGAGCGAGTGGAGAAGCTTTGAGCCGGACGCCGGCCTGCGGCAGCGCTGTGGTGGCAGCGGCCGTGGCTGGCCTGCTCTCTGCAGCAGCCTTGGCTGGAGGCGCCGGAGGCGTGGATGTCGTTTGCTCTTTGCCATCTCGCTGTCCACCACCACGCTGCCCCGCTGCCCCGGTGCCCCGCTGCCCCTCTATCGACTCCCCTGGCTCTCCGATTACCGCCACCGGCTCCGAGACCGGCACAGTGGCACCGGCCTCAACGATGTGCTTGAGCAGGGTCCCCCCAGCTCGCGCGACCAGCTCCATCACCGCCTTGTCGGTCTCCACCTCCGCGAGCACGTCACCGACGGCGACCGGCTCGCCTTCCTGTTTTTTCCATTCGACCAGGCGTCCCTCCTCCATAGTGGGGGAGAGGGCTTCCATCACGACCTTAGTAGGCATCAGCGATTCCGTTCTTGAGTCGCGAGTCACGAGTCGCGAGTCGAGGCTGCGACTCACCCACGAATCCCGACTCGTGACTCGTGACTACTCCCGATACAGAACCTGGTTAACCGCAGCGACCACCTTCGCCGGATCGGCTTTGGCGGCCTTCTCCAGTTGCTTGTTGTACGGCATCGGCACATCCGCGCCGGTCACCCGAAGCACCGGCGCATCGAGCTCGTCGAAGGCCTCCCGCTGAATGGTGTCCACCACCTGAGCGCCTACGCCGGCGAAGGGCCAACCCTCCTCTACCACCAGACAGCGGTGGGTCTTGGCCACTGAGGTGAGCACCGCCTCCGTGTCCAGGGGACGTATGGTTCGCAGATCGAGGACGTCGGCGCTGATGCCTTCGCCGGCAAGCTGATCGGCGGCCTTGAGCGACACGCTGACGCTCTTCGAGTGGCAGACGATGGTGACGTCGCCGCCTTCTCGCTTGAGATCCGCTCGGCCGATGGGGACGACATGCTCACCTTCGGGGACCTCGCCTTTGGTGTTGTAGAGCATCTCGCCTTCAATGAAGATCACCGGGTCGTCGTCGCGGATGGCGCTCTTGAGAAGCCCCTTCGCGTCTGCCGGCGTTGCCGGCATGACCACTTTGAGCCCGGGGATGTGGGCATACCAGCTCTCGAATGCCTGGGAGTGCTGGGCCGCGAGCTGCAGCGCCGCTCCTCCCGGACCCCGGAAGACGGCGGGCACGGCTACCTGACCGTTGGACATGTAGCGCATCTTGGCGGCGCAGTTGACCAGCTGATCGACAGCGAGGAGGGCGAAGTTCCAGGTCATGAACTCTATCACCGGCCGCAGCCCGACCATGGCGGCCCCGACGCCGACCCCCGCAAACCCCAACTCCGTGATCGGAGTGTCCACCACGCGCATCGGTCCGAACTCGTCCAGGAGTCCCCGGCTGACTTTGTACGCTCCCTGATAGACCCCGACTTCCTCACCCATGAGGAAGACGGACGGGTCGCGCTGCATCTCCTCGCGGAGTGCCTGGTTCAAAGCGTCCCTGTATGTCAACGTGGCCATAGGCAAAAGCGTGAACGGTGAACGGTGAACGGTAAACAGTGAAGCGAGGGCGGAGCCCGTTTACCGTTTACGGTTTACTGTTCACGTTGTTCTCCTCTGCATAAACATCGGTAAACAACTCCCCCGGCTCCGGATCCGCGGCCCCATCGGCGAACTGGTACGCGTCCTCGACCTCTTCCATCACGTCTTTGTCCATCGACCGGACCGCTTCCTGTTCCATAAGGCCATCGGCGATCAGCCGCTGAGACCAGACGGCGATCGGATCGCGTTTCCGCTGACCCTCGACCTCTTCCCGGGTCCGGTAATGGCCGTGGATCGGGTCCGACATAGAGTGACCCATGAAGCGGTACGTGCGTACTTCGAGCAGCGTGGGGAGCTTGTCCTTTCGTGCCCGCTGCACCGCCCGCTCCATCGCCGCGTTCATGGTCAGGACCTCCTGCCCGTCCACCACCTCGTTGGCCATGTCGTAGGAGCAGGCCCGCTCGGAGATGTCATAGAGTGCGCTGGCCCGTTCCAGCGCGGTGCCCATCCCGTAGCGGTTGTTTTCGCAGAGATAGATGGCGGGGAGCTTCCAGAGCGCCGCCATGTTGAGCGCTTCGTGAAAGGCCCCGTTGTTCACGGCCGCCTCACCGAAGTAGCAGACAGCCACCTGGCTTGTCTCCCGGTACTTAATAGCGAACGCCATGCCGGTGGCGAGGGGGATGTGCGCCCCGACAATGGCGTGGCCGCCCAGAAAACCGAGCGAGGCATCGAACAGGTGCATCGAGCCGCCTTTGCCCCCGGAGCAGCCCGGCGCCTTCCCGAACAGTTCGGCCATCACCGCGCGCGCGGAGATCCCCCGGGCGAGAGCATGACCGTGCTCGCGGTAGGAGCAGGTGATGTAGTCGTCCGGCCCGAGCGCGCCCAGGCTTCCAACGGCAACCGCCTCCTGGCCGATGTACAGGTGGCAGAAGCCGCCGATCTTGCCGAGGCTGTACGCCTCGCCCGCCTTCTCCTCGAAATGGCGGATCAGCAGCATCTGGCGGAGGTATTGCCGATAGGCAATGGCGGTATCCTGATCCAGGCGCTCGCGCACCGGTTTGGTGGTCGTGGCCATCAGTCGGCGCCCGCGCCCGCCGCGCGGGCCTGTTCCCACGCGTGATAGGATGAACGGGTGAGCGGACTCGCCTGGACGTGGGTGAAGCCCATCCGCAGACCCGCCGCTCGCAGCTC
>DASXRM010000105.1:0-8346 GCA_036506575.1 Gemmatimonadales bacterium | reverse complement strand
AAGGTGACTCGGCCCGGATCAAGGTGCAGCGGATACTGGCGGCCACCTCTCCCAGTGACACGCTGTACCCTCAGATTGTTTACACCCAGGCGATGGTCGCGAACGATGCCGGCGAGATGCGCCGGCAGCTCCAGCGCGTGGCCGTGGAATATCCCTCGTCCAGTTGGGCCGACGACGCGCTCCTGCGGCTGGTGCAGCTCGACTACGCCAGTGCGAATCTGGACGGCGCAGCACGGAATCTCGAGCGAATCCGGCTCGATTACCCGGGCAGCACCCTCCTGCCCCAGGCGGCATATTGGGCCGGTCGCACGTACTTCGATCAGAAGAAGCCCGATCTCGCCTGCCGCTGGATCGCCGATGGCATGGCCGGATCTCGAGGCAACGTCGAGCTACAGAATCAGCTCGGTTATCTGAACCAGCGATGCAGCCAACTGGTCGGAGCGGGCCCACCGCCGCCCACCGACTCCCAGCCGGGCATTCGGCCGCCCCTGGATTCGCAGCCGACAATTGCGCGCGCGCCGCAGGACACGGCGCCGGCCCCGGTGTCGCGTACGGACACCGTCCGTTTGCCCAGGACACCCAGTCCTGCGCCAGTGACTCCTGCAGCCCGCTTCCGGGTCCAGATCACCGCCGTTCGCAGCGCCTCCGCGGCCCAGGCCATCGCCTCGAAGATCAACTCTCGCGGCTTCAAGGCGGTTGTCACCGAGGAAGGGGGACTCTACAAGGTTCGGGTCGGTGAATATGCCACTAAGGCGGAGGCGGTCGCTGCCGTGCCGGCGATCAAGGCCAAGCTGGGAGGCAGCCCATTCGTGGTCGCCGAGTCGTAGGACCCGCCGCTAGCCGCGGCCTGCTGCTGCTCACGTTGTCCGGCTGCGCCTCGAAATCCCCGCCCTCTCCCGTGGCCCCTCAGCCTGGAGACCCGTGCCGATTCTCCACGGACTCTGCCACGCCGCTGGATACCTTTACCGTGCTGCTGACAGATTCGGTGAATCTGGCCCACGCCCCGAGCCCCGCCAACGATAGCGAGCGGCTTCTGTTCCGCCATCTCTTCGAGACCCTTGTCCGACTCGACTGCTCGGGCCAGGTACGGCCGGAGTTGGCAACTGTTTGGTCTCCGGACCCCAGCGGTCGGACTTGGACCTTTAGCTTACGAGATGGAGCTCGGTTTCCAGACGGCTCCCTGGTTACCGCAGCCCAGGTGATCTCGGGATGGCGGGACCGCCAGACTCCGGTGCAGGCACTGGGGATCGATTCGGCAGTTGCTCTGGACCCGCGAAGGCTCGCGGTTACTGTGCGAGACCAGAGCCACTCGGCTCCTGCTCTGTTCGCTGAGCCCGTCCTGGCGGCTACACCTCCACTCGATGCTACCGCGCCGGCAACCGGCTGGATCGCCGGACCCCGCCGGCCGAGGCAACCGCAGCTCGAATTCGAGGTCTCACCCGATGATGCCCGCGATGCGCTCGACCGCGGAGCCGATCTGGTCGTCACCCGCGATCCCGCGCTCGTCCAGTACGCGGCCAGCCGGCCGGAGTTCGAGACGGTCCCGCTGCCCTGGACCCGCACCTACGTTCTGCTGCAACCGGTGGGCAACGAGCCGATCGAAGGGATAGCGCTGTCGGATTCGGCGCGCCGCTCGCTTGCGAGGGACGCGGTCAAAGGCGAGGCTCGACCCGCGGAGCCGCCCTTCTGGTGGGATACCCTGGATCTGTGCGGCACCGCTGGTAAAAGCGAGATATCACCCCAGCCGTCGGCACGCGTGGCTTATCCTCGAGCCGATCCGGTGGCTCGAGGACTGGCCGAACGGATCGTCGCACTCGGCCGCAGCGGCTCGCCACTGAGAGCCGCTGGTCTGGCAGATTCCGAATTCGCCGCAGCAGTGCGTCAGGGAGATGAGCGTGCCTACGTGGTGCCACTCCCGCGCCAATCTCGAGCCCCCTGCCGCGACCCGGCAAGCTTCCCGGTTCGCGCCTCAGCGCTGCCACTCATCGACACCCGCGCGCGAGCCATCGTGCGGCGGGGATCGCCCGAGCTCACCGTCGATTGGGATGGCACCGTCAGGGTGCTCGGTGAGGACCCGAGCGGCGAGGACTCACCATGAGCTTTCGTACCCGGCTCTTCTTCGCCATCGTCCTCGCCGTTCTGGTGCCCTTGGGAGCGCTGGCCTTTGGGGTGCGCCGAGAGATGGAGCGCCGTCTAATCGCGGAATACGAGGGGAGGGTCGGCTCGATCGTCTCCATCATCGAGGCCGATCTTGCCCGGGAGAGTGGAACGGTTGCGGCTCGGTTGCGGGCGCTCGCGTCCGAGCTGGCCCACGACAACCGCTTCCGGCTCGCCGCGCTGCAGGGCGACGTCTCGTCCCGCCAGTACCTTCTCGACTACGCGGGCGAAGCGATGAGACTGTCTGGCCTCTCCCTGCTCCAGCTTCAGGACAGCGCGGGAAAGATTCTCAGCTCAGGCCATTTCCGAAACCAGTTCGATCGGCTCCAGCCGGAGCTGCCCCGGCTCCTTTCGGCTGGCCCCGATACCCTGCTCCTCGTCAGAACCCGGACCCCTGAAGCCGCTCTGCTCGCGCTTGCCAGGATCGACTCGTTCCGCGTCGGCGGCAAGCGGTTCACCTTGACGGGCGGGATAGAGGCTGAACACCGGCTCCTCGGCGGGTTAGCCCGGGATAAGGACCTATCGGTAGCGTTGGCATATCCAGGTGCCGAGCTCACGAAATCAACAGATCGGCGGGTCCTGCGTGAGGTGCGGCTCCCTTATCTGGACCTGCTGGGCGGTGCGGGTGTCGCGATCGACACCGCCCGCTTCGTGGTCACCCAATCACTCGGTACCCTCGAAGCTCTGCGCCGCAGCGTGGACCGATGGTTCCTCCTCGCGCTCGCCCTCACCCTCGGCGTCGCCATTCTCGGAGGGGCCTTTCTCTCATCCCGGATCAGCCGGCCGCTCCGTGAGCTGGCCAGCAAGACCTCGAAAATCGACCTGGATCGGCTGGACCAGAGCTTCGAGACCGAGCGCCGGGACGAGATCGGTGCCCTTTCCCGGCTACTCGGCGCTATGACGGAGCGGCTCCGAAACAGCTCGGCTCGGCTGCGCGAAGCGGAACGCCGGGCTGCGGTCGGCGATCTGGCCCGCCAGGTGAACCACGACATCAAGAACGGCCTGGCTCCTATCCGGAACGTGCTCCGCCACTTCTCACAACTCGTGCGGGAGGACCCTCAGGCTCTCGCCGGCGTATTCGAAGCTCGCCGCGGTACGCTCGAATCCAGCGTAGAGTACCTGGAGACCCTGGCCCGAAACTACGACCGGCTCTCGCCCGGGACCGAACGGCGGCCGTGTGACGTGAATGCGATCGTGGAGCAAGTGGTTCGCAACACGGCAAGCGATGGTACCGAGCTCCGGACTGCCCTGGCCGAGCGGCTTCCCATTCTTATCGGCGACACCTTGATGGTCCGCCGCATACTGGAGAACCTGATCGGCAATGCGGTGGACAGCGTCGCCGGCAGGCCCGGTGGGATCGTTACGGTCTCCACCGAGCCCACCGGTGGAGCTGGGGAACCGGGTCGGGTGCGAATCATTGTGGCTGATACCGGACCTGGAATGACTCGGAGCGAGTTGGACCGCGTCTTCAGTGATTTCTATACCACCAAGCCCGGTGGTACCGGGCTAGGGCTCTCCATCGTCCGCCGACTCATTCTGGATCTGAACGGCACTCTACGGGTCGAGACCGAGCCCGGCGCCGGCACCAGGGTCATGGTCGAGCTGCCCACCAGTCCCACCGGAGACTCCGCCGCATGACCCTCGTTCTCGTGGTGGACGACGTGCCCGCATTGACCGATCAGTACGCCTACGACCTCAAGCGTGTCGGCGGATACGACGTCATCACGGCCGCCGATGGCAAGCAGGCGCTGGATCTAATGAGCGGCGCGGCGGTGGACTGCATGATTCTCGATCTCGAGATGCCGGGGATGGATGGGTTCGCCGTGTTGCGGGCACTCGACCAGCAGGGAAGCGAGGTGCCGGTCATCGTGTACACCGGCACCGGCAACTATGAGCGCTGCATCCAGGCGGTACGCCTTGGCGCCTATGGGTTTATCGACAAGGCCGAGCCGATGGAGCGAGTGGTCCGCGAGGTAGAGACGGTGCTGGAGCGGAAACGACTTCGTAGTGCGGTCGCCACCCTTCAGCGGCAACTGGACGCCGGATCCTCCCTGGCCGGTGGCAGCGCGTCCCTCCGGCGGCTGCGTGAGGCCATCGCCCGGGTGGCGCCGATCCCGAGCCCGGTCCTGATCCTGGGCGAGAGCGGCTCAGGAAAGGAGCTCGTCGCCCGCGACCTCCACCGGATGGGACCGGCCCCCAACGGGCCATTCGTCGCCCTTAACAGTGCAGCACTGCCCGAGAACCTGGTCGAGAGCGAGCTGTTCGGCCACGAACGAGGTGCGTTTACCGGCGCTGCGACCACCCGCAAGGGAGCCTTCGAAGCCGCCGAGCGGGGTACCCTGTTCCTCGACGAGGTCGGCGAGCTGGCCCTTCCGGCTCAGGCCAAGCTCTTGCGCGTGCTCGAGGAGCGGCGAGTCACCCGGCTGGGTGGGAGTCGCTCGATTCCGGTAGAGGCCAGGGTGGTAGCCGCGACCAATCGCGAGCTCGAGGCGGAGGTGGCAGCCGGCCGCTTTCGCCAGGATCTGTACTACCGGCTCAACGTGCATGTGCTCCGGGTGCCGCCGCTGCGTGACCGGATTTCCGATGTACCCGAGTTGGCGTCACGCTTCATCGCTTCCCTGTGCGAGCGCTTCGGTATGAGGCCGAAGAAGCTCTCGGGCGACGCGCTCGAGGTGCTCATGGGCTACGATTGGAGCCGGAACAACGTGCGTGAGCTGAGGAACGCCGTCGAGCGGATGATTATCGCCGCGGATGGCGAGGTGCTTCGTCCCGAGCACGTACCGCTGGAAATTCAGGAGCAGAGCTGGGTCAGGGATTCTCCATCGGCAGAGCGTACGTTTCAGGCGCTCAGACTCGAAGCCGAGCGGCAGATCGTGGTCGCCGCCCTGGAGCGGAACGACTGGCATGTCACCCGCGCGGCCCAGGAGCTGGGCCTGGCCGACCACGCCAGCCTGCTCAAGATCATGCGCCGGCTGAAGGTCCGGCGGGAGGAGAAAACCGGATCCGACTAACGTGTCCCGGCGGACACCATCATGCGTGCGTGCTTGTGTCCGTCGGCACACACAGCCCCACAGCTTCGCCCCCGGTTTTTCAGCTAACTCGTTCTCAATCAACCTGATCTCGCGAGATCCTCCGGGCTATTCGGGGTGGTCACGGGCTTGCTTTTAACGATGGTGCCCGCTGCCACTCACAGCGCTTCAGGCGCCAAACCGAAGGAGGAGCTCCATGCCGCGTACCATGACTTTCCCGCTGTTCGCCTTGTCGGCCCTGGTTCCCTTTGCCGCCGGATGTGGTCACCCGGACCGGCCGAAGACCACTTCCGAGTCGGCCGGCGCCACCACACCGGTGGTCTCGGGAGCGTCTGCTGTCCCGGAAGAGACGTCCGGAGAAGTGGCGACCCCGGTCACCTATGAGCGTGCCGAGTCGAGCTTTGGCGCAGGGCATTATCCCGAGGCAACCCAGCTGTTCACGGCTTATACCGAGAGCAACCCCGAGAATCCCTGGGGTCACTACATGTTGGGCTTGTCCGCCTGGAGGAGCGGTGAGCCCGCCCGTGCACTCAACGCCTTTGATCGCGCTCTTCAACTCGATCCCGACCATCGGAAGAGTCTGCTCAACTCCAGCAGAGTGCTGCTCGAGCTGGGTCGCCCCCAGGAGGCGTTGGAACGCATCGAGAAGACGCTCGGCGTCGAGCCGATGTCGAACGAAGGCCTTCGTCTCCTGGGCCGCGCTCGCTACCAGCTCGGCAAGGTGGATGAGGCGGTCGACGCGTACCACCGGGCACTCGTGGTGGACGATCGCGACGTCTGGGCGATGAACAATCTTGGACTGATCTATATCGAGCAGGATCGGGCCAGCGAGGCACTTCCCCCGCTTGCCCGCGCGGTGGAGCTGAGGAGTAATGCTCCGGTGTTCCAGAACAATCTGGGCGTCGCTCTAGAGCGCTCGGGCTATCCGGTGGCGGCCGCCAAGGCGTATGAGGCCGCTATCGGGGTAGACAGCACGTATCAGAAGGCATCCGTTGGTCTCGCACGGGTGACCGGTGGCGGCCAGCAGCCGGAGTCCGATCTGGTCGATCTGACAGCGTTGTCGCAGCGGTTCCAGAACGACATCGAAGGCTGGCGCGGATCAGAGTCCGTCGGCGACTCGGCTGCGACGGTTGCCGAGCCGGCCGATTCGGCCAGCGCCATTCCGCAAGCGTTGAGCGACTCGAGCCGGGCCTCGGTCGAGGCAGTGAGCGATACGCTGGAGGACTGCGAGCAGGAAGACTGAACGGAGGGCTAGGGGCTATGGGCTATTGGCTGTTGGCTGGAAAGCGGTTGCTCTTGGCCAATAGCCAATAGCCCATAGCCCCTAGCGGCTTTCCTCGGGTGGCGCGGCCGCGTCCAGTACCCGGCGCAACTCCCGCTGCTCGCTCTCGGTGAGGGGGGGCGCCCCCGGGGCCTGCGACTGAAGCAGGGCTCCCAGAAATACCCCGTAATCCCGTCTCGCACATACGGAGCACAGATCACGGTGGTAGGCCTGGTCGCCCACGTGTTGAGTCTGGAAGATCTCCGCGTCGCGTTCACCGCACCGCTGACATAGCATGGGCTCAAGGTAACGGGTCGGCCCCCGCTCTGCTCTTAGAACCTCAATGCCAGTCCGAACTGGCGTCCGACCTGGCTCCGCATGGCTTGGGGGCGTAATCTGGGGATGAGAACTCAAGCGAGAGTCAACTGAGGGTCGAAGAGGCGGCGCACAGATCACGCGAGATCGTGCCAGGTGCTCAGACTGTACGTGGGCGGCCGAAGACGAAGGTGCCGTACCCGATGAGCAGCAGGCCGTAGATGGCCACGCTGGACCACCCCAGCTCATTTGCTAAACCCCAGAACTGACCGGTGAGCGCGACAACCAGGCCCGCGAGGGACCCGATAAAAGAGCCCATGACCACGCCGCGCTGGGTTCTGGGATCTGCCACGTCACGGATGAGGTAGAGTATGAGTCCGACCTGAACCAGCGCTGCGCCAAAGAACCGGGACATCAGGACGACTGTGGGGTCGCCGGCCACGCCATAGAGCGCGAGGAGTGGGCGAGGGGCAAACAGAAAGCCGATCCCGAATGCGAGACCGAGTACACCACCGATGAGAAGGAGCGTGCGGAGGCGCATGAGTGTCTCCTGCGGCTAAAAGACTGTCGGAATCGTCGTGATTGTGTGGGTACGGTACAGCACAAAACGCGTCGGCGCGAGCCGCCGCGGTTGAGGACGACCCACGCCGACGATTAGAGAGAAGGTCAGCGCTTTAAGGAACGATGCCCTTCACGGCTGCTTCGGGCCATCGGCCCTCTAGAAAGCGTTGGATGGCTGCGAGAGTCTCGTCGGAGCGCTCGTAGTGAGGCCAGTGTCCTGCGCCGTGGATGACCAGCAGCCGAGCTGCGGGCTGACCAGCCACCCATTCCTTGCTGCCGTCCAGCGGGATGTTGTCGCGCTCGCCGTGGATGACCAGTCGTGGAATCCGGACTCGAGGGAGTTCACGCCGCCAATCAAAGGCACCGAACGAGCCGAGTAGCGCATCGAAGTAAGGGCCTAAATGACTGGGCCACTCGTTCGGGAATCCACAAACGTCCGGCACCTGAGCCGCCACCGCGGTATCGCCGAAGCTGGCGGGTGCCGTGACCCGGTTGAGCTCGCGACACCATGATGCCTCGTCTGCCTCGAACTCACCGCGGGACTTTCGCCCCTGAAGGGCGGTCCATTCGGCGCTGTCGGTTCTGAGTCGCCGGCTGGCCATCATGGCCTGCATGTAGGGGTCGCGTCGGGGCGGCACCGGCGCCAGTTGTACCAACCGGGTGACCCGATCGGGATGGCGTAAGGTATAGACGAACAGCTCCATCCCGAGCCCGGACCATCCGATGAGTGCCACGCGGTGGGCGCCTACTGCTTGTCTGATCGTTTCGATATCACGGATCTGATAATCGAGCGAGACCTTCTCCGGCGGCACCGCGGCGGAGTGCCCTCGTCCTCGCGGGTCATAGAGCACCAGCCTTCGCCCCTCGGCCAAAGGATCGAGCCGGGTGCCATGGTACACTCCCATGGGTGCAAGGACGGTCTCCTGGCCATGGCCCACCACCCGATACCAGAGCCGCACTGAGTCGGGTGTGATGGCGTATCCTTCGCGTGCTTGGGCCCAAGATCGGCTTGCCGGCGAGAGC
>DASXRM010000104.1:0-22997 GCA_036506575.1 Gemmatimonadales bacterium | reverse complement strand
CCCGGGTGTATGCCATGCAGTTGGTGGCCGGCCGGCGCTTCTTCTTCAACGGTTTTAATGGAACCAGGACCGCGCGGGGCATGGTTTTCCGCCAGCCTCCTGCCCTCACGATGCAGGCGCTGGGCTGGACCCCCATCCTTTATAATCGCGACGATGACCCTGACTCCGTTGTCGCGGCGGCGCGGAACGCAGGAGCGATGGGACTCAAGCTCTATGCCCAGCTCGACCTCGAGTCGGTCAAGAAGTTGGTTGCCGCAGCGCACCGGGCAGGAATGCCGGTATGGGGCCACGCCTGGGTCCAGCCCGCAAGTGCGCTGGAGCAGGCAGCCGCTGGACAAGACGGCGTCGTCCACGCGGCCGGCTTGGCGGGTGAGCTCTTCACGGCTGAGGAGCGGGACACCTTGGTGAAGGACGGTGATCTCCAGTTGGCCACCGCCGAGGTGGCCACGGTCGGTTCGGCCCACGATCCCCTGATCTCGGCGGCGCTCGACTCCATGGCACGGATGGGCACCTTCTTCGAGCCCACCCTCGACGCCACTCGCCACAGCGTGGCCTATTTCGACTCCAAGCGGCGTCACATTCCCTCGGAGCAAGAGGATTATGTGCGCGCCGGCTCGGGGTTCGGCATGGAAGTGACTCGGGAAGCGGTGCGTCGAGGGGTGCGGATCAGCGCCGGAAGCGACCATGTGGCCTACGGGCCGGCAAGCGAGCGCGCGTCACTCTTTGGCGAGCTGCGGCTCCTGGTCGACTCGATCGCGCTCACCCCGGCCGCCGCACTTCTGGCCGCCACCCGCGATGCCGCCCGGGCCATCGGCGGGGAGCCCGCCCGACGCCTGGGTATTATCGAAGCCGGCCGCTATGCCGACCTGGTTCTCCTCAGCAAGAACCCGTTGATCGACATCGACAATCTCGATTCAGTCGAGTGGATCATGAAGGGCGGCCAGATCTGGCGGCCGGGACAGTTGAGGAGCGGAATTGCGATGCGCTGAAAAAGCGTGAGCGGGATGTGAAAAGCGTAAGCGGTGATCGGGAAAAGCCAAATACGTAAGCGGGAATCCCTAGACGAGTGACCCTCCTCTGATCATGTCAGCGGAGGGTTTTTCGTTCGAGGAGTCTGCGGGGATCGTAAGTGTCAGGCTGAAGCAAAGCTGATGTTGATCGACTGCTTGAAGCTGGCGCCTTTGTTGTCGGTCCAGATCATGGTGAGGGGTGCCTCTTTGTCCGCTTTCAAGGTAAAGCTCACCACCGGGTCCCGGCTGACTCCGGAGGTCCACTCGAATCGAGCGACCTCCTGGCCACCGTAGGTGATCACCACATCCTTGATGAAGTAGGCGGGGATCGGATCTCCTTCCGCGGTTCGGAAAAATCCGGTGTCCATCGGATGAGAGATGATGCTATTCACCGTGATCAGGTCTCCTGGTTTAATCTGATCCGGTACCCTGATCCTGGCCTCGCCGATGTCGTTGATCATCATCCGCATCCGTTCAGGGTGACGAGGACCCGGTACTTACTCTATGGGGTCAGGCTAAGAGTGTAGGGAGCGGGGTCCTGTTGCGTGTACGAACCGCGCGCGGCTACCTGGTTGATCGTCGCCGAGTAGCGGGAGAGCTGGCCGTCATCAGCGACGCGGATCCGCGCGATAATCCCGGAGCCGAGATCTCCGGTCACAATGACCCGCAGCGTGTTGGGATCGATCCGAGCCGAGTACACGGAGTATCCAGCCGCCGCGACCGACTCCACCGGACCTCCCGATATGGTGAAGAGCACCGCGCCGTCGTCGCTGCTTGGCGTCACGAAGTTGACATTCAAGGTGCTCACCGTGGGGGCCGCGGGTTCGGGGGAGCAGCCCCCGAGGATGCCTAGCCCGATCACGGCGCGGATCGCAACTGAAGGACGGACCATTATCTCGACACGGCTGCAATCAAGGCCCGGCGATCGGAGGCCGCGAGGAAGTCGCCCAGATCGTAGACCCCGTTGCGGTTACCTACGGCATCGAGGTAGGTCGCTTCTTCGGACAGCAGAACCTCGGTGCCGAGAAGAGCGTCGGCCGCGTTGCCCAGCACCACCTCGTGGACCTCCACGAAGTTCGCCATCAGATCGTACGGATGCCTCATGTGCAACGTCAGCGTGTCCTGGGTGGATGTGGTATCGCCGGTCCAGCCGGCGAATACAGCACCAGCTTGCGGGGCGGCTCGGAAAGACACCTGGCTTCCTTCGGCGAGGTAGACTCCCGAGCTCACGTCCCCTGCCACGCCGGAGCTCACCGCTGTCATCGTCGCGCCCTGCACGCTCAGGCGCAGCCGGTATCCCAGTGCCACCTGGGCTACGATCGTGTCCGGCACTTCGCGCGCTGTAATGCTGTGGGTACGTGCCCCGCCGTCGCTCCAGGCAAGAAAATCAAATTTGCGGCGGGCCGGCTCATCCAGCTGCACCGAATCTATCGAGAGCTCGATCAGAGCTCCCGGCGGGAAGAACTGATCCAATCGGGATAGCGTAGAACCGTTCACCTTGATCATGGCCCCCGCGTGATCCGCCGCGAAGACCGAGCGATAGGCGACATAGTGGAAGGCGATGCCCCCACCCGGCGTGAGCTGGGTAATTCCGTCCAAGCAGAATCGTGCGAAAGCTCCCTGGTTGTCACTGGCCGGCGGGTTGGTGGTTTGACACAGTGACCCGTTGCCCGACGAGCCCGGAAAGGAGTCTCCCGTGTCACCACGATTGGTTCCGCCAGGCTGTCCCAGGTCGTTGCGTCCGTCCGCCTGTACCAGCATGACCCCATGGACTGGGCCTACATTCACACGATTGTCCCGGTCGAAGCCGTGTTCATCCAGCTGTCCCTGATCGATATGCCAGACCAACAACCCGGGTGCCTTCTGCCGGCTGCCGAAGGCTGGATTCATCTGGGCTGAATCGCTTTCCTGTGCCTGGCGGTTCTCGAACAGGTAATACTCGTCGGTGCCCGGAACGGGCAGATACAGGACGGTGTCCGACGTAGCGACCGGCCCCAACCGGACGTCACGCCCGGACGAGAGCGTGTCGGCCGTGACCCAGCCCAGCTCGAATAAAGACCAGGCTTCGTAGCGCGCGGGGCTGTAGGGGCGAGCATAGTTCCCGCTGCCCATCAGGCCCCACTCACCGATGCCCTGGGTAACCTGGGGATTGCCCAAGTCGGTGTCGTAGAGATCGGGCAATCCGAAGGCGTGACCAGTCTCGTGGGCAACCGTCCCTACCGGCATCAGGGATGACGCGTCGCAGGCAGTATCCCCACCTACGGCGCTTTGCATGATGTAGTCATCGACCTTGAGAAACTGACCTGGATGTCCCGCCCACGGCGTCTGCGTCACATAAGGGGATCCCCCGTTCCAGGCGCGGATGACGAAGCGATGGGCCCAGATGTGGGGGGAATCGGGACAGGCGCCGTCCTGTTCCGGTTGCAAGAAGGTGACGAAATCGACCGTCCCGTCGTCATCGCCCGAGTTCGGCAGGCCGTCGGGCCCGTCGTTGTCGAACTGGCTCCAGAGAGTGGCCGCCTCAGGTCCGTGCGAGACGACATCGAGGGTGCGGAGCAGCAGCTCGCCGAACCGGCTTACGGGCCGGGGAGGACAGGGAGCCAGCACGCCGATTCCATTGCAGCCGTCCTCATAGTAAGCGTCGGCCGAGTCGGCGGTCACCCAGGGAACCGTTCTGCCTTCGACGGTGATATTGCCGTTGGAAAGCTGCTCATAGAACGTCTTGAGGCTATAGGGACGGCCGACCGGTGTCTGGCTGAAGAACAGCTCGTCGTAGCTACTGGAGGGGAACGGCGGAGGTGCGTTGCGGAACGCGATGGGAATTACCGGGACGATGACCCGGCCGGTGACCTTTGTCCCCACGGCGGCCGGGGGAGCGAAGAGATTGAGCGCGCCGAAAGCGCCAGACCGAAGCAGCTGGTGGCGAGCAGACCGGATCGCCGCAACCCGCTTCCGCCAGGCGCCCTCCCGCCGGAAGTCCAGGCCCGACACCTCGAATTGTCCCCGACGCGCGCGGGGGTACTGGGCCTGAAGAGCGGGCGGGGCGAGTAAGCAGACAGCGCACGCCACCGTCGCCCAGCGGGACAGACCAAGCAACTATCAGCACCTGGAAAGGGAGGCCGAAAGCTAATCGGGTGTCCTCCCAGGTCCAGCGGCGGGGCCCTTGCTCCAGCCCGGTGGCAAACGCTGAGCCGCATGCTGCAAACTCTGGCTTGTGCCCTATCCCCTGCCGCACTAGTTTAAGCCGTTCAGCGACATAGTGATGTGCGGACTTTTGACCTCCTCTCCGTGCTGAGGCACTGTGGACACACAAGAACTTCAACAGGTCGCGCTGTTCGAGAAGTGCCGGCAGTTCACGAAAGCGCGCGAGTTGCAGTCCGTCGGCCTCTATCCGTACTTCAATCCGATCTCGGAATCGGAGGACACCGTCGTCGTCATCGACGGTCAGAAGCGGATCATGCTCGGATCGAACAACTACCTCGGTTTGACCCACCATCCTAAGGTGTTGGAGGCCGCCTCCCGGGCGCTGAGCCGGTATGGCTCCGGCTGCACCGGAAGCCGGTTCCTCAACGGGACCCTGGACCTGCATGAGCAGCTGGAGAGCGCCCTCGCCGAATTTGTGGGTAAGGAGGCGTGCCTGGTCTTTTCGACGGGCTACTCGGCTAATCTGGGGTTGATTTCGGGCCTCGTTGGCCGGGGCGATGTGGTCTACCTGGACAAGCTCGACCACGCGTCCATTGTCGATGGAGCCAAACTCTCCTATGGGGAGACCGAACGGTTCAACCATGGGGACCTGGCCAACCTCGAGCGTCGGCTGGAGCGGAACGGCCTGGGACGCGGGGCCATGATCGTGGTGGACGGGGTGTACTCGATGGAGGGGAACATCGCCGACGTGCCGGGGCTGTCGCGGATTGCGCGGAAGTACGGGGCGGCCTTGGCGCTGGATGACGCGCACGCGCTGGGCGTACTGGGGCCGAACGGCGATGGAACCGCGGCCCACTTCGGCATGACCGAAGAGGTGGACATTATCGCCGGGACCTTCTCCAAGTCGCTGGCCTCCATCGGTGGCTTCGTGGCCGCCTCGGAGAGCGTGATTCACTACCTCAAGCACCACAGCCGGCCCCTCATCTTCACCGCCTCGCTTCCGGCGGCAAACACGGCCGGAGTCCTCGCCTCGCTGGAGGTGCTCCAGCGAGAGCCGGGGCGTCGGGATCAGCTCTGGGCCAACACCCGCCGGCTGCAGGATGGGTTCCGGAGTCTCGGACTCGATATCGGACCCACCGAAACTCCCATCGTGCCGGTGCTCATCGGTCCGCTGGAGAAGACCTTCCTGATGTGGCGCCGGCTGTTCGACGCCGGAGTCTTCACTAATCCGGTGGCCCCGCCGGCAGTGCCGCCGTCCCAATGCCGGCTCCGCACCAGTCTCATGGCGACACACACCTTCGAGCAGATCGACTTCGCCCTGGAGCAGTTCGCATTGATCGGCAGGGATCTGGGGGTCATCTGACCGAGCCCCCGCGCGTCCGAGCGGCGCGCAGTGGACCGGACCTGAAGCGCTTCATCGATCTCCCCTACCGACTCCATGCGCGGGACCCTCTCTGGGTCCCGCCTTTGCGTCGGGACGTGCAGACGCTCCTCTCCCGAACCAAGAATCCATTCTTCGAGCACGCCGAAGCGGAATACTTCATCGCAGAACGAGATGGCGAGGTCCTGGGTCGTGTCGCAGCCATCAGTAACCGGCTTCACAATGAGACCCATGGCGATCGGGTCGGGTTCTTCGGCTTCTTCGAATCGATCGAAGACCAAGCCGTAGCCGACGGGCTCTTCGAGGCGGCGGCGAGCTGGTGCCGCACCCGGGGGCACGACGTGCTCCGTGGTCCTGCCTCGTTTTCGGTGAACGACGAATGCGGGCTGCTGGTGGACGGATTCGAGACACCGCCCACGCTGATGATGCCACACAACCCCCGCTATTACGTCGGGCTGCTCGAGCGGGCGGGATTCACCAAGGCCAAGGACCTGTGGGTCTATCAAGGCGGGAGCCAGGAGCGATACGTCCCGGTTCCCGAGCGGCTGGCGCGAGCCACGGAGCTCATTCGGCAGCGGCAAGGAATCACACTGCGGCGGCTAAACCTAGAAGACTTCCGGGGCGAGGTGGAGCGGATCAAGGAGCTGTACAATTCTGCCTGGGAGAGGAACTGGGGCTTCGTACCCATGACGGAGCACGAGATCGATCACCTGGCTGAGCAGTTCAAACCGGTGGTCATTCCCGAGCTGGTTCCTATGGCGGAAAAGGATGGCAAGCTGATCGGATTCGGTATCGCTCTTCCCGACCTCAATGTGGTGTTCCGGAAGAATCGCTCCGGCCGCCTCTTCCCGATGGTTCTCCGCCTGCTGTGGGCGCTCAAGGCCAAGCGAATCCGGCGAGCGCGTATCCTCTTGCTGGGGGTAGCCCCCGACTATCAAGGCAAAGGCGTCGATGCCATGCTGTATCACTGGATCTGGACCAAATCCGGCGAGCGCGGCATCTACTGGGGCGAAGCGGGGTGGATTCTGGAAGACAATCCGGCAATGAACGCCGGCCTGGAGAAGATGACTTTTCGGGTGTACAAGACCTACCGGCTCTACGACCGACCGCTATGAAGGCTCTGGTGACCGGAGCCACCGGTTTCGTCGGGAGCCATCTCGTCGAGGCCCTCCGGCACAGTGGAGTGGAGGTGACCGCACTGGCCCGATCACCCGAGAAAGCGGCGGTGCTCAGCGCCATGGGCGTCCGGGTTGTCACCGGACATCTACATCACTCCGAGGGACTCGAGCTGGCAGTCCGTGGCCAGGATGTCCTGTACCATGTTGCGGGAGTCGTCGCCGCGCGCGGCGAGGCAGAGTTTCTGCGAGCCAACCGGGATGGCACACGCAATATCCTTGCGGCTGGCGAACGCGCGGGGAGTCCCCGGTTCGTGCTCGTGTCCTCGTTGGCCGCGGGGGGCCCGGCGGCGCGGGGCATGCCGCGGGATGGCAGTGAGCCCGCAACGCCCGTGACCGCATACGGTCGCAGCAAGCTCGCGGCGGAACAGGCGGTGAAAGCCAGCGGCCTGCCATGGTCCATCGTGCGGCCGCCGATCGTATACGGCCCCCGGGACCGGGAGGTCCTGAAGATATTTCGAATCGCGCGCCTGGGCCTCGCCCCGGTCTTCGGCGATGGGTCCCAGGAGTTATCGGCGGTGCATGCCGCGGACCTCGCAGCTGCGCTGATGGCGGTGGCGAATACGACGACCGCGGTCGGCCGCACCTATAATGCCTGTCACCCTGAAGTATTCACCAGCGCGGAGTTCGGCCGTGCCATCGGCGCGGCCATGGGGCGTTCGATCGGCACGGTGCGAATCCCGCCTCTTCTCGGACGGGCGGTCCTGTCGGTAACTGAGATCTCCGCCCGGCTCACTGGACACGTCACGATACTCACGGCTGACAAGGCGAACGAGTTCTTTCAACCGGCGTGGACCGGCGATCCGACACCGCTGATCCGCGACTGCGGCTGGCGCGCGGTCCATGATCTTCGCAGTGGTCTCGCCGACACCTACGAATGGTATCGGAAGGCCGGGTGGCTGTAGCCCTGCCCGTATCCTCCAGCGAGTCCATTGCCGCCCAAGCGGCTCGACTCCGCGCCGTGGACCTGCTGCTGTTAGCCTATCTGGCGGTGGTCTCGGTGGTGGCCGCGCTCCGGGTCTCCAGCCGGCCAGGCTGTTGGTGGCTGCTCCTGGCCCACGCTCTCTTTGTCGTGCTGTTGTTTCTGGTGACCCGCCCAGGATTGGGGCCGGTCGGGCGCACTCTTCGAGAGCTCTACCCCCTGTTTCTCCTCCCCGCACTCTACAGCGAGCTGGACATTCTGAACTCCGGCCCCATTCCAGTGTACGATCGGCTGGTGCAACACTGGGAGCTGCTTCTTTTCGGAGGGCAGATCAGCCGTGAGTGGTGGCAGGCCGCACCCAGCCGGGTCTGGTCCACCGTGCTGCACGCTGCCTACCTGTCCTATTATTTGATCGTATCCGCCCCGGCTCTGTTTCTTGCTTGGCGGGGAGACGTGGGGGCCGTACGCCGCTTCGTACTGGTCGTAATGACGACGTTTGTGATCTGCTATCTGGTCTTCATTTTCTTCCCGGTGGCCGGCCCCTATTACGAATTTCCCCGCCCCCCCGCCTGGTTTACCGACAATCTGCCCGCCCGGCTGGCTTACGACGCGCTCGCCACCGGCAGCTCCTACGGTGCGGCGTTTCCCTCATCCCATGTTGCGGCAGCACTTGCTGCCACTCTCGCCGCATCCCGGGTCTCGCGCCGGCTGGGGCTTCTCTTGCTGGTCCCAACTCTCCTGCTGACGATCGGAGTGGTCTATTGTCAGATGCACTACGGGGTGGACGCCCTGGCGGGACTGGTGGTCGGTGCACTAGTGACGCTGTTGGTCGGAGGGAGCGTGAGCGGTGAGCGAGGAGAGAAAAACGCGAGCGGTCAGCGGGAAGTCCAGGAGGTCTGAGCTGGCACTGCAAGAAAGACCCTCCGGATGTAAGAACCGGAGGGTCTGGTTTGGCGGAGCAACCCGCTACCGCTTGCGCTTTTCTGTTCCCGCTGACCGCTTACTGAACAGTAAGCTTGGCCTTCATGCCGAGGGCAAGATGAGGCAGACAGTAAATCTTGTATTCGCCTTTGGGCGCACCCGCGAAACTTATCTGGTAGACCGCGTCCGGCTCAGTGAGCAGAGGCGACTCGAGCGGCGCCATTTGATCGGGCATGTTCTTCTTCAGAGCATCGGCCGCGCCGGAGGGAATGCTGTCCGGCCAGAATGATACGTTGTGGGGTCCTCCACTCTTGTTATGGAAGCGGACCACATCTCCCGACTTGATGGTGAGGTTGTCGGGAGCGTATAGGTATTTGGATCCTTCGAGCACCATGTTGACGTCGTGGGTCTTCCCCGTGGCAGCAGGGGCGTTCGCCGCGGGAGCGTTTGCCGCGGGCGCGGGCTGCTGCTCAGGAGCCGCCGTCTGTTGACCTTCAGTCTTTTTCTCCCCTCCACCGCAGGCCCCCACAGCGATGGCCAGGCCCGCCACCATTGAAGTCATCCGCATTGTCGCCGCTCCGCCTCCGAACATGAAGTTGCCCACTTTGTGAACCCTTTCACAACTATAAGCGGGGGGGTTGCAAACGGAAGAGGGCCGGCCCCGATGCCCGCCGGCGTTGGGGAAGTTAGTTTAAATCAGTTCCGGACTCCTCTCCCTGGATTTGCATGAGTTCTGCCAATAAATCGGATCACCGGCCTCGCCGCACAGTTGCTCCTCCCTGCCGTGGACTGGGTGCTCAGTGCCGCGGAGTCCCGGTCACACTCCGGGTCGGGCCGCTCGAGGAAGGCACGGCCTCCCTCGATCATGAAGCCACCTGGCTGATCGGGCACACTCAGCGAATCACCTTTTACGATCTGTGGGACGATGGGGGCGAGCTGTACGTCGACGCCATGCTCCACGTTCCCTGCAAGTTTCTGCAGAGTGAGGGAGCACGCGCCCGGTGTGCTGCTCATGGATTCAGGGGGTCGGCCCCGCGCGGGCCCCGTCATCCGCAACAGCCTCGGCGCCTGAGCCGTGACCGTTTCTTGATCGTGGAGAACCGCCGGACCGTCCTACGCACCCTGCCACCGCCGGCACGCAGCCTCCCGGTGGTGAGCAGCGGAAACCCTTGCGCCCTCGCGTCCTGTCGAACGGCTGATAACCTGCGCGGTTCCGCTTGCTGTCGCGACCTCCAGATCGAGATCATGTGCACCAAGAAACAGCGGAAGCTGGAGGCCCTGGTGCGTTCCCGCCGCTCACCGTATCTCTGCAAGGTGGAACGCGCCGGCGATTTTTCGATTGAGGCGGAGATTATTTCCGGATGTGGGTTTCTGGACGACGACGGCATCGGCTGCAGCCTGCACAGTCGCCGCCGAGCCGATGGGCGTCCGGCTAAACCCGACCTCTGCAGTGAATGGCCGCCCCGGAAGCAGACCCTGCATCCCGGCTGTGTGTTCGCCCGCCGGGGGATGCGTCCCGCGTGAACGACGCCCTTGTGCAAGTTGCCCTGGGTCGGCCGTCCTCATGGGCGACCCCGCCGAATCAGCCCGGCGCGGCGTCCGGGGAGCGCCAGTAATGGACGAGCTCGAGCAGCTGTACCAGACCACATACACCGCAGTCGTACGCTTCCTCTACCGAAAGGTATGGGATGCGGAGCGTGCCGAGGATCTGGCGCAGGAAGTGTTCGTGCGCGCGCTCACCCACCGGCCAGAGAAGCCTAGGGCATGGATCTTTGCAGTGGCGGCCAATCTGGCCCGCGATGAGGCCCGGGCAGCGGTGCGACGCAGGCGTCATCTCACATTACTCAAGGGGGATCCGGTCGCGCAGCCCACGGTGGAACCGGCGCCGGACACCCTGGTAGAGCACGACGAACGAATCACCGCGGTGCAGGAAGCGCTAAGCACTCTGACGCCCCGGGACCGGGAGATTCTCCTGCTCTGGGATGCGGGGCTCAGCTATCCTGAGATCGCCGCCCAAACCGGGCTCGCGCTCGGAGCCGTGGGGACGACTCTCGCGCGCGCCAGGCGGCGCCTGGTAGATGCGCACGACCGGCAGCACGCCAGTAAAGGAAACCATGCGGCACATTCCTGAGGAGGAGCTTCACGCCTATCTCGACCAGGGGCTGAGCCGCTCCCAGTGTGTGGAGATCGAGAGCCATTTGGCCGTGTGTCCTTCGTGTCAGGCCGCCCGCGACGGCATCGCCGCGCTCCGCGATCGCACCACCGCCCTCCTGGCCAAGCTGGCGCCACCGCGGGGTTTCCCACCAGCCTTTGATTCCCTCCGCCGCCGCGCCGCGAGCGAAGTCTCGGCTCGGCGCCGGCGCCTCCACCTGGTAGCTTGGGCCGCAAGCCTGGTAGCCGCGCTCGGCCTGGGGTGGGCGGCGAATTATCTGATGACGCCGCGAACCGTCGTGCCGGCCCACCTCGCCCGCTCGGTCGCCATCCCGGCTTCCCGTCCCCCTGCCATCACACCAGCAATCCTTCGTCCTCAGCGCAAAGCTCCTTCAGCATCAGCCCCCACGGCAAGCCGGCCTCGGTCAGCCCGGCGCTCCCCAGCCGTCTCATCGGCTGCGTCACTCCCCCCGGTGATCGCGCCACCGTCGCTGGAGCTTTCCTCGATCGACATCCCGCGGGCGGAATTCGACCTGGATCTCGATGGCATGTGGCGCACCCTATCCTGGGATGGAGCCCGGGCAGAAGCGGGCGACAAGCTGCCGCATATCGATGGTCTGCCGGTCGTTCAGGTGCAGCTGCAGGCGAACGAACAGGGGAAGCAGCCGCTCATGGTGGTAGCTCAGCAGCTCACGTCCGGCGAGGTGATCCGGACCATCGAGGGTCCCATGAGTGACGTCTCGCATCTTCTCGCGCGGCGCACCATGACCGACCCCGACCCCCGCGCCGCCGGTTCCAAGTCGGACAGCTCGGAATTGAAAGGCTCCGCTCACAGCGACCGCACCATGGCCATGCAGCGGGGCGACCGCATGCTCGTGATTACAGGTGCTCTGCCTCAGGACAGTCTTCTAGCGATGATCCGACGGCTGAATGCGGAGATGCGCAGTAAGTAGTCGCGAGTCGCGAGTCACGAGTCGTGGTTACCGTAAATAGGCGACCCTCCACTAAAGTCAGCAGAGGGTCGTTCGCTTCTCGAGACTCGCGACCTGTGACTCGCGACTCGTGTCTAGCGAGGCCTGCTCCTCCTCTCCAGCAACTCAGGCGCCACGTAGTCCCTCGGCCCCTCCTCGTGCTCGAATTCCGATGAAGTGACGGCGTGTCCCCGCTCGTGATCGAGCGTGATCTCGGCCAGCCGGGGCGAGAGCATCGGAAAGGTGCGGCCAAAGAGCGCGTAGGACAGCAGGAACAGTCCGAGAAAGGCGAGCGTCGGGCCGACTTCGGGCACGCCGACCTCGGGTCCGGGGAGTGCGGTCACCGATGGCATAACGAGCAGGTATCGCTCGAGCCAGAGGGCGACGAGGCTGACGCTCGCGAAGAATCCGAGAGTCACCCTGGATTTCTTGGGTCTGACACCGAGCAGCCCGAAGAAGGGGATCAGGAACATCCCCCAGAGCACCGCCACCCCGATGGGCAGCCAGTGGCCCCATAGCCGGGCGAAGACGAACCCAGTTTCCTCGGGCAGATTGCCGTACCAGATGACCAGAAACTGCGCCCACATCAGATAGGTCCAGAACACGCTGAAGCCGAAGCAGAGTTTCCCCAGATCGTGGCGCTGCTTCGGTGAGACCAGATCGGCCACACCGAGGTGCGCGGCCCCATAAATCATGAGCAAGACCAGGAGCATGTGAGCGCCCAGGAAAGCGCCCATGAAGATGAAGCCACCCAGCAGGTTCGAGAACCAATGTGGCTGCAGCGCCATGATGCCGTCGAAGGCCATCAGGGTCAGCCCATAGACGTACAGCACGACGTATGTCGGCGCCAACCGCCGGATATGGCTCTCGTGCTCCACCGCGCCGGCAGACGTCTGGTCGTAGCCGCGTGACCAGCGCTCGAATCTAAGCCGCCGTTCATCGGTCGCCGCCCGCTGCACAGCGGCCATATCCGGCTTCATGTCGGCCCACACCAGCTTCCAGCCCACAACCGTCAGCGCCAGCAGTCCCAGGCCGAGACGAGCGAACATGAAATCGTGGGACAGCCAGACTGCCTTCGAGTGCTGCAGCTCGTGCAGCGCGCCTTCCATGGGACCATAGATGGAATCGTAGCCCGCGGTGAAAATGAGTACCAACCCGAGCAGCGACACCGGCAGAAAGGCCACCAGCGCTTCGGCAAATCGGATAATCATCCCCGACCACTTAGCGTTGGTGATCTTCTGCACGGCGGTGAAGGCGACGCCGCCTCCGGCCAGGCCAGTGAAATAGATCCAATTCACGTGGAACAGTTGCCACGCCCGGTCCGCCGAGGCCGGACCGGCGAGCAGGGCCTGCACGAAGAGGATCAGACCGAGAATGGCGAGTCCGGCTCCGACGCCCAGGAACAGGTCGTAGCGTCCGGCCAGCGCGCGTTGAGCCAACCGCTCGCGTAGGGTAGGGCTCATCGTCCTATCACCGAGGTGGAGCCCGTGGCACTGGGGGCCGGAGGGATAGGCGCAGCCGAGCCGGGAGGTCCGGCTGGAGCCGGCGATTGTCTCTGCAGCTTTCGCACGTGGTTCACGATGGCCCACCGCTCGACGGGAGCATAGACCTTATCTCCGTATCGCGGCATCACTCCGCGGCCATAGCGGATGATACTATAGATGTAGCCGTCCCTGTACGAGCGCGCGCGGGCCGTCAGGAGCGATGGCGCGCCGATCTGGCGCGAAACGGTACCATCGGCGTTGCCGGTCGGCCCGTGGCACACGCTGCAGAAATTCTGATAGAGTGTGTCGCCGGCAGCGTCGACCTCGCGGGGGATCACCGGCACGCTGGGGCCGGGCTGGCTCGCGCCGGCTGCGCCCGAAGCGAACGGATTCTTCAGGGCATTTGCCGTCGTCGGCTTTCCCGAAATCCATTCCGCCGACCAATCCGGCTCACCGCCACTCACTGGCACGGTCCCTTCCGGGGTATAGCGGGGAACCCGCTGAGTCTCATAGGGCCGGACATATCGGGCGTGGATCATGTGGTCGAACCAGGGAATCACGCGCCAGAGGTCGTCCGGAGAGGGGAGCCGGTAGTAGTAGAAGTCACAGGCGCCGCAGAGTAGCAACAGCGCGGCGAGGACCGCTCTAGGCGGCTTCATACCGCACCTCCACCGCTCCAGCGGAGCGGAGCAGCTTCTCAACTGAGCCGAGCTGCTCCGGGTCGGCCGGCACGAAGATACCAATCTGGTCGTCGCTGAACCGGGGATCGAAAGCCACTCCCCGCCTACCCATCAACACGGAGAACAGCGCCACTGCCGCTACGGTGCTCAGCGCCCCGAGCAGAATCGTGAGCTCGAACGCGATCACCACATAGGGCGGGATCGAGGCGATCGGCTTCCCTCCGACCACGACGGGCCAGTCGTAGGACATCCAGATCGTCATCGCGAACCCGGCGGTGCAGCCGGTCAGGCCTCCGATCAAAGTGAATAGCCGCACCGGGCTCACCCGCTGATTGAGCGCCTCCTCGATCTCGTGGTTCGGCGACGGAGTGTAAACCACAAGATCTCGACGACCCATGGCACGCAGCGCACGGATGGCGTCAACCGCCGCGTCGATGTGCGCGAAGGATGCCAGAACTCCCGGCACGCGCTTGGCGCGTTTGAGCAGCGCCATCAGGCGTGCCCTCCCCGCTTCCGAGGCATCGGGATCATCTCCTTGATCTCCTGGATGGCCACGATAGGGAAGTTCTTCGCGAACAGAAGGAACCACATCCCGAACCAGCCGAACGACCCCACCAGAATTCCCCAATCCGCCCAGGTCGGATTCAACTGCCCCCAGGCCCAGGGGATGTAGTCGTTGCTCAAGGAGGAGACGATGATCACGAATCGCTCGAACCACATGCCGATATTGATGAAGATCGAGATCACGAACAGCGCCGTGATGTTGGTCCGGATCTTCCGGAACCAAAGCAACTGAGAGACGAATGCATTACAGATGATCATGGTCCAGCCGGCCCACCACATGGGGCCGAAGGCACGGCGGTAGAAAGTGGCCTGCTCGAAGATGTTTCCACTGTACCACCCGATGAAGTACTCCATCACATAGGCATAGAGTAGGATCGAGCCGGTCAGCAGCGTCAGCTTCGCCAGATTGTCAAAGTGATACTCGCTGATCATGTGCTCGATTCTGAACGCCCGCCGGAGCGGAATGATCAGGGTGAGCACCATTCCGATGCCGGAGTAGATGGCGCCGGCGACGAAGTAGGGCGCGAAGATCGTCCCGTGCCAGCCGGGTACGATGCCGACCGCGAAATCCCACGACACCACCGAGTGGACCGAGAGCACCAGCGGAGTGGCGAGCGCCGCGAGATAGAGATAGGCTCGGGAGTAGTGGCGCCACTGGTTGTCGGTGCCCCGCCAACCCGCCGAGGTCAAAGAGTAGACCGTCTTCCGCCAGCCGGAAACCTTGTCCCGCACCGCCGCCACGTCGGGCAGCAGCCCGAAGACCAGGAAGGTGGTCGACACCGTGAGGTAGGTGGAGATGGCAAACACGTCCCAGAGCAGCGGCGACTTGAAGTTGGGCCAGAGAAACCGCTGGTTGGGATAGGGCAGCAGCCAGTAGAAGATCCACTGACGCCCGATGTGAATGATGGGAAAGAGGGCGGCAGTCATCACCGCGAACACAGTCATCGCCTCGGTAGACCGATAGACCGCGGTGCGCCACGGAGAACGGAAGAGAAACAGGATGGCCGAAATCAGGGTGCCGGCGTGACCGATACCGATCCAGAAGACGAACGTCGTGATGTACACGCTCCAGAACACCGGCGGGTTGTACCCCGCGTGACCCAACCCGTCCTTGACGAGGATGAGGAACGTGAGAATCCCCACCAAGAGGAGCGATACCGCTCCCAACAGCAGGAGCACGTAGCCCCGGGTCGCCGGACCCAACGTCGCAACGACGTCGCGGGTCACCTCCGCATGGGTCATCGGTGCCGCATGGCTCTCATGCACCGCGGTCGGCGGGTGGGTAATGACGGCCATCGTCAGGCCTCCGCCGGGAGCACGACCTTGGCCAGGTAGGTGATCGCGGAGCGGGTGTTGAGGTCTTCCAGCACGCGATAGCCGCGCGGGTTCTGCTGGAGGCGGGCCGCCCTGCTGGCCGGATCTCTGAGGTCTCCGAAGACGATGGCATCCGAAGGACAGGCCTGGGCACAGGCGGTGGTGAACTCGCCGTCGCGAATGGGCCGATTCTCCAGCCGCGCGTTATTCTGCGCCCCGCGGATCCGCTGGATGCAGAAGGTGCACTTCTCCATTACCCCCCGGGCCCGCACGGTGACGTCGGGATTGAGTTGCAGGTTGAGCGGCTCCGGCCACGAGAGCTCGTTGTACTTGTACCAGTTGAAGTACCGCACCTTGTAGGGGCAATTGTTAGCGCAGTACCGGGTGCCCACGCACCGGTTGTAGATCTGGCCGTTCAGTCCGTCGGGCGTGTGGTACGCGGCGTAGACCGGACACACCGGCTCGCAGGGTGCGTTGGTGCAGTGTTGGCAGAGCATGGGAATGAATCGAGCCTTCGCCGCGCCTTGCTCCGGCGCATCGTCCCAGTAGCGCTCGATGCGAATCCAGGTCATCTCGCGACCCTTGTGGATCTCCCCCTCGCCGACCGTGGGAATGTTGTTTTCCGCATAGCAGGCGGTAACGCAGGCCTGACATCCGGTACACTTGGCCAGGTCGATCGCCATGCCCCATCGGGGATTGCCGCGCGCGTAGTCACCGTGCTGCGTGGCTTCCACCTGGGTCTCGCTCCATCCCTTGACCGCCTCCAGCTCCCGCTCGGTGTTGACCTCCTCGTGCTTACCGAGGCCCTCGGCGGTATAGGCCTGCTCGATCGTGAGCCCCTTCCGCGCAGCTTCGAGCGAGACCGCCTCAGCGATGCCTCGGCCCAGCTGGCGGGGATTACCGGCAATCGATGCCAGCTTCTTGAAATCACCGGTCTTTGCGACCGAGACCCGGGTTGAGAGATAGGGAAGAAACTGGCCTTGAGGGGCGCCGAGCAGATCCAGCGGGTTCACCCCCCGGCCCCGGGCATATGCGCCGTATTCGGTATGCCCGAAGCCCAGAGGCATGGCCACCACGTCGGCACGAACACCGGCGTAGACGAATACCGGTGCCTCGACGGTGCCATGGGGAGAGCTGATCCGAAGAATCTCTCCATCCCGGACGTCGAGCTTGCGCGCAGTTTCCGGGTTCACTTCAACCCAGGAGTGCCAGCTGATCTTGGTGACTGGATCGCTGTTCTCCAGCAGCCAGGGCTTGTTGGTCCCGCGCCCGTCGTACAGCAACCCATGGGGGTAGGTAACCAAGACGAAGTCGCCATTCCCCTCGAAGGTTGGCCGGGTGTACTTCACCTGCCCGGCTCCGCCGGCGAGGGCCGGCGGCGCGGCACCCGCCTCGCCGAACACGCCACCGCGCTGCAGTGCCGCGTGCCAGAATGCGGCGAAGTCTTTCTCTCGCCGCTCGGCAGCAAGAACCTGCCAGCGGGACTGCAGGTGCGCCTGGTAGGAGGGCGCGCTGAACCGGGCGAGCGGACCGCCCATCTTCTTGGCGGTCCTGAGCAACACGTCACCGGCGGGAAGCGTGTTGAACACCGGCTCCATCACCGGCTGCATGAGGCTGTGCACCCCGGCGCGGGGCCGCAGGTCGTCCCACCGCTCCAGAGCATGGTGCTGCGGCAGGATCAGATCACATAGAGCGGTGGTCTCGTCGAGATACATCGAGGTCGACACCTTGAAGCCGACCTTTTGTAGTTTGGTCGCGAAACCACTCGCCTTGGGGAGGGTGTAGGCCGGGTTGGCCTCGTGCACCAGAAGCACATTCACCTGCCCGCCGTCGATGGCGCGGAGTAGACCGTCGAGAGCGGCATAACCGTCACCGGCGTCGAGGTCGGCTCCGAAACGCACCGTCTCGCCGACGTTGCCGGCAACATAGTTGAGGACGTTGACCGCCGCGCACACCTCGATCGCGCTGGAGTGCTGACTACTCACGCCACCGGCGACGGCGAGACTGGGCCGAGCCGCCCCGAATTCCCGGGCCAGCCGCTCGATAGTAGCGATGGTCAGCCCGGTTTCCCGGGCGGCCATATCCGGGGTGAATGGAGCCAGTGCGGCACGCAGCCCGGCGTTCCCGCCGCGTTCCTCCAGCAGCACATTCGCCATAGCCAGGGCGAGCGCCGCTTCGGTACCGGGCTGGATGGAGTGCCACTCGTCGGCGTTGAGCCCGGTGAGGTCCCGCCGGGGCGCGACGTAGACGAACTTGGCGACACCACCCTGGGTGAATCCGTGGGATTGGGCGAAGCCACGCTGGTGCTCCATGGAGCCGGGCCAGCTTTCCAGGAAGTCTGCGCCGAACGAGACGATGTGCTTTGCCTTCGCGAAGTCGTGCGCGGCGAGCTGGTCCAGTCCAAACACCTGGCGATTGGCCGCCCGGAGCGGCTCCCCGGCGAATGGCTGGTACCGCACCAGGCGGCCCCCCAGGGCTCCTATCCACTCGGCGAGGAGATCGGAGAACGTCCCCCGCCCTGCGCCGGAGATCGCGGCGACTCGACCGGCGGCTGGTGCGAGCTTCGCGGTCAGCCGATCGATGGCGTCGTCCCAGGTGATGTCATGAAGCTTGCCGTCGGCGCCTCGCGCCATGGGTCCCTTGAGCCGACCCGGGTTGTAGAGACCCTGGAGCGCCGCCTGACCCCTGGAGCACAGCTTCCCCTGATTGGTGGGATGCTCCGGATTGCCCTCGAGCTTGACCGCTCGCCCCTCCCGCGTACGTACATGCACCCCACACCCGGTGGGACATTCCGTGCAACTGCTGGCGTACCAGGTGGCCACCCCAGGTACCTGATCCTCGGCTTGGACCAGGTAGGGGATCAGCTTCTCCACCCGGTCCGTCGAGCAGCCGGAGAGCGCGAGTGCCCCCCCACCGGAGGCGCCGAGGACGGTGAGAAACCGGCGGCGGTCAATATTGGACCGCGGTTCGTCAGCCATTCAGACTCCGTTTGGTCGTCGAGAGTCGACGCAATCCAGGCCCTCGACTCGTGACTCGTGACTCGCGACTGGTGACTCACGACTCGTGACTCGTGACTCACGACTCGCGACTAGTAGTGACATACCGAGCAGTCTCGCGACACCTTGCGCTCTGTGTGGCAGGTGACGCAGAATCCCATCCGGTCCACATTGTTCACCTTGAACACCTGTGGCATGCGCTGCACCTCGCCGTGGCAGGTCCCGCAAGCATTCGGACCGAGCGCCTTGATATGGCGTTGATGCGGGAAATGGGCATGCCGCGGCAGGTAGTGAACTCGGATCCACTCAATCGGCTTCTTTTCGTTCCACGCCTGCCGCAGCTTTTTGATTTCCGCCTGATGCGAGCTATCGCGGCCGCCGATCACCAGATGGCACCCCATACAGGTCTGCACCGACGGGATACCGGGCTCGGCTGACACCGTCACCGAGTAGTGGCAGTATTGGCACTGGATCTTGTACTGACCGGCGTGAATGTCGTGGCGAAAGAAGATCGGCTGGCGCGGACCCTGTAGATGGCTGCTGTCAGAGGCGGCAAGCACCGGGGCCTTGATGGAGTCGACGGCCGATGCCGTTTGCTGCGCGTGCGAAGCAGCTTCGCCGAGCGTGAGGAGAGCAGCCAAGCCTGCGGCTGCAACGCCACCGACGACGAATGCCAGCTTACGCATCATCATCTCACTGGTGAAGAAGTACTCGGCTCCGCCCTCGGCCAACGCGCGCCGAAGTATAGTTGGGGCAGTCCATTACACAACCCGAACCGAATCGTATTCCGACCGTTTCAGTCGGCTTCAATCTCCCCCCCGCGCCCGCCATGAAGCCTGGGCGCGCGCCGAGGTGTTGGACGCTCGGCGAGCCACTCGGCCTTGCGCCGGGCCAGGCTCAGGAACGCGTCGACCGAGCGGCGGTCAGCCAACTCCAGCCAACACCACTTCACTGGGCCGGTGCGCTGAGCTTCCAGTATCGCTCGGGCAACGACCCCAGCAAGCCGGGGACCTTTGGCCAAACGGCTCTCATCGCTCTCGGACAGGGTGAACGTGACGTCCACGCTCCCCTTCATGAGGTGGAGCCAGCAGAGCTTCCGGTTCCCGATCCCATATTCCCAAGCCCACCGCCAGGTGGCTCCCATATAGCGGACCTGTTCGGTGACCCCGGGAATCTGGAGTAGCCCTCCCCGCACCTCGCGAAAGCGGGTGGCCAGCGTCGGATGCAGATCGGCGAGCGGGGCCGCGGGTTCCGGCTCTTCCGCCTCGGAGAGATACAGGTTGGATGTCCAGTATGCGCTCGAGCGTCCCATCACGATCCCTTGTCGGATTTGCGTTCCAAGAATCGGACCACCTCGATCCCCATAGCGCGCAGGAGTGACGCCTCGCGCCCATCAGGTGCGGCTCGGAATACGATCTCGCGAAAGGAGCGCATCACATTCTCTGGTTGCCGCGTCTTGAAGAAGTCGATGGCCCAGAGCGCACGCGACCAATCCGCAAACAGCTCTTCGAGCTGGCCCGAAGTGGCTGGCGCCGCCGGGTTGCGGGGTGGCTTTACCGGAAGATTCTCACCCCCCCGTGCATTCCAAATCTCGTATGCCATGATGGCGACGGCTTGAGCGAGGTTGAGGGAACGGTGACCAGGATCGGTCGAGATGGTCACCAGGGCATGGCAGAGATCCAGTTCCACGTTCGTCAGTCCACTGTCCTCTCGACCCGCGACGATCGCCACCGGGCCGGCGGCGGCTTCCTGAGCTAGGGCCGCAGCGGCCTCACGGGGCCGCAACACGCGTCGCTTGGCCGCGCGTTCCCGGGCGGTCAGCACCGCGGTAAATACGCAATCGGCAGTTGCCGTTTGGAGGGAGTCGAGAATTTCTATCCGGGCGACCAGGTCGGCCGTGTTATGCGCGATGCCCTCGATCCGGTAGGGGTCGAAGACCTCCGGATTGACGAGCCGTACCTGCTCGATACCGAAGTTCTTGGCGATCCGCACTGCGCTTGCGATGTTGACGATATCCTGGGGGTTCACTAATACGAGAATGGGGCAGCGGGGCCGCGGGGCCGCGGGGCAGTCAGCTCCTCCTGGAGACTCTTGGTTGGTGTGCTGTGGCCGCCCCACTGCCCCGCTGTCCTGCTGCCCCGCCAATTTCACCCCTCGCCGAGAAATGACACATCGTGCCGCTTGGCCTTGAGCGCCGCGGCGAAGCCGGCCTTCTCGACCGCCTTCATGTAGGCTTCCTTGGGCTCGACCTGCCGGGCGTCGACCAGGTCGAGCAGGGCATCGTTGAGGGTGACCATGCCGCCTTTGCGGTTGGTCTGCATGATCGACGGGATCTGAAAGGTCTTGCCCTCGCGGATCAGGTTGGAGACCGCCGGAATGGTGAGGAGCACCTCCCTCGCCGCGACTCGCCCACCCCCGATCTTCTTGCATAGCGTCTGCGCAATGACCCCGCGCAGCGACTCCGACAGCATCACCCGCACCTGTGACTGCCGGTCGGCTGGAAACTGATCGATGATTCGATCGATGGTCGAAGCAGCGGTCGTGGTATGCAGGGTGCCGAACACGAGGTGACCGGTCTCCGCCGTCTCGATCGCGATCGAGACCGTTTCCAGATCGCGCATCTCACCGACGAGGATGATGTCGGGATCCTCACGGAGCGCCGCGCGCAGCGCGTGCTTGAACGAGCGGGTGTGGACTCCGACCTGCCGCTGGGTGACAAGACATTTCTTGCTCGGGTGAACGAATTCGATCGGATCTTCGATCGTGATGATGTGGTCCGTCCGGGTACGGTTGATCAGATCGACCAGCCCCGCCAGCGTGGTGCTCTTTCCCGAGCCGGTTGGCCCGGTGACTACTACCAGTCCCTTCGTGAGGTAGCAGAGATTCTGCACCTCACGACTCAACCCCATTTCGTCCGCGGTGCGGATCTGGTTGGGGATGACCCGAAACACCCCGAAGGCCCCGTAGCGATCGCGCCCCGCGTTGCAACGGAACCGAGCCAGGCCATCGATCTCGTAGGCCCAGTCGGTGTCGCCGCCCTCCCGGAATTCTCCGATCTCCTTCACGGTCATGATACTGAGCAGCATGGCCTCCAGGCGATCGGCTGAGAGCGGTGGGTGCTCTTGCCGGGTCAACTCGCCGTGCAGCCGGAGCATCGGTGGCTCCCCGGTGCGAAGGTGTAGGTCGGAGGCACCGGACTGCACCAGCTGGTGGAACAGAGCCTCCATGGCCCCTCGCTGCTCCGCGGTGTCTGGGATCGAGCGGGCGGGCGGAGAGGGCGGCGAGGGCGAAGCGGGCGGAGAAGACGGTGAGGATGGAGCTGCCGCAGCGGGTGATTGGGGGGGCGCTACCGGGCGCAGGACCGCCAAACCATTTGCGCCAGCCTTGAGCTCCACCCGCACCTCTCCAAACGGCGACCGGTACGCGAAGGCCACCGGCTCCGCCGAGCCGAGATGCGAGGCGGCATCTGCCGTCGCGATTTCCCGCAGCAGCCCCTGAATCTGGGCGTCACTCAGTGGCTCTCGAGTGATCGGACGAATCGAGCCGTTTTGCATCAGCGAGGCAGGCTTGCCGACGGAGAGCTGGAGAGCGTCGGCCCGTTGTTCCTGCATTACCTGGATGAGTCTGTCGAGTCGTGCCACATTGATTCTCAGTCGAGAGGGCGGATCAGACGTACGAGCGACTTGTTGATGTACTGGATGATGTCATCGGTCCACAGGGTGAAGAAGCGGCCGGGGCCATTGACATAATCCAAGGCTCGAGCCCGGGCCGGTGGGAGCTCGAAGCTCGACCGGCCCCGGTACTCCACTCCATCGGTCATCTCGACAGCCAGCGCCACCAGCTTCGCGGCCGAAGCGCGGTCGGGATCGTCGAGCGGGGCCAGGTCCCGGCAGGATACCACCGCCACTTGGGCCTTGGAGACAAAGGCGACCCCCCCTTCCGCCAGAGTCAGGGCGAAAAAGGGGTTCTCGCGGTTGAGCATTTCCAGGGGGTTTTCGCTATCCGGCGGGTGCGAGGTTCCTGCCAATAGGTGCAGATCGCCTGCCAGCACGACCCCCTCGGCAAGCACCACCCTGGCCGCAATCCGCTGTGTGGCGCCCCAGTCGCTCATTGAATTGTTCGGCGCATAGGGCCGGAAACTGAACGAACCTGACCAACGGCGGCAAGTGGGTCCGGCGTTGCCTCTGATTTCCACCCCAGCCGCTCGCTCGATCAGCTTGATCGCCTCCAGGTAGTCGGCGGGTGTCCCCCAGCGCCGAGCGAGCCTCCGAAAACAGCCGGGCG
>DASXRM010000103.1:0-3529 GCA_036506575.1 Gemmatimonadales bacterium | reverse complement strand
GCGTAATGAGCAGCGTGAGCATCAAGCAGGTGAGCACGGCGTCGCCAGTCACGTGCTGCATGAACTTGACCTGATCGCCCATTACCAAACCGGTAACCAAGGCAAAGAGCAACCATGCCAGGGGGAGACCGGCTGCCAGGTACAGCCCAGGCCTGACGACCCGAGTCACCACGGCCGCGCGAGTCATGATCCGGAGCTCAGAAATTTCTTCGCAGGTCCATGCCCGCGTACAGCGAGGCGACCTGGTCGGCGTAGCCGTTGAACATCAGCGTCTTGCGCTTGAAGAACTCGCCGACTCGCCGCTCCCGCGCCTGACTCCACCGCGGATGATCGACCTCCGGGTTCACGTTGGCGTAGAACCCGTACTCGTTGGGCGCGGCCAGATTCCAGGTCGTCATCGGCTGCTGTTCGCTAAACCGGATCTTCACGATCGACTTGCCGCCCTTGAAGCCGTACTTCCACGGCACGATCAGGCGCAACGGGGCCCCGTTCTGGTTCGGCAGCGACTTACCATAGAGTCCGGTGACGATCAGGGTCAACGGATGACGCGCCTCATCCATCCGGAGACCCTCCACGTATGGCCAGTTCAGGATTCGGCGTTGCTGTCCCGGCATCTGCTGCGGATCGAGGAGCGTGGTGAACTCGACGTACTTGGCCTTGGTGGTGGGCTCCAATCGGTCGATGAGGTCGCGCAGCGGGATGCCGAGCCATGGGACCACCATCGACCACGCCTCGACGCAGCGGTGGCGATAGACGCGCTCCTGGGGCGTCAACGGCTGGAGCAGGTCGTCGATGTCGTAGACCGCCGGGCGCTTTACCTCGCCCTCGACTTCAACCTTCCAGGGCCGGGTGCGGAAGTGGGTTGCATTGTGAGAGGGGTCGTCTTTGCCGGTGCCGAACTCATAGTAGTTGTTGTAGCCGGTGACGTCCTCGTACGGCGTCAGCTTGTCATCGCCGGTACCAAATCGGCCAAAGCCGCGGGGCAACAGACTGACAGCCGCCACACCCAGACCGGCGGCCTTGATAAAGTCGCGCCGGTTCCAGAACAGCGATTCGTCGGTGATTTCTGAGGTGGGGATATCGGCAGGACGCCGGATGAGCATGATCTCTCCCTTGGGCAACCGTGAGTCAGCGATCCTCTAGGGAATACGCCGATCGGGCCGATTCGGTTCCCAGGGACGGACAGGGAGGGATTCGAACCCTCGATACGCTTTTGACGTATACACGCTTTCCAGGCGTGCGCCTTCAGCCGCTCGGCCACCTGTCCTGAATCGTTGCCGGGCGGCAACTTAGCGGGCTGAGAGAGGGAGGTCAACGCGAATCCGAGCCACGCTGGCGCAGGATCTCCCGCAGCACCCGTCCGCCGGAGCCGGCCGGCTGCCGAATGCCAAGCAGCATCGCCAGCGTCGGAGCGATATCGGCCACGCTCACGGCGCCGGTGTGGCTGCCGGGAACGATCCCGCTCCCGAACCACAGCAACGGCACCTGCGTGTCATACGGCCAGGGAGATCCGTGAGTGGTGCCCACCAGCTCCCGCTCCGGCAGCACAAACGGCCGCAACACGTAGTAGATGTTTCCACTGCGGGCCGGATAGAAGCTCCGCTCGGCGCTCGAGTGGAGGCCGCTGTCGCGCTGCCGCCGTAACTCGCCGGAGGTGATTGCCTCCTGCACTCCCGCCACCTTCTTCACCGCCTCTCGAGCTACCCGCTCCGCGGCTTCGACCGACACGCCCTTGTCCCGCAAAGCGGCAAGGTTGAGGTATAGCGATGGCCAGCCCTGATGCATGATCCAGCGCGGATGGACCAGCCAGCCCGGTTTGCGAGGAGCTCCAAACCTTGCCCGAAGCGCCTTCTCGGCAGCGGCCCCGATGACGGACGGGTCGATTCGGCCGGCACCCGCACCAGCGTCACGCTGCCGCATCAACTCAGGCAGTGGAGCGACCCCGTGATCCGAGGTGAGCACGATCAGCACGTTGGACAAACCGACTTGCCTAGCAAGAAATGAGAAGAGGCGTTCCAGCAGACGGTCGGTGCGGACGGTTATATCCATCACTTCGTGACTATCCGGACCGTAGCCATGGCCGACCAGATCGTTGGCCGAGTACCCGATTCCAAGGAGGTCCGGATCTCCGTCACGGCCGAGGCTCTCCTCCACCACCGCCTGCATGGCGAACTCGGTAATGACCTCGTTCTCAAACGGCGAGGTCTGAAAGCCGGTCAAGAAGCGCTCCCTTGATGATTGCCCTGAGCTCAGCCGGTGAGGAAAGGTCCGGCCCATTCCAGCGACACCCTCTTCCGCGGCCACATCATCAGGGCCGACCGTAGCGTAGGCGGGAGGAGGCAGTAGCCGATCCCAGGTCTTGCCCCGGTACTTGGTGATGGGGCCCGATGCATTGAATCGTCTCACCCAAATCGGCAGCTCCTTCATGTAATAGGAGGAGGTCACCAGGAGGGTATCCTCCGTCCAGTACGCGGCATCCGCCAGGTGTCCTCCCAGCATGATGGCGGCCCGGTCCTTCCCCGAAACCGTAATGACCCGACTGCGGCCCGAGGTGGACCGTTTCAATTCGTCGCCTACCGTAGAGTCGATCAGGTTCCGTGGCGACCGTCCTTCTGTGTTGAATCCGATGAGTCTCGCCAGGGTGTCGGCTGCGCAGTATGTCTCCCGGCGGGCCGCGGTATCGTACCAGGAATTCGCCACGATACCATTGACGTTGCCATAGCTGCCCGTCAGGATGACGGCGTGTCCGGGGCAGGTCTGGGTTATGCCGTGCTCGTAGTGAGCCTGGGTGAACGTGGCGCCGCGCTCGAGCAGAAGATTGAATCCATTTTGGGTGAAATACCGGCGGAATCGCTGGAGATAGTCCGGCCGGAACTGATCGATGGCAATGACCACGACGAGTCTCGGACGAGGTATCGGTGCTTGGGCGCCAGCGATACCGGACGGCAGCAAGCTTAGAAAGGCGATTTTCCGCGGAACATCGCGCCAGCGGCAAATGGTCAGTGACCGGAATCCCGGTAATATCACCGGTGCTTCTGCCGGCCCCGCCAATACACCACGCCGCCGATCAGAACGAACAGTGCGGCACCCCCAATGACCTTCACTCGAAAGAGCCACCGGTCTACCGTATCGGTGGGCGGGATAGTCGCGACAATCATCGCGAACAGCGTGAGCAGAAGACCCGCCAGCCCGATCAAGGCTGCCGCTGCTTTGCCGCCGTACCACGGGCGGTTCCCGGACCCGGGCTCGGGCTCGCGCAGGCGGATGACCAGGTAGCAGATGAAGAGGTAGATGTACGGGATGAAGTAGACCAGCAGCATGGTGTCGAGGAGGATGAGATAAGCCTTCTCGACCGTGGTTCCCTTCCCCAGGACGGAGAGAAACAAAAAGATGGTGGCGAGCACCGCTTGGGTCAGAATGGCGACATAGGGGGTCTTCCAGCGGGGGTGTACCTTGCCGAAGGCCGGCGGGAAGTACCGGTCGAGGCCGATGACGAACGCCACCCGGGCGGGACCGCTGAGCCAGGCTC
>DASXRM010000102.1:0-3841 GCA_036506575.1 Gemmatimonadales bacterium | reverse complement strand
TGAAATCGACTGGAATGCCGGCGGCGGTCATTCCGGCCCGAAAGGCGGTAAGCAACTCCGCGTCAATCCTGCCGGGCATCTGAGCGGTGAACCGATTGCGCCCGCTTCGGTGGGCCACTGCGATGACGGCGGCCGGTGGGGCTCCCCGGCTCACGTCCGAGAGCGCCGTCTCGCTTTCAAGGGAAGCGAAGCACAGCGGGATTGCCTCGCGCTCGGCAAGGGTAGCCGCCCGAAAGGAGATCACCCTCGCCCCCGCCGCGGCGAGCGTGGATAAGAAGTGGTGCGACGCCCGGGGAACCGGTTGCGCCTCCGGGACGATGCGGGGATCCGCAGTGAACAGCCCGCCGACATGCTTCACCAACTCACATCGCTCGGAGCCCAAGGTTTCCGCCAGTGCCACCGCGGTGGTATCGGATCCGCCGCGGCCAAGCGTGGTGAACCGCCCCCGGTGCCAACCCTGGAATCCGGCGACCACTGGGGTGACCCCCTGTTCGACGAGGCTCCAGATACGAGCGGGACGGACACGAGTGAGCTGGGCCCGACCCCAGGCGCCGTCGCTCCTGAGCCCTGCCTCGCGGGCGTCCAGCACTACTGCCGGCACGCCCAGGCGATTGAGAGCAACGGCGAGCAGGGATGCCGCCACGAGCTCGCCGGCGGCAAGCGCCCGATCCGATGCGGCAGCGAGCGCTCGGGATACAGTACCCTCCTGGGTGGTGTCCTCTTTCACTCGCTCGACCAGCCCCAGCAGATGATCGGTCACTCCCCGCCGGGCACTGGCGACCGCGACGACCGGCCCAGCTTCCAGACGCCGCTTCAGGGATCGGGCAGCCGTTGCGATTCGCTGCGGCGTGGCCAGAGCATCCCCGCCGAATTTCACTACCAGGGGACGACTCACCGGGCGGCGACAACCGTTTCGGCCGCTGGCTTTTTGGGAAGCGACGTCATGGACCTGCTCCTCGGGAACTGGGGAAAGAAAGAGGCCCGGACCACAGGGAGTGGGCCGGGCCTCGGGTCGTCTGGTCGGGAGAACCTTACGTCTTGATCTCCTTGGGGCACGCCGAATGCTCCGTCCTCCCCGAGCTGGGGCGAGACATCCAACAAATTCGGCGACACATCAAGAGCTCGGAGCGCACTATTCAACCTCGACCGATGTCGGTGGGGGCAAAAGTCCCTGGGTCAGCACTATAGCTCGATCTCAGGAGCTGTCAAGCTGTATCGACCTCCGTTGCTCCCCACGCTTGCTGATAGGGAGCGCCGGGGTAATTCTTCCGGCGTCCACGCCGGCATCTCAAATCTCCCGCAGCTTCGTCCGACTCCTATGGCCAGCAACGCCTCATTCGACGTGTCCACCGGCGCCGACCTGCAAGAGGTCGACAACGCGGTGAATCAGACCATCAAAGAGATCACCCAGCGATACGATTTCAAGGGAACCCATTGCAGCGTGGATTTCGATCGTGCCAAGGCGGAGATCCGGCTCAGCGCGGATGACGAATACCGGATGGACGCGCTGGTCGATGTATTGAAGACAAGGATGATCAAACGCGGCGTGCCGGTAAAGAACCTGAAGGTCGGCGAGCTGGAGCCGGCCGCCGGTCAAAGCGTCCGCCGCACGCTCAGTCTGACCCAGGGCATCCCTCAGGATGTCGCCAAACGAATGGTCAAGGCGGTAAAGGACCAAGGATTCAAGAAGGTCCAGGCCGGGATCCAGGGTGACGAGGTGCGGGTGACCGCGCCGTCCCGCGACGAACTGCAGGCCGTGATCGCCTTCCTTCGAGGACAGGACTTCGGAGTCGAGCTGAAGTTTGGCAACTATCGAGGCTGAGGAGCCCACCTTCCGCCGGCTTGCCCTGCCGCTGCTGCTCGTTGTGTCGGCGGGCTGTGTTTCGGGCTCGGTACCCGCTGCCAAGCCGGAAGTGATCCCTCGTCCAGCGCCTGCCCCCACGAGTCCGGAAATACGGGTGGGACTTCTGGTCGGGACGACTACCGTGCGCGTAGGGGGTGGCGATGGTCTGGTAGTGAACCAGCCTGACGGATCCCCCGTCGCCATGATTCCGGCAGATCAGATCTGGCAGGTTTCGGCCGGAGGGCACGGCCTGACCCTGATCAGTCCGGCCGGATGGGTCTCTCCGCCCTTGGACGCCATGGCGATCGCCCCAGCCGATCTCGCCGCTCCGATCCGGATCAACGGAAAGCGGTATCGCGGGATGGCCGAGCTTCTGTGGGATCGCAGCGGCATCACGGTGGTGAACCGGGTAGGAATGGAGGAGTATCTACCAGGAGTGGTATCGGCCGAGATGGGACGCCGGAGCCCGGTCGAGCAGGCGGCGTTGCAGGCTCAGGCGGTCGTCTCCCGGACTTATGCCCTCCGAAATCTGGGCCGCTGGAGAGCTCGGGGCTTTGACCTTTCTCCCAGCGTCGCCGATCAGGTCTACGGGGGCCTGGACGGAGAGACGCCTGAGGGCAGAGCCGCGGTCGTCGAGACTCGGGGCCGTGTGCTCACCTTTAACGGCGCCCTTATCGAGGCCTTCTTCTATTCGACCTGTGGTGGCCGGACTGCTAATGGGGTCGAGGTCTTCAAGCGTGCGACTCAGCCGTATCTGCGCTCGGTGGCGGACCAGGCGGAAGATGGAGCGATCTACTGCAGCATCTCACCGCGATATCGCTGGCACGAGGAGTGGGACGCCAAGGCGTTGCGGGCAACCTTGGAACGCAATCTGGAACCGGTCACCGGGATTCGCCGCGAGGACGTAGGCCAGGTGACCGACGTGAGAATCATCCGGCGTAGCGCCTCCGGGCGAGTTGACCAGCTCGGCATCGTGCTTGGAGGACCGGAGATCCGGGTGAATGGTCCCGCCATTCGTCGGGTGCTGCGCCCTGCCTCGGGGGAGCTCTTGCGCAGCAACGCATTTACCCTGGTCGCGACCGGCGCAGGCCGGCGGGTGACCCACCTCGCCGTGGACGGCATGGGGTCCGGACACGGGGTCGGGTTCTGCCAGTGGGGAGCGGTCGGCCGCGCTCGCGCGGGGCAGGGATTCGAGCAGATCCTCAGGGCGTACTTTCCGGGAACCAGGTTGGAGCGCCGCTACTGAAGAGGAGGTATCATGACCGCCGGTCGTAGCGGGGGCACCAGCGAGCGTCTCAAGGTGGGCGTCGTCGGTGGAGGCGCCATTGCTCAGGTCGCGCACCTCCCGGTGCTCAAAAAGATGCGCATGGTCGAGGTGCGAGCCATCTGCGACACCGATCTGCCGAAGGCCCGCGCCCTAGCCGACCGGTTCGGGGTCAAGGACGCGTTCGACGATATCGAGGAGCTGTTGCGCTACGAGCCGCTGGACGCGGTGGTCATCTGCTCCCCCACTCACCTCCATGAGTCGCATATCCAGGCCGCCCTCTCCGCCAAGCTGCACGTGCTGGTGGAGAAGCCCCTCGCCATGTCGGCCCCCAGCGTGCAGCGGATCCTTCGGGCAGTCGAGAAACACGACCGGGTCGTCATGGTCGGCATGAATCATCGGTACCGTCCGGACGTCCAGATCGTGCGCAGCTTCGTCCAGAGCGGTGAGCTGGGCAACATCGAGAGCGTGCGGGGGAGTTGGCACGTATTCCGGCCGGGGCGCACTCAGCTCGGCTGGCGCCAACGGAAGGACCAGGCGGGCGGCGGGGCCATGCTCGACCTGGGGCTCTCGATTCTCGATCTGGGACTCTGGCTTGGTGGCAGCTCCGCTCCGACGCGAGTCAGCGCCAGCCTCGATCCCGTCGCCCGCGAACGAGCCGTCGAGCAGTCGGGAAGCGCGTTCGTGGTGTGCGAGAACGGAATGTCGATCTTTGTCGACGTCACCTGGCGCCA
>DASXRM010000101.1:0-14917 GCA_036506575.1 Gemmatimonadales bacterium | reverse complement strand
AAGAGCCACTGGGTGCTTTGTTCCTTCAGCACCGGGTAGCGCCGAGCGTGCGCCTCACGGCCAACGCCATTTTCGCCGACCAGCAGACCATCCTGCCCGGCCTTCAGTGGCAGCCGACACCCGATCTCACCACCGCCTTCGTGGTCGGAATGGGCTCCGATCGGCCCTACGCAGCCTCGAGTCTGTCCCTCCGGCAAGGAGGACTGGGCGTGTTGGCCTCGTATGCCTGGAATCCCCAGCGCTTTCGCCGCGTGCCAGTGCCCACCCCGAACCAAACTGAGGTGGATCGCGAGAACCTGACAGTCACCTACGACCTGAGCCCGCAGTTCTCGGTGGGAGTGGGGCGGCAGAATTTCGTGCAGGACTCAGCGGATTCGAAGCCCCCGCTGAGGGCCACTGGAAACACAGTCTTCGCCGGAGGACGCTGGCACGACGTGAGGTTGACCGCGGGGCTGTACGACTCACACTCTGAGGGCATCCGCAATCTCAGCTCCTACTTTGCGGCAGGCCGCGAGCTCACCGGCTGGCTCGACGCGGAAGTGTTCGTGTTGCAGAGCCGTCCGGAGGGGCAGCCGGTCGTGACCACTCCGCTGGTCAACCTGCGGTGGCGGGTATCGCCCCGGATCGGTCTCAGCCAGCAGATCTCCTTCCACGACGGCCGTCCAACCGTGCTCTTTGGAGCCAGCCTCATTACTCCGATCGGGGAGTTTGCTGCGGATTACCAGATCGTCCACCAGCCGCTGCAGCCCTTCAATCCGTTCCGGAGTGCTCTGAACCTGACCGCCCGGCTCCAACTGGGTAGCTACTCGACGAACTTGGGGACCTATGTAAGACCCGATGGCGCGGTCGACTACTCGGCCTCGGGGAGCACCTTTCTCTATACCGGCTCATTCGGGGGCGCCCAGCCGCAGCAGATTGGTGGTGGTGGGATGGCCCGCTACCTCGTCCGGGGCACGGTGCGCGATGAGGCAGGGAGCCCGATCGAGGGCGCCGCAGTGGATCTGGATGGGGAGGTCGTCTATACCAACTCGGCGGGGGAGTTCTTCCTCCGGGCCAACCATCCGCGTCGCTATTCGATCAGGGTCCTGACCCAGGAGTTTCTGCTGCCCGGCCTCTGGGAGGTCGTGAGTGCACCCGGCGATGTGGTCGCATCACCCGAAGGGCGAGTCGTACCGATGGAGATCATCCTGCGCCAGAGTCAGCCTGCCGCCCAATGAAACCGGGCGCTGCACCGGCGAACCGGCTCGATCGGGAAGGGATTCAGGGAGGTCTGCTGGACTGCGCCGGTCAGCGCACGTTGAGCAGCTCGATGTCGAACACCAGGGTGGCCCCTGGTGGGATATCCGGCGGGGCGCCGGCAGTGCCGTAGCCCAGATCTGGTGGGATCACGAGTTTGCGTCGCCCCCCGACCTTCATGCCCGCCACACCTTCGTCCCATCCGGCTATGACCTGTCCAGCCCCGAGGGTAAATCCAAACGGCTGATTGCGATCACGACTGCTGTCGAACTTCTCTCCGTTTGGCAGCCACCCGGTATAGTGGACCGATACGGTTTTTCCCGCAGTGGCTTCCGCCCCCTGCCCGGTCGAAACATCCTGATAACGAAGACCGGAAGGCGTCTTCGTCATGGCCGTAGTGTCTACTTCCAATGCGGCACTGAAGCCGCCGGCTCCAACGGCGCTGTTGCGATCTGGCTTGCGGCCACACGCCACTACGCCGATCAGGACCAACACTACCAGCAATCGGTACAGGGTATCTCCGGAGCCTGAGGGTGGAGTACAATGGTAAAACGAGACCGACCACGCGGGCGGCCTCGTCTAAATCGGGACGGCGGGATTTGAACCCGCGACCCCTGCAACCCCATTGCAGTGCGCTACCGGACTGCGCCACGTCCCGGAACTACTGAGGAGCGGAATTGTAGCCCCGGCGTATACGGGACGGAAGGGGCCGAGCAGGTCCCTCGACGCTCGGGAGGAAGAGAGTATCTTTCGCCCGTCCCAAACCTGAACTCATGCGACGTCGCGATTTCCTTTTCCGCACCGCTCAGAGCGCCGCTGCCTTCGGCGTGCTTCGCTCCATCGGTGCCTGCCGGCCATCCGGCAGCACGGCTGGCTCGAGTCCCTTCGGGGCGATCCGAGATCGGTATTTCCTCCAGTTTCTGCAACTGAACCCAGTGGTCTCGACCTATCTGGGCGGTGACGGGTACAGTCCGGCGCTCTCTGGGGTGAACGCCAAGTTGCGGGATTACCGACCCGAAGCCCTCGAGTCGGAGCGCACTTTCTATCAAACTATCCGCGACCAGCTGTCCCGGATGGAACCCCGGAAGCTCTCCGCCAGTGAACAGGTCGACTACGATGTCCTCCAGGCCCAGCTCGGGTTTCTGTTGCATCAACTCGGGGACCTTCGCCAGTACCAGCGTGCCATCGACACATACGTGGCCGAGCCGTTCCGGGGAGTGGATTGGCAGATTCAGCAGATGCAACCATTCCCCGGTGGTCGGCTCGGAAGCGCGGACGAATGGCAGCTGGTGGTAAGTCGCCTTCAGGCGGTGCCGGCGTATGTGCGCGCGGCGCAGATCAATCTTCAATCCGGGAAGAAGAATGGAAATCTTCCCGATTGGCGGATGGTCCAGCGGGATGGAATTGAAGGCTCTCGGGCCAACGTGGAATACTTCCGCCGTACACTACCAGCCACCGCCTCCCGCTATCTCGGCACCCGGTCCTTCGCCAAGGCGCTCGATACCGAGCTGCGGAAGGCGGCAAACACTGCGGCGGACGCGTACACCGGCCTGATCGATTTCCTGCGACAGACGTACGGCGACGAGTACGGGGTTAATCACTTTGCCATCGGGGAGGAGGAGTACAACTGGCGTCTCAGGCACTGCCTGAACGTGAGCCCCCAGGCAGCCGAGCTGTTCGAGTATGGAGCCAGGCAAGTCGCGCTCTACCGATCCAACATTTATGGGGTCGCTGAAGAAGTGGCGCGAGACGCCAAGCTCGGTCTCCGCTTCGGCTCCGCGGCGGAGAAACAGGAGTCGGTTCGCAAGGTGATGGACCATCTCTCCGCCGACTCACCGGAAAACGACGAGGAGCTCTTTCGCTGGTACCGGGAGGCGGGTGAGCGGGCGGTGGCCTACGGCCGGGAGCAGCGGCTCTTTGACATACCGGAGAATTACCGGTTGGACGTGGTTCCTACCCCACCCGTCCTGCGCAGCACCGTCGATGCAGCCTACTACCCCGCGCCCCCCTTCAAGCGGTCCGGCGTCGGGCGATTCTATCTGACCCCGACCGGCAATGATCCTGCCTCGCTGCGGTTGAACAACCGCGCGTCCGTGGCCGATACCGCCGTGCATGAGGGATTCCCGGGGCATGACTGGCATTACAAGTACATGACCCAGCACGCCTCCGAGATCTCCAACATCCGTTGGCTGACGCCTGGCTCGGTGGAGGACTCCTCGTCCATGTGGGAGGATTCGATGGCGGCCGAGGGGTGGGCCTTGTACAGCGAGGAGCTGATGGCGCAGCCGGTACCGGGACGGCCTCACGGGTTCTACACCGCCGCGGAACATCTCTACGAATTACAGGGTCAACTTCTCCGGGCGGTGCGAGTAAGGGTGGACGTGGGTATTCATACCGGCCGAATGACTTTCGATGAAGGAGTAGACTACTTCACCGAGCACGTCTCGTTCTATCCCCAGGCCTGCCGCCGGGCCGGATCGGAGCCAACTGCTCGGGCCATCTGTGAAGGCGCGCAGCGAGCGATGTATCGCTACTCGAAATGGCCCACCCAGGCGATTACGTACAACCTGGGAAAGAACGCCATCATCGAGCTCCGTGAGGCTTACCGCCAGCAGAAAGGCCGCGCCTTCTCGGCCAAGGCATTCCATGAAAAGCTCATGAGCATGGGAACCATCCCGGCTGCCTACTTCCGCCAGGTCTTTCTCGAAGAAGCGAGGGCCTGACCGCTAAATGCTTCCCCTGGGCGACTAACCCACCTCCTAACCACCTTCCTGAAACGCTACTTGTGAGGCCGCGAAGCGCGACGATCCCGCGTAGGCCCGCGACTTGCGACCAACGCCTCAAAGGGGTGAAACCGGGTACCCCGGCCCGGCATTTCGGGATATGGTGCCGCATGGTGCGGTGCCAAGGCGTAGCGGAGGACCTCTATGAGCCCACAGGACAGGCTGCCATGGGAAACCGGCGGTGATCTCCCATGGGATACGCCGGACGATGAGGACCAGGCAGATAGCGCCTGGAGGGGAGATCTCCATCTCGACGACTGGCCCGAAAACCTCGCCGGTCCCGAATATTGGCTCTATAAGAAGCAGCGCGATGAATGAAAGTGATCCGGCAGTAACCCCTCCCCGCACTACCCTTCGGTAAATCTTTGGTACCACAGCACTTAGGCGAGGTTGACATCGCCTAAGCTGTTGGTATTTTTCAACTTACCACAACTCCTGCGGCCCAGGCCGCTGGTCATCTTGGCCGCCTACTTGGGAGCTCGAGGTTGTCGGGAATGGGACTCGGAGGAGCGGCCCATCTGGCCGCCCCACTACTTATGAATCGGAGAAGGCAATGTCGGACGCTATAACTACCCTAGGCGAGAGCTCCACTCAAACCAAGCCCTGGGATCCTTTTCAGCTCATGGATCGGATGGACGAAGAGGCGCTCCGCAAGGAACTCGAGGGAGCCGCCAATACCGACCTGGTCTACGTCATACGCGAGGCCGGCCAGGAAGTCGTCGGTCTCTCCAAGACCGGGGTGGACGAGTGCTGCATGGCCCTGGTGTCGCAGGGCCAGGTCATTCGGGAGGAGGATCTTCAGTATGAGGTGATCGGCGAAGGCGAAGACCGGGAAGCGCTCTTCAAGGTCAAAGCGGCGCGATTCGCCGTGTCGCCCAGTGGGCAGGACGTTCGACTCGATCAGGTCATCGGCGTCAAACGGCAGTCGTTGTACTACGACTCGGTGCCGCTCGATCTCGATGCGAAGGTTCCCAGCAAGAGGTACCGGGGAAAGACCTACCGCGAGCTCCTGGCCAGCGATGAGGGCCGGGACTATCTCGGCTGGATGGCAGAGAACTTCAACGAGCCTCAGATCCGCGAGTTCGTCCGACAGATCCTTGCGGGGGAGGAAGTCGTGAGTCGGCGAGGCCGGCAGCTCAATCCCCACTGGTACGAGCATGGCGCCATGAAGGCCGCGCGGAACGCGCGCTTCCGCCTCATCCCCGGCAACGTCCGGGCGCAGGTGATGGCGACCGCCCGGCAATCGGGTCAGACTCGCGTGGTCGACGCGCAGCCCGGCACCTTGAACGCCGCGCCAAGAGCGATTGCAGCCCCGGTCGCGAGCCCACCACGGGTCGGTGAACCCGCCGAAGTAGTCGGCCGGCCAGGCCCGTACTCACCTACCGAGAAGCAGGTCGCGTTTTACCAGCGACTGGCGGCCTCGCCGGTCTTCACCGATGACGAACGGAAGCGGGCGCTCGACTGGCTGGCCACCAAGGCGACGCGGCAGACGATCAAAGACCAGATCGATTGGCTCAAGCGGCAGGTGGAGACCAGGAAGCCAAGAAAGGCTAGCGAGTCGGCGGCATAAGAAGAGGTGAGAGGTAAGAGGTGAGGGGTGAGAGGGAGATGTGAGAGGTGGATGCCCCGGTCGTCGCGCTCAGGGTGACACGTCTACTCATTCTTACCTCTCACCTCTCACCTCTTACTTCTCACCTCTTACCTCTTACCTCTCACCTCTCACCTCTCACCTCTCCACCTCTCACCTCTCAGCACTGCTAGCGCCACTCCACCGATGATGGCGCCGCCTCCCAAGGCGCATCACGCCCTGGCGTTGGAGATTCTTGGCGCGTGGCTGGCGATATCGGGGCAGATGAGCTTTCATCTCTGGCTGCCGCAGCCCGAGCCGTGGCGCACCGAGACGTTCTTGGCCTAGGCCCTCACCGAATCTCCTTCAGGCGGCGGAGGGGTGGTACCCTGATGGCCGTCACGACTACCACTATCAGCGTCATCAATCCCCCGAGTACAACCGAGGGCACCGTACCGATCAGTCGCGCCGCCGTGCCGGATTCGAACGCCCCGAGCTCGTTGGAGCTTCCAATGAAGATCGCATTGACTGAGGCGACCCGTCCCAGCAGGTGATCGGGCGTCAGGACCTGGAGCAGGGTCGATCGCACGACGACGCTCACCGTGTCCACCATGCCACTCAGACTAAGCAGTGCGATGGAGAGGAGGAAATCGCGGGAGAGGCCGAAGCCGATCATGCAGACACCGAACAGAGCTACGCTGGCGAGCAGCGTGCGCCCGGCGCGCTGGAGCGGCGGGCGGTGCGCCAGCACCAGCGACATCAACACCGCTCCGACGGCGGGTGCGGCTCGTAGAAGCCCGAGTCCCTCGGGCCCAACGTGCAGAATCTCCGCGGCGAAGACCGGCAGCAGCGCCACGGCTCCCCCAAACAGCACTGAAAAGAGATCGAGCGTCAGCGCGCCCAGAATGACGGGCTGGCCTCGAACAAAGCGAACTCCAGTCGCCAAGCTCTCGAGGAATGATTCGGCCGAGGAAGCGCCCCGCTTGGGCGCGTGGCGCATCCGCACGAGCGAGAGCACCCCCACACCCATCAGCGCGGCGTCGACTCCGTAGGCCGCCCGGGCGCTCCCGAACCCGTACACCAATCCACCGATCGCGGGACCGACCACCTCGGCCAACTGCCAGGTCGAGCTGCGCCAAGTCACCGCATTGGGATAGAGCGGCCGCGGCACCAGCTCGGCGCCGAGGGCCGAGCGCGCGGGTTGGAGAAAGCTTCGGGCGATCCCGCTGAGAAAAATCACCGCGTAGATCGGCCACACCCGGCCCACGCTGATTATTTCGGGACGGAGCGTGAAGCCGAGGAGTGTCAGCGAGCACCCGAGTAGAACGATCAGCGCCAGCAGCGAGATGCGCAGGCGATCGACTCGATCCGCCACATGGCCCGCGAACAACGCGAACCCGATGAAGGGCACCGCCTCGGCCAGCCCGATGAGGCCGAGCGAGAGCGGGTCACGGGTGAGCTCGTAAATCTGCCAGGCCACTACCACCGCTTGAATCTGGGTGGCCACGGTCATCGCGAGCAGGCTGGAAACGAACCAGCGGAAGTTGGGAATGCGGAGAGCGGCGTAAGGATCGTGACGGGAGGGCTGGCTCATGCGGGGCGGAAAGTAGCTGCGATTTGCCGGTCGGCAAAGACTTTTGCCGGTGCGGTTACGCCGTTGCTTCGGAACCCGAACGCCTAAGTCATTATGTGAGAAGATCCGTTGCGTCCTGCACCGGGCGGCCCGTTTTGTGCGAAAGGGGACCCGGTTAACTAATCATTCCCCGCACTTACTCCCTGGCAGGCATGAAGCGGCTGATCCTCTGGACCAACCTTCTGGCCCTTGCCGCGTGTGCGCGCGCAATTCCGCCAGCTCCAAATGGTATTCCACCTGTGTCAGCGATCCCGGGCCTCCGGGCGCCCGGAGTCGGGCACGCGGCGACCCGGCAGGACGCGGCCGCGGATGCCGCCGTCAACGACCTGGCCGACGCCACGCCCGATTCACGGGTCGTGCCGGTCTTCGACGCCGATGACCTCAGCTGGGACATCGACGTCCGGACCTTCGCCGATCACCCGCGAGTGCAGTACTACCTCAACTACTTCCAGGGAGTCTCCCGGGCTGGGATGAGCGTATTCCTGGCCCGCGGCTCTCGCTATGAGGAGATGATCCGGCGTCGCTTCGAGGCCGAAGGCTTGCCGGGCGACCTCGGGTACCTCGCGCTGATCGAGAGCGGCTACTCAAACGACGCAGTCAGCCGGTCTCATGCGGTGGGCATGTGGCAATTCATGAAGGGAACGGCCCGCGGCTACGGCATGCGGATCGACAGCTGGGTGGACGAGCGACGGGACCCGGTAAAGGCCACCGACGCCGCCGCGCGGCATCTGCGTCATCTGCGCGAGCGGTTCGGTTCGCTCTATCTCGCCGCCGCGGCCTACAACGCCGGGGCAGGTAAGGTGTCTCGGAGTCTCGGCAAGCTGCAATGGGACGTGGCGGCGGATACCGAGACCGCCTCCGATACCCTGATCCAGTCGGAGGAGGGAGACTCGCTATCGGAGGAGGATGCGGAGGCTGAAGCCGCTGCTGACGAGGTGGAGAGTGTCATAGACAGCACCGACATCACCAGCGACGCAGCGTTCTTCCGCCTGGCCGGTGCCGATCTGCTCACCACCGAGACGCAAGACTACGTCCCCAAGCTGATCGCGGCCGCGGTCGTGGCCAAGCAACCCGAGCGCTACGGCATTACCCCGGAAGTGGTGGCGCCGTTCAGCTACGACTCACTGGTGGTCACCGGCGTCACCGGCCTCGACGTGGTCGCTCGGTTGGCCGGCGCAAGCGTCGCCGAGATCCGAGACCTCAATCCCCAGTATCTCCGCCTGGCGACTCCTCCGCATACTCAGTCGGTTATCCGGGTGCCGTCCGGCACCGGCGAAAAGGTGGCTGCCGGCTACGCCACATTGGCTCCCTCAGCCCGGGTTCGTTTTCTCAGTCATGTGGTACGGCCGCGGGAGCGGCTCGCGACGATCGCGACCCGCTATCACCTCCCGGCTCAGGAGATTCGGGCCGCCAACCCCAGGGTCCGACCCTCTCACCTCAAAGCGGGCACCCGGCTGGTCATCCCGGCGGTGGCAGTGCCTTCAGCCTTGGCCATCCGCGCTGCCGTCGGAGGCTGGGCGAGACCGCACACCCATATCGCAACCCATCGGGTGCGCTCGGGGGAAACTCTCATCGGCATTGCTCGCCGCTACCGGGTCTCACTCCGGGCTCTGCGCCGCGTCAACGCGCTTCCGGTGGAGTACACGCTACGCGCCGGGAAGCGGCTTCGGATTCCCAGCTAGTTCAACTCTCAACCTCAACCTCCCGGAACCACGACCGTGTCTGCCGACTCCAGCGCATCCCCTGTCGCTTCCGTCGCTCCCAGCAGCTCCTCCGATTTCGGCCGGACAGCCGTGGCGATCTTTGCCACGATGGTACTCCTCATCGTCGCGCTTACCGGCATTCTGGTCGAGACCACTTGGCGTAACCGGTCCGGCTCGGCGGAGGTACTGCCGAGCGATCCCGGGAGCTTTGCCCGGCGTTGACGCAACGGACACTGCTTAGTTGCCACCTGCCCGGCCTCGCCGTGATAGCGGCCGCGGCACTGGCTCCGGCAACGGGGGAGCCTCCATCGACGGCGTACGCGCCAACTCTTACGGTCACCTCGCGGGACACGCTCAGACTCAAGAATCCAGATGTTACGGCTCCGCGCTCCGCACTCGCCCGGGGCGCGGTCGTTCCCGGCTATCTCTCATTGTGGGGTCTTCCGCCGATTCGCGGACAGGTCACCGTTGCCGACACGGGGCTGGTCTTCCAATCGGCTGAGGGCGCTGTCGCCACGTTTCCACTGGTCGGACCGATTCGGCGGCGTGCCGGCCGGCCATGGCGGCCCTCGACGGTCTCGCTCGCCTATGTGGACGACGACAACGGCGGTCCCCACTACCTGTTTCGGATCGATGCCGGGGTGTTCGAGACCGAGGCTCCGGGGCCCCTGCTCGAAGTCGCCGCTCATCCAGCGTGGCTGGACAGCCTGAAGGTTACCGAATGGGCCCCCGATCGGCCTCTGGTGGATGCGGCGGATTCCACGGCGCTGTGGAGAACGGCGCGCGCGATCGCGGCAAGCTCCTACGCCGATTCCCTCTACGCCCTCTTCGGCCAGCCCAGAGCGGCAGTCGGGCTCATCGGCCGCCGGGGACGGATCGCAGGACGGCTGGGCGAGTATATCGCGTCACGCGATTCGCTGGCGCTCGATCCAGGGCGCATGACGGCCGAGGCGCAGCTTCGCCACGCTCTGGCGCACGAACTGGGACACCGCTGGCAGGCGCGGGCCAAAGCCCAGATCGCCATGCTCTGGTTGGGGGTGCCGCCGATACGGGATCCCAGGCGGTACGGTTACGGCGATCTATCAGAGCACCAGGCGGAGGCGATCGCATTCGCCATCAACTTTCTCCAAGCCACCGCAACCACAGCCGAGACTCCGAGCAGCTCGCTGACCCTGCTCGACCATTACGAGCTCCTGGTCCCGGGGACTCGGACGATGGTGCGCTACCTCTCGCTCCAGCCGATCTACCGGCATCACCCGCTCCAGTCGCTGCTGACGACCGGTCACGCACTTCAGGCGCTGAAGTAGATTTCTCGCCGCTCACCTCTCCCGTTACACCAGGTGAGACTGCCCTAACCCCGCCGCTTCCAGCACCCGTTGGCGTTGCCCGGGCGTAAGCATGTCCCGCGCGATCACCTTTCGGACTACCCGGGCCACGAAGCTGTAGCCCCGGGGGTCGTACACCAGCCAGCGATGCCATTCCAGCTCGTCCAGCGCGACGGCAAGCTGACCAGCCGGCAGATCGAGCACCCGCGCGAGCAGCTCGAGCGGCACTCGATCGCCCAGCATCGACGCCGCAGCTAACGCGCGCTGGGCACCCGGGCTCAGCCGCCGGAACCCGACGCGAATCGCCGCGACAACAGTGTCGGGCAGATCGCCGGGGAGGGTTTGATCCAGCGTCTTATAGGGCTCGGGCCAGGCACCGGCTGTGCCGCGGAGATCCAGTCCCAGAGCGACTGCTCGCAACAGCTCCACCGCAAGGAGCGGCAGACCCGCGGAATCAGTGGCCACCCGCCGGGCGACGCGCTCGATCTCGACCTCGCTGAATCCGGGCAGCATGCGTCGCGCGAGGGCGCGAAGATGGGTCGAGTCCAGCGAGCCGAGGCGCAGCGCGACACCTCGTACATCGCCGCCCAGCCGGCTGCGGAGGTTGTCCAGCTCGACCCGGGACGGGTGGAGATCGGTGGCAAAGAGGAGGATGAGCGGCGCCGACTCCAGATCCCGGAGCGCAGCCAGCAGCGCGAGCATGGAGGGCTGGTCGAGCCACTGGGCGTCATCCACCGCGAGCGCGACCGGCTGTTCCTCGGTCGCGGCCCGGAGAATTTCGCTGAGTGCGCGACCATAGGAGACCGGCGTGCCGTCACGAGTCAGATTGGGAAAGCGGTCGGCCCACTCCGGCATAACATCGGCGAAGAGGGCCAAGGCTCGGGCCGGAGCAGCCGCCAGACCGCGGGCCTCCAGTAAGCCGCTCCTCGCGAGCCCGAGAACGCCACTCCACTCCTCCTCCCGATCGGCTTCGACGGCCCGGACCACTGCCACCGCCACACCATCGAGTCGCAGGCGTCCGAGTAGCTCCTCCATCAGACGGGTCTTCCCCGCCCCACTCTCGCCCTCCAACACCAAACCACAGGCTCGCCGCTCCCGGCATGCGGCAGCGGCCGCATCGGCCAGGCGGGAGAGCTCGACTTCGCGACCCACTAAAGGCAGCCGGGGTTCACCTTCAGTCTGTTCACCGGGCCTCGCCGGTGATGGAGGCCGGATTCGGCGCTCGTGGCGCACCCGTTCGGCCAAGGCCTCGGTCTCGGCGTCCGGTGAGGTCCCGACCTCCTGTTTCAAGCGGGCCGAGAAGGCCTCGTAGCGCTCGAGCGCTCCGGCCCGGTCTCCCCCGAGCACCAGGCTGCGCATAGCCACTCGCAATGCCTGCTCCGAACCCGGGTCAAGCCCGAGCGCACGAGCAGCAACGGCGGTCGCTTCCGAGGACTGGCCGGCGCGGAGGAGCTCGTCGGCATGGTGGACAAGCACATCAACGGACCGCAGCCGTACGGCCGAGCGCTCGCCGGCCAGCCAGTTCTCGAATTCAGATGCTCCGGCTACGGCAAAGCCCTCGAGGAATTCCCCGGCCACCAGCCCGGCCGCTGAGGCCCACTCTCCTGCCTCAGCCAGTTCTTCCAGCCGCTCGATGTCGAGCCGAACCGACTGCGGAGCCAGGCGCACCTGACCCGCGCTGGTGTCCACATTGCTCTCCCCCAGATATCGGCGAAGCACCCGAATCGCCTCGTTCAACGAGTGTCGCGCCGCAGCCTCCGGTTTCTCTCCCCAGAGCAAGCCGATGAGGTGTTCGCGGGTTCGCCCGCGGGGGGAGCGTGCCAGGTATACCAGCAGGCCGAGATGCTTTCGCCACAAGAGCTCGGGCGGTGCCGGTGCTCCATTAACGCTCAGGCCCACCGGTCCCAGGGTCTGGCAGAAGATCATCGAAGGGTCGCAGACATCATGACTTAAGATATTTCGCAGAAGCCGGGTGAGTTAGAGCGTGAGGCGAGGGTGGTCCGGCATGTGGCGCACAACACCGCGGGTTGGCCCAAGCCGTGTAATCCTGGTGCAGCGCCGTCCAGGAGACCTCGGTGACCGTCATACTGCGTTGTCTCAACTGCGGGTTCAGCTTTACCGTAACGTATCCCACCGCCGATTCCGCCCAGGAAAATGCCCAGTCGGTGACCTGCGGCCACTGCCGCTCGACCCACTGGTCCTCCCAGGCCGCCTAGCAATCGCTAGACCCAAGAACGTCTTGATTCCTGCTTGATCCACCCTCCCGACACTGGAGTCGTCCCGAGCTGGGGCATTCACGGTGAAGGAGGAAGGACCATGTACGCGACTCCGTTCACTTTCCTCGGCCCGATCGAGGGAAAACGAATCCTGGTCTGCGGGGTGGGGACCGAAGCGGTGGGTTTCGCGTTGGCCGGGGCGGACGTTTACGGTTTCGCCAGCTCGATTGCCCAAGTCGAGGCGGTGAAGGATTTAGCCAGACGGCTCGGCTTACGGAACCAAACCCATCTTCAAAAGACCGAGGTGGAGCAGCTCCCCTACCCTGATGACTTTTTTGATTTGGCGTTCGGCAAGGCGGCTTTACAGGCCGCTGATCTGGAGCAGGGAACCAAGGAGCTCGCCCGGGTGATGAAGGCCGGCGGACGGGCGGCGTTCATCGGTGCCGGAAACCACTCAGATCTCTTTACCCGAGCCTTCGGCTCTGCGGTGCAAGGCGAGTGCTGGATGGGTGTCGAGAAGGAGCCGGCGATGGTTGGAGAGCCACTGGTCGGATTTGAACCGACGACCGCTCGATTACGAATCGAGAGCTCTACCCCTGAGCTACAGTGGCGGGGCTACAAAGAAAGAGGTAAGAGGTGAGAGGTGAGAAGGAAGAGGTGAGAAGTATTACTTCTCACTGCGGTCAATGCCCTGGCGCGGATTCGAACCGCGACGCCTTTCGGCACTACCCCCTCAAGATAGCGTGTCTACCAGTTTCACCACCAGGGCGTGACGCGGAGCAAGATACCCGCGGGCAAAGAGGGGGTCAACGTTCATGGAGTGGTGTAGGGACTCCCCTGGATGGGAGCGCCATTCAGGGTGATCGCCACGCTATGGGTGGGACTTAAGCTGTAGAAAAAGGCTGAATACGTGCCATCTCCATTATCTACCACGGGCGGCGGCGCCACCGCACCACCATCTACCGCAACCGCGACCTGATCGCCGCCCTTGCCCACAGCGTTGCCTTGAGCATCCCGGGCGGTGACCAGTATTTCGATCCTATAGTAGAAGAAAAACCAGCAGCAGGTGGTGGTCAGCTGTGCCGTCGTGCCGGAGGCAGCGGCCGGGCCGGGGACGATCGTGCTCTGGAACGGACTGCCCGGGATGGCCGACCCTTTCACCCGGACGTTGACCAGATCCGTACCACTGTGGATCGGGACATACGATGCCGAATAGGATCCGTTTCCGGTCTCGGTGACCGGCAAGCTCGCAGATGGGTTTGCACCATCCACCGTGATGGATATCGCACCAGCCGAGCCTGAAGCCGGGTTTCCGAACTCATCCTCCAAGCGAACCGTTATCGTGGACGTTGCGCCGGCGGTGCCGTCAAGCACCCGGGCGGTGCTCTTGGCCACGGCCGGTGGTCCTGAGCTGACTGCAATCACGCCCGAGGTGGCTGGCGTGAAGCCCTCGGCCGCAAAGATAAGGGTCCGGTCACCGGTCTCCCCTTGGATGGACAGGTCGGTGAACTTCACCCGGCCGCTGGCGTCGCTCTTGACGCTGGTCTTTCCTCCGAGCGAGCCGCCGCCACTGGCGATCTGGACGGACACATTCACGTCCTTGCGATTGAGCGGGGCACCGAACGGATCTCGGAGCTGCAGCTCCGGCTGCTGTTCCAAACGAACCCCCGCGGCAGCCGTAGCGGACGGCTGTGTGACCAGAACCAGCTCCGGTTTGGGTGCCGCCACCGCCATGACCGTGAATGACACCGGCGAGCCTTCGAGCTCGCCGGCACCGGCGGTTATGGTAGAGGACCCCGGCTCGTCTCCCAGAGTCAGCTGGGCCGCGGCTCGGCCGTCGGCCCCAGTGACGGCCGAACCGGGGCTCAACTCACCCCCACCTCCAGCATCCCAGGTCACCTCTACCCCGGCGACACCATTGCCGAACCGATCCACCGCGCGAACGGCAAGCGATTCGGGTAGGACGGTAGCGACCTGACCGCTCTGGCCGTCTCCCCCATCGCCCAGCAGAGCCACGGCACCTTCAGGCTCCGCGGAGGCCCGGAATGTGGCAGTGGAATTGGTAGAGGGGACGATCGGTGCATGGGCTTCTACGATCTGCTCACCGGCAGTAGTGCTCAGGGTGTAATGGACCGCTGCCTGGCCGTCCGGGCCGGTCTGGACCGTGTCATTGGGACTGACATCGGCCCCCAGTGGCGGCACAAAGACGACTTCGACCCCGACTACTGGACGGTCGCTGGGATCGGTCACCTTCACGACCAGCGAATCGCCCAGCGCCTGCCCGACGGTACCGGTCTGGTTGTCACCTCTGACGATGGCTATTCGGGCGGGCTCCCCATCTTTGGGAAGGAGCAGATTGTCGCCGCCACACGCGGCCAGCCCTGCGAGTGCGGAGACTACGAAAAGTGGACCATCATGAAATCTCGAAGCCATTGCTCTCAACCGATGGGAGCC
>DASXRM010000100.1:0-17695 GCA_036506575.1 Gemmatimonadales bacterium | reverse complement strand
CGCATGAGACCAGGGGCGACTGCCTGAGATCAACGTCATGCCGGGCTCCACTGTGGGATATTCCCCCTACGGCGTACTCGAACAATGGGTTCAGTCTGAGAAGGTCCTCGGTGGCGCACCTGGAGGAGAATGTTGCGGCGTAGGCGGCTGAAAGCGACTGTTATATTGCCACCATGTCCTCTGTCAGCCATGACAGCGCCGCCCCGACCCCGCCGATGCTCAAGCACTGGCGGGAGGTGAAGGCGCAACACCGGGACGCCATCCTCTTTTACCGGGTCGGCGACTTCTATGAGATGTTCCATGAAGACGCGGAGCTCGCCGCCAAGATCCTCGATATCGCGTTGACCTCCCGGGGCGATGGCGTGCCCCTCGCCGGTGTCCCCGTAAAAGCCGCGGCTGAATATCTCCGGCAGCTCGTCGCTGCCGGCTATCGGATCGCCATCTGCGAGCAGGTCGAAGACCCCAAGCTGGCTCGCGGCCTGGTACGTCGCGAGGTGGTGGAAACGGTGACGCCGGGCGCGCTGCTGCAGGAAGGGTGGGTTGCGGGCTCACGAAACAATTGGATGGTGGCGTTGAGGCGGGGCAGCGGGGCGGCGGGGCAGGGGGGCAATGACGACATCGGCCTCGCAGCCATTGATCTGAGTACAGGTGAGTTCGTGCTGGAGACACTCACCGAGGAAGGCTTAGAGGAGGCGCTTTCCCGACTGAGTCCAGCAGAGATCGTCGTCTCTGGCGGCGGCACTGCCCAGCCACCTCCACCCGCTTCGCGGGTACCCGGCCCCGCTGCCCTGCTGACCCCGCGTGAGCATTGGGAGTTCGACTCCGATCTCGCCAGAGAAGAGTTGGCTCGCCGATTCGGTCTCGCCTCGCTCGATGGTCTCGGACTGGGTCCCGACGACGCTCCTGCCCTCGGTGCCGCCGGAGCGCTGCTCCGCTATCTGACCGAACTGCAGCCAGGCGGACTCCCCCACCTCGCTCGTCCGGTCGTCCGCCGGAGCGAGAGCTTTCTCTGGCTCGACGAGATGACTCGCAGAAATCTCGAGCTGGTCGAGCCACTGCGCACGGGCTCCCGGGGCTGTACCCTGCTCGAGACGATCGACGCCACGGTGACGCCGATGGGGGCGCGGCTCCTCCGCCAGTGGCTGCTTTCGCCGCTTTGCGAGCCGGACGAGATCGAGGCTCGGCTCGACGCGGTCGAGGCCACAGTGCGCGACGGCCGGGGCCGAGCTCGGCTGCGTGAGGCGCTGGATGGGGTGCGCGACGTCGAGCGGCTGGCCGGCCGCGCGGCCGCGGGACGCGCGACCCCCCGGGAGTTAGGCGCCCTCCGGGACTCGTTCCAGCGGCTCCCTGACGTGGCCGAAGCGCTCACGGCGCTGGCCGCGTCACCCCTGCCTGGGGGAGGTGCCAGCCGTGCGCTGACCGCTGCGACCGATGAGCTCGACCTCCTCTCCGACGTGAGCGCCGAGCTTGGAGCGGCCTTGGCCGACCGGCTTCCGGCCACGCTGGCCGACGGCGAAGTCATCCGCCCCGGCTACGACTCCGAGCTGGACGAGCTCCGTGCACTGCGCGATGGCGGCCGGCAGTACATCGTCTCACTCCAGCAACGGGAACGCCAGCGCACCGGCATCCCGTCGCTCAAGGTCGGCTTCAACAAGGTGTTCGGCTATTACCTGGAGGTCACTCACGCTCATGCCGCTCGGGTCCCGGCTGATTACGAACGGCGTCAGACGCTGGCGACAGCGGAGCGCTATGTGACAGCCGAGCTCAAGGACTACGAGGCGCGGGTCCTGGGGGCCGAGGAGCGAATCGGCGACCGTGAGGCGGAGCTGTTCGGCGCGCTAAGAGCTGAAGTCGGCCAGGCCATCGGTCGTATTCAGCGCTCGGCGCGCGTGGTGGCGAGACTCGACGTGTGGGCTGGGCTGGCCGAGCAGGCGGTCGTGGCGCGTTACGTTCGGCCGAGGGTGGCGAGAGGATTCGATCTGGTGCTCCGGGAGTGCCGCCACCCTGTCATCGAGCGGATGATGTCCCGAGAGTCGTTCATCCCCAACGATGCCCGCTTCACCGAGGCCGAGCGGGTGGCGTTGGTCACCGGGCCCAATATGGCAGGGAAGTCGACCATCCTCCGGCAGATCGGCCTTTGCGTCGTGCTCGCCCAGATGGGCTCGTTCGTTCCGGCGGCCGAAGCGTCGATCGGGATCGTGGATCGGCTGTTCACTCGGGTCGGCGCCAGCGACAATCTCGCGGGCGGGCAGTCGACCTTCATGGTCGAGATGAGCGAAACGAGCGCCATTCTGCACAATGCCACACCGCGAAGCCTCGTACTCCTCGACGAGATCGGCCGGGGCACATCCACCTACGATGGCGTCGCGATCGCCTGGGCCGTCACCGAGCACCTGCACGACCGGGTGGGCTGCAAGACCATGTTCGCCACTCACTACCATGAGCTGATGCAGCTGCCCGAGCGGCTCCAACATGCCCGGAACTACAACGTGGCGGTGCGGGAGGCCGGGGACACGGTCGTCTTTTTGCATCGACTGGAGCCGGGCGGCACCGACCGGTCCTACGGCATTCATGTGGGCCAGCTCGCCGGCCTTCCGAGCCAGGTTGTCGCGCGGGCCCGCGAGATCCTCGGTACCCTCGAAGGTGAGCACCGCATGGTTCCTGGTCCACCACCTGCAGCATCGCGGGATCCCGGCCAGCTCGCCCTCTTCGGCGAGTCGCACCCGCCCGATCCGATGGTGGAGGAGCTCAAGACGCTCGACGTGAACACCCTCACCCCACTCGAGGCTCTGAATCGTCTGGCCGACTTCAAGCGCCGTGCGGGGGAACGGAAGTAAAGGATGCCACGGATGAACACGGATAAGACACGGATCGCTCCGTTAGCGTTCCGGGCTCCGCTGCCCCAAAAGAGCTTTTATGGTTTTGTTGGATGACAATTTCAGGACCTGTGGAGTGGAAGGCAGTGCTGTTCTGTCCAGCTGAACGATCCGTGTTCATCCGTGTGCATCCGTGGCTTATGCCCATGCTTAGTGGCGCCCGAATCACTGCCGCTATAGTGGTCGTCCTGCTCGCCTGTGGCCGACAGGACGACGGGACCGTGAGACTGGTGGACCACAGCGCTCCTCAACCGGTCACGCCGGCCGAGGAGCCGCCGGTTGCCATTAACCCGGTGTCGCCGGTCCGGTATCCTCCGGCGCTGCTGGCCCAGGGGATCGAAGGCCGGGTGCTGCTCCGGCTCTACGTCGACTCCGCGGGGACGGTGATCCCCGATTCCACCAGGATCGCGGAATCGAGCGGCTATCCGGCGTTGGATTCGGCGGCATTGGCCGGCTCGCCCGAGCTTCGTTTCTCGCCGGCGCTCCTCCAGGGTCATCCGATCGCCGCGCCCTTCCTTCAGCCAGTGCAGTTTCGTAGCCCGCGCTCAGGCGCCACGACTCCATGAATTCGCCGCAACACCTCCAGCCGTACGACTCCGTGCTCGAGACGATCGGGTGGACCCCGCTCATCCACCTGGCTCGAGTGGGATCCGGGATCCGGACCCCTATCTATGGAAAGGCCGAGTACGTCAATCCCGGTGGATCGGTGAAGGACCGTATTGGTCTTGCTATCATCGAGGATGCGGAGCGGCGAGGCGAGCTCCGGCCGGGAGGAACCATTGTCGAAGGAACCAGCGGGAATACCGGAGTGGGGCTCGCCATAGCTGCGGCACTCAAGGGCTACCGGTGCATCTTCACCATGCCTGACAAGATGTCCCAGGAGAAGGTCCGCCTGCTCAAGGCCTTCGGGGCCGAAGTGGTCATCACGCCGACGGCGGTTCCGCCGGATCATCCGGACAATTACGTGATGAAAGCCAAGCAGATCGTGAAGGAGACCCCCGGGGCCATCCTGGCAAACCAGTTCTACAATGCGATCAACCCCGAGGCCCATTACGCCACGATGGGGCCTGAGATCTGGCAGCAGACCGAGGGGAAGGTCACCCATCTGATCGCCGGGGCCGGCACCGGCGGCACCATCAGTGGCGCGGGAAAGTACCTGAAGGAAAGAAACCCTCGAGTCCGGATCGTGGCCGGCGATCCGGTCGGCTCGCTGTACACGCATTACCATCGCACTCGAACGCTGGGAGACGGGCACCCCTACAAGGTCGAAGGCATCGGCGGCGACAAGATCCCCTCGACCATCTGGTTCGACTGGATCGACGAGTTCCGTCAGGTTCCCGATCGCACCTCGCTGATGATGGCTCGCCGATTGGCTCGGGAAGAAGGCATTCTGGCCGGCGGCTCGACCGGGCTGAATGTGGCGCTCGCCATCGAGATCGCCCGAGAGCTCGACGACCCGGCGGCGCTGGTAGTCACTATCCTGTGCGACACCGGCGAGCGCTACCTCTCCAAGGTGTTCAACGACGAATGGATGCAAGAGAATCAGATGCTCGAGGCGCCGAGGACCACGGTCGAACAGCTGCTCGAGCGTCGCCACCCCACGGCACCCCCGTTGGTCAGCGTTGCGCCTGCCGCCGCCGTCCGCCAGGCGCTCAACCTCATGAGCACCTGGGGAGTAAGCCAGATTCCCGTGGTGGAGGAGGGCCGCTCGGTCGGCGGTCTGGTCGAAGGAACCCTCATGACAAAGGCGTTGGCACAGCCGTCACTGCTCGACCGCCCGGTGCGCGAGGTCATGGAATCCCCCTTCCCCGAGGTCGACGCCACCTTCTCCACCGACCGCTTGGGGGCCATGCTCACCCGCGAGAGTCCGGCCGCCTTGGTTCGGAAGGGAGGCGAGCTGATTGGGATCGTGAGCCGGTACGACGTGCTGCAGCAGTTGATCGGGACCAGATAACTGCGTGAACGGTAAACGGTAAACGGTAAACAGGAGGCACCGGTGCTTTCCCGTTCACCGTTCACTGTTCACCGTTTAGGCTTTTCTCGGGGATGAGATGCGCGTTGCAGTTCTGACGGGCGGGACCTCGACCGAGCGAGACGTGGCCCTCGCCTCCGCGGTCCAGGTCGTGGGGGCGCTGCGGGCCTGCGGGCACGATGTCTCGGTAGTCGATACCGCACGGGGCTACATCCCCGAACCCGATGAATCCGCCCTCCTGTCCGGTGTCGTGGGAACGGAGCCTCCCTCTATTGCGCAGCTGCAGGCGCTGGAGCGCGGCCTCCTGCTCTCGGGGTTGGCCAACCTGGCCGTGGTCCGCGATGCAGACGTGCTGTTTCTTGCACTGCATGGCGGCCGGGGTGAGGACGGTACCCTCCAAACCCTGCTCGAGATGGTCGGCGTTCCTTACACCGGGAGCGGCCGGCTGGGCAGCGCAATGGCCATGGATAAGGACATCTCGAAGCGCCTGTTTCGAGCGGCGGAGGTACCAACGCCCGATTGGGTGATGGCGCCCGCAGCGCGGGCGCGGGTTGAGGGTGAGTTTGGATGGCCGGTGGTGGTAAAGCCGTCCAAACAGGGGTCAACGGTAGGATTGACCGTGGTGAAGAGCTCGACGGAGTACGAGGCGGCCGTGACCTTGGCGCGGCAGTACGACGACGAGGTCATGATCGAGCGATTCGTCCCTGGCCGGGAACTGACGGTCGGCGTCCTGGAGGGGCGGGCGCTCGCGGTGGGTGAGATCATTCCGCGGCACGAAATTTTCGATTACGAGTGCAAGTACACTCCTGGCATGTCGCAGGAGATCTTTCCGGCCGATCTCCCGGCCGCGGTCACGGACGACTGCAGCCGCCTGGGGCTCCTGGCGCACGAGGCTCTCAAGCTGGGTGGCTACTCTCGGGTGGATTTTCGCTTGACACCGGCCGGTGAACTCTTCTGTTTAGAGGTAAACACGCTGCCCGGCATGACTGCCACCAGTCTCCTCCCCCAGTCTGCCCGGGCAGTGGGAATCGAATTCCCCGAACTGTGCGAACGGATCTGTCGAGTCGCCCGGCGCGGCCGAGTCGAGGATCTCATGTGATGACATCATCTCCATCGTATCGTCTGACTCCATGGGTGGGCCGCCTCATCATCGCCAATGCGGTGGTGCTGCTCCTGCTCATGACGCTGTTCACATCCCGCGACGTCTTCCAGGCGCTCCAGTTCTCGCCTGGGACCGCGTTCACTCGGCCATGGACCTTCGTGAGTTACATGTTCGTTCACGCAGGTCTGCTCCATTTGCTGGCCAATATGCTGATGCTCTACGTATTCGGCACCGCGGTCGAAGGCCGCATGGGAAACCGCAACTTCCTGGTCTACTACCTGTTTTGCGGAATCGGAGCCGCCGTCTTCGCGCTGCTTCTGGCGGGGGTGATGCCGGTCGGCGCCTTTGTGGGCGCGTCAGGAGCGGTGCTGGGCGTGGCCGTGGCCTTCGCGGTCTTCTGGCCCGACGCCGAGTTGATCGTCTTTCCCATTCCGGTGCCGATCAAGGCGCGCACCCTGGTAATCGGTCTGGTGGCCCTGGACCTGATCGCCTCCCGCCTCTGGCCCAACGACGGGATCGCCCACATAGCCCACGTGGGCGGCGCGCTCTTCGGGTATCTCTTTTTCCGCGTGCAGTCACTCTCCCGCCGCAGCCCGGCTCAACCGGCCCGCACCGTCGAGCGGGTGGTCATGGTTCAGTCGGGTTCCTCCGAACCCGACCGGCGGACGCCGGTCACGCCGATGCGCCCCCGCCGGCGGGTCGACTCCGATCCAGTGGCGGCTGAGGTCGACCGGGTACTCGACAAGATCAGCGAGAAGGGGATCTCGAGCCTGACCCCGGCGGAGCGTCGATTCCTGGACGAGGTGGCCAAGCAGAAAAAACCCCGGCCAGTGGAGTGAGAGGGGAGGGGAGAGGGGAGAGGGGAGAGGTAAGAGGGTGAGAGGTAAGAGGGTGAGAGGGAGCGGTCAGAAACCAAGAGGGAAGCGCGAGGGGGCTCGTAGGTATGGGCCCGCTTTCCATCTCATGATTCACCGCTCCTCATGATTCACCTCTCACCTCCTCTTCTTTACCTCTCACCTCTCCCCTCTCACCTCCCTTGCATCTCAGCCACTGAATTCGTATCGTCTCGCGTGCTGATCAATCTCCTGCCGGACTTCTTCGCGGTGATCGAGGCCGCCGATCGGGAGGCGGCATATCGTCAATACCGTGAAAGCCATCGTCCCATCCTCGACGCCTACTGGCGTAACTACGTTCTCGATCCCGACACCCCTCACGCCGACAGCATAGTTTCTGCGACGCTGAAGGCCGACCGCAGCGACCTGTATGGGCTGGCGGCCACGGTCGATCTGGTGCAACTCACCGAAGAGGCGATCGCCCGGGCGGAAGAGCTGATCGGCATCGACCGGCCTACGGACACCTACCTCATGGTGGGGCTGGGTGGCGCGAACGCCGGGGAGCTGGTCGTGGGCGGCCGTGGGGTCGCCTTCGTTTGCCTGGAGCACTTCACCGGCCGGGTGAATCCGGAGACCTACGGCATGGGTCTTCCGCCGGACCTCATTCCGGTGTGGATCGCTCACGAGCTCGCCCACACGGTCCGCTACACCTCTCCCACCAGCGCCAGCGACCTGCGCCGGCTGGTCGCGGAGAGCGGAGGGTATTACGACTACTGGGGCACCGGCAGCCGGGCGACGCTCCGGGAGCTGCTGGTCAACGAAGGTCTGGCGGTGCACGCCGCCCAGGCCGTGGCACCGGGATTCGACGCCGCCGACTACTTCGGGTATCCTCGTCGCCAGTACCATCGCCTGCGCGAGATGGAATCGTTCTTACGCCGAGTGATCGAGCCGGATCTGGACCGGAGCGGACTGGGACTTCGTCTGCGCTATCTCTCCGGTGGAATGAGTCCGTCGGCTCGGCTCGTGGGCGGCCGCGTCATCCCCGAGCGGGCCGGTTATTACCTCGGCCATCGGATGACCGAGGCACTCGTGGCCGAGCGAGGGCTGGCCGAAGCCGTGCGCGCTGGAGCCCAGGAGTTTCAGGCGGCGGAGGACCTGGCGCGAGGGATACAGACCGCCTAGAAACGTGAGCGGGAAAGAACAAGCGTAAGCGGTGAGCGGGGAAAAACTCGACTGCCCCGCTTACCGCTCACGCTTTTGCAGTTCCCGCTCACGCCTTTACTTGCCCACGCAGAAACTCCCAAACACCCGATCCAGCACCTCCTCGATATCGGCTGCGCCGAGGAGCTCGTCGAGGGCGGCAGTTGCCTCGCGTACATGGTGGGCGGCCAGCACGGCGTCACCCCCCCGTCCGAGGTGAGGAACCGCGTCGGCAAGCGCGTCGTGGGCTCGGGTGAGCGCTGTGCGATGGCGTTCGCGGGTGAGAGCCGGCTCGAGGTCGGCGAAGTTGATCCGGTCGGCGAACACTCGCTCGGCTGCGGTGCGGCGGAGCCCACCGATTCCTTCGCCCGTCAGCGCTGAGACCGGCAAGCCCTCGCCCGGCTCTCGCGCCAGATCCGCTTTGGTGCGGATAAGGAGGGAGGGTCGCTCCCGGGCAATGGCGCTTTCGTCTGCTCCCACCTCGCGGCCGGCCTCCACGCAGAGCAGCACCAGATCGGCCGCGGCGAGGTACCGCCGGCTGACGTCGACACTAAGGCGATCGATTCTCTCCGGAGCCTCCCAGAGCCCGGCCGTATCGGCCAACCGCACGGGCCAGCCCAGAAAATCGGTGTGGGCCTCGATGGCGTCCCGCGTGGTGCCGGGGATTTCCGTCACGAGGGCCCGCTCGCTTCCCAGCAGAGCGTTAAAGAGGGATGACTTCCCGACGTTGGGTCTTCCGGCAAAGACCATGAGCGCGCCCTCCCGCAACCGCTCGGCTGAGGGTGCGGTAGCCACCAGGTGGCGGATCTGGGCCGACGCGGTCTCCAGTTGAGCCGCGATTCGCTCCGGCGCTATCGGACCGTCATCCTCTTCCGGGAAATCGATCTCATAGCTGAGCAGCGCCTGCACCTCGATCAGCGATTCGCGGAGGGCGAGCAGGCGGCGGGACAGACCGCCCTCGAGCTGGTGCAGCGCGGCATCGGCCTGCGCCGGTGCGGTTGCGTCGATCAGATCGCCCACCGCTTCGGCCTGAACCAGATCCAACTTGCCGTTGAGGACCGCGCGACGGGTAAACTCACCGGGAGCGGCAGGTCGAGCGCCCGCGGCTTGGAGTGCGGCGAGAACGCGGGAGGGTGCCAGGAGTCCGCCGTGGCAGGAGAGCTCCACTAGATCCTCCCCGGTATAGCTGTGGGGTCCCGGGTAAGCGGTATAGACGCCCTGGTCTATCTGCAGCCCTTCGGCGTCCCGAAAGCTGGCCAGGGTGGCCCGGCGGGCAGGTTCGGAGCGAAATCCCCGAATGACTCGCCGGGCGATGTCAAACGACCCTGCGCCACTGAGGCGGATGACTGCCAGCGCTGATCGTCCGGGAGGGGTGGCAAGGGCTACGATCGGATCCGCAAGCATGGTGGAACTAATGCCTTGAGCGCCGCATTGTAGCTAGTCCAATACTGGGGGAGAAAATCAGTGCGTCGAGTGGCCGTCCTTGGCTTGGCCGTAGTCGGGGTGTGCTTCGCAGCCGGCCCGGCCTGGCCTCAGAGCTCCAGCGGCTTCGGGGTACAGGTCTACGCTCTGGCCTCGAGCGGCTGGACCATCCGGGAGCGCGATCCCCTCGAGAATCGGGTTACCGATGTCCAACTGAGCTCTGGAGGCGGAACCGGGCTCAGGATCACCTACGACTTCTCCCGCCGAATCGGGGCGTACGCCGGAGCCGACCTCAACGCGGAGCAGGAGGGACTGTACGGAAGTTATCGGGCCGGGGTACTCTTGCGGGCCGCTGGGACCGGGCCGTTGCGCTTTCACGCTCGGGCCGGTGGTATGGTCATCGACGTGGTGGCGCCGCTGGGCTACGCGGACCTGGGTCTCGGCGGGGAACTCTTCATCGCCCGAGGCTCGCGTTGGGTCTCGATCTCAGCGCGGCAGTGCCCCTGAGCGATGGTAGCCGCTACACCGGGACCCATACGGTGGAGGTGTCCGCTCGTGGCGGCCCCAAGCGGCTGGCGTTCGGGCTAGCGTGGTACCCTCGGTGATAGGCGTAGCCGGCGCCCCTTTCATGCCTTCCGCTTGGCCCTCTTGATCTTGCTTTCCGGCGGGGTCCGCGTTTTCACCTCGACGATGGCCTTGGCGGTCCGCTTCTGCCGCTCGCGAGCCAGTATCCATTGCTGCGGTATGCTGGCAATGTTGCTCACCGCGTAGTACAGGTTGAGGCCTGACGCGAAGTTGAGAAAGAGAAACGTCATCATCGCCGGCATGATGTAGAGCATCATCTTGGCCTGGGGATTGGGCTCCATGCCCATCTGCCCGACCTTGCTCAGGCCGAACATCGACAGGCCCATGATGATGGGGATGATGTACAGTGGATCCGGGCGCGAGAGATCGGGAAGCCAAAGAAAGGAAGCCCCCCGCAGCTCGATCGTGTTCTGGAATACGAAGAAGAGCGCAAAGAGGACCGGCATCGGCAGCAGCATCGGCCAGCAGCCGCCCAGCGGATTGACCCCGTGCTCCTTGTACAACTTGAACATCTCTTGCTGGACCTTCTGCGGGTCGTTCTTGTACTTCTCCTGAATCTCCTTCATCAGCGGCTGGACCACTTGGAGCTGCATGTTGGCCCGCATGGCCTTCTGATTCAGCGGCCAGAGGAGCAGCCGCACCAAAATGCCGAAGGAGATCAGCACCAAGCCATAGGCCAGATGCAGGTGCTGGTGCATCCAGACCAGGAGCCAGCGAACGCCGGCCGCGAGCGGGCGGATGACGGTCCGGAACCCGGGCCAACCATAGGGGTTCACGTCGTCGAACTCATGCCCGATGCGCCTTAGACGATCGTACTCCATCGGCCCGACATACACCGTGTAGTTGAAGCTACCGCTGGGAGGGAGCGGAAGACTGAGTCGCACATCGGCTTGGGTCGGCCGCTTCGCCGCCGTAGCCGGCGCTGTGGCGGTGGCGCCGCTGATGCCGCCGCCAGTACTGTCGAAGGCCAGCAGTCCGGTTACGAAATACTTGGATTTGATCGCCGCCCACTCGAGCGGCCCGCTGACTGTCTTGGGCTCACCCGGCTTGAGGCCCCCGAAATCCAGGCGCTCGGTGTCGTTGTGCTTGGTGACCAGTGCCAAGGCCCGGTGGTTCTCGTTGGAATCGGCCTCCGTATTCGCGATGGTCGGCCCCATCCCAACCAGCAGGAGCCCGCCATTGGGGCCGACTCCTGTCACCTGGCCCGTCACCCCTATTCGGTAGTCGTCGGAGCGGAAGGTGTACGTCAGGTCCACATTCACTCCGTTACGCGCCGCGCTCAGACGGAGGGGAGTGATGCCCGAGACTGTGAGGCTTTCAGCCGAGGCCTTGAAGGGCCAGTCATCGAGCGGAATTGTGTCCCGGCCCAGCACCAGCGTCAGGCCGAGCAGCTTGCTGTCCCGAGGAATGACCTGCGCAGGCCGGCCGCGGTCGTTCGGCGCCATCGAGCGATAATGCGGGAGGGTCGCCTCGACCATGCGCGCCCCCCGAGTGCTGATGCCGTAGCTGTAGAGCGGGGAAGTGACTCGGACCGTGCCTTCAGCGGGCAAGCGGGTAGGCTGGTAAGCGCCTGGCTTGCTACTATCACGAGCCGGCTGAACGAGAGAAACGGTGTCATGGCCGGCTCGGGCGGAAACGGCAGCAGAAGTATCGGCGGGACCAGCTGTCTGGCTTCCCCGCTTCCCCGCTTCCCCGCTTCGCGCCGAAGGCACGGCCGGTTTCTTCAGGAAGATGGCTGGGGCCACGGCGATGGCCATCATCAGCAGAATCGCCCAGATGGTACGGCGGTCCATGGACTCAGTTCACGGGATCAGGGGACGGGATCGAAGCCACCCGGGTGGAACGGATGACAGCGGGCGAGACGCCGGGCGGCCAGCCAGGTGCCTCGGATGGCGCCATGCCGGGAAACAGCCTCCAGCGCATACTGAGAGCACGATGGGGTAAACCGGCAGCTCGGCGGCAGCAGCGGCGATACCGCGAGCTGGTACCCGCGGATGAGCGCTGCTAGAGCACGGCGGGGAATCAGGAAAGGTGATGGCACCGGTCATCCCGCAGCGAGCACCGCCTCGCGCCAGGCGAGGAGCTGCGACCGGAGTACGTCGAAGTCGGCGCCGTAGGCCTCGCGACGGGCTTTGATGACCACGTCCCACGCCGGCTGTCGCGCCTGCAGGTCACGGCGCCAAATCTCCCGCAGCCGCCGGCGCAAACGATTACGGGCCACCGCCGACGACTGGAACTTTGGAACGATCAGTCCCATCCGCGGCTGGCCCGATTGATTGTCCATCCAGATCATGTCCAGGTGCTCCAAACGGCGGCGCCGGCCATAGGTGAGGCAACGGCGAATGTCGGACGCGCGCGCGAGCCGATGGGCCCGCGGCAGGCGCGCCGAGGGCGTCAGGAGCCTCCGTGCTTCGAGGGCAATGAGACGGTGAGCCGCTTGCGACCCTTCTTCCGCCGGCGCGAAAGAACCGCGCGCCCCCAGCGGGTAGCCATCCGGGCGCGAAATCCGTGCTTGTTGATCCGGCGCTTGTTCCGCGGCCGATACGATGGCTTCATCCGAGAGCCCTCCCAAGTGAGCCGAGGAAATTAGTCGAGAGAGAGGGACAGGGTCAAGTTGAGATGGCGGACGAAGCGGAAAGAGCGGACCAGGCGGAAGGAGCGGAAAGAACTTCCAGACTCTTTTATTTCCGCCTGTTCCGCCCTTTCCGCTTCGTCCGCCCTTTCCGCCCTTTCCGCCTTGTCAAGCCCCGATTGACTTTTCCACACCCCGCCCGTAACATCTCTCGCCCTTGAAAAAAATCCCTTCCGGTTTCGAGTACCGATGCAGCTGTCCGCAAAAGACGCTTGGAAGCGCATTCTCGACGAGGCGCATCGCGAACTTCCCGACCACACGATCCGAACGTGGCTCGAGCCCACCGAGGCGATCGCCCTCGATGAAGGCCGCCTCATCATTGGCGCACCCGATCAGTTTGCCGTGGAGTGGAACGAGACGAAGCACGCCACCATCCTCTCCCGCCTAGCCGAGCCCGTGCTGGGCCAGCCGACCTCGATCGTATTTCGGGTCAACGAGGATCGACAGAAGCGGCCACAGATGGACTTTTTCGTGGCGCCATCCAGTCCCGCCGCCGCCAGCGCCCAGCTCAATCCAAGCACCCAGCCACTCAACGAGCGGTATACCTTCGACACCTTCGTCATCGGCAAGTCGAACGAGCTGGCCGCGGCCGCCGCGCACGCGGCAGCCGAATCACCCGGCAAGACCTACAACCCGCTCTTCATCTACGGCGCGACGGGTCTGGGCAAGACTCACCTGATGCAGGCGATCGCGCATACCGTAGTCGAACGGCACCCCGAGACTCGGGTACTCTACGTCGGTGCCGAGCAGTTCATCAACGAGGTCATCGAGAGCATCCACAGCCGGACCATGCCGGAGTTCCGGCGCCGCTATCGCATGGACGTGGACCTCTTCCTGGTAGACGACGTGCATTTCCTCGAAGGCAAGGAAATGACCCAGGAGGAGTTCTTCCATACGTTCAATGCGCTGTATGAGGGGAACAAGCAGATCGTCCTGACCTCGGACCGCCCCCCCAAGGAGCTGCCCGGCCTCGAAGCCCGCCTGGTGAGCCGCTTCGAGTGGGGCATGGTGGCAGATATCGGCCAGCCGGATCTGGAGCACCGGATCGCGATTCTCCGAAAGAAGCAGGAGCAAGACCACCTGGAGCTCACCATACCCGATGACGTGCTCAGGTTTATCGCCGAGCATGTCCGCTCGAACGTGCGTGAGCTCGAAGGTTGTATCATTAAGTTGCTGCTGTTTGCATCGTTAAAGCACAAGGAGGTCTCGATCGAGCTGGCTCGCGAGGCGCTCTCGGACAAGATCCGTCCCGGCGAGGACGGGTTGGCCCCGCCCAGGGCGCTGCCCTCGATCAACAAGGTCCAGGAGGTCGTTGCTCGCCGGTGGGGGGTGACTCCCGAGGGACTCCGCTCCAAGGCTCGGATCAAGACCCTCACCGTACCGCGCCAGATCGCGATGTACCTCGCGCGGGAGTTGCTGGAGATGCAGTTGGTCGAGATCGGCCAAGCATTCGGCGGCCGGGATCATTCGACCGTGATTCATAGCGTGGACAAGGTGAGCCGGCAGATGTCGCGTGATCGTGGCTTCCGTGAACGAGTCGAGCACGCCCGGCAGGAGTTGTCCGCAGAATAATCCCCGCGCGTTCGAGCGGTTGTGGGTATTCTGGATTGGAGTGGACAGGGGACGAACTGGACTCGCTCAGTCCCCATGGCACACACGGTATCGACAGCGTTGAGCGAGCGTAAGTGCGAGTGAGCGGAATCGTTGGAGCACCGCTCAACATTTCCAGAGTCTCTACTACGGCTACTAAGTTTTTTAAATAGAAGAGTAGTATCTGATCATAGCCTGCCGAGGAGAGGGATGAAGCTCACGATTACGCGGGAGCAGCTGCAGGAAGGGCTCGTGGCGGTAGCTGCCAGCGTTCCTGCCAAGACGACTCTCCCGATCCTGTCGAACATCCTGCTCGAAGCGACGAAAGACGGAATTCGTCTCTCCGGCACCGATCTCGATATCTCGGTCAGTACCACCGTCTCAGCGTCGGTTGACCAGGAAGGCGCCATTACTCTCCCCGCGAGGAAGCTGGTCGAGATCGTGCGCGAGCTCCCCAGCGCGGCGATTCGCCTCACGGCATCCGGTGAGCAGCGCGTCACCATCGAGTGTGGGCGATCGCGATTTCGTCTCCTCGGCCTCCCGAGGGAGGAGTTCCCCGCCTTTCCCAGCGTCAAGTTCGAGGGCGGGTGGCGAACGTCCTCCAAGGAGCTGCAGAAGCTCATCGGCCACGTCGCCTTTGCGGCCAGCACGGAAGAGAGCCGGCCGATCCTCAACGGTGTCCTGTGGGAGCTTCGTCCTGAGCGGATGCGAATGGTGGCGACCAATGGCCATCGGCTTGCCAGGATGGATGTTCCTACGTCGGAGACCCAGGGAGCGTCTCAAGCCGATCTGATCGTGCCTCCGAAGGCCTTGGAGCAGATCCGGCGGCTCTTCGGCGCCGACGAGACGGTGGAGATCGCCCGCAGCGAGAACCACCTCGGCTTCCGCTCCACTTCGACCCAGATCTTCACCCGCCTGATCGAGGGCCCCTATCCCAATTACGAGCAGGTCATCCCGCGAGAGAACGACAAGGTCGCCACGGCCGATAAGACCGCTCTCACAGCCGCGCTGCGGCGGATGAGCATCGTCGCGAGCGACCAGACTCACCGAATCCGGATGGCGTTCGCCAACGGCTCCTGCAAGCTCTCGGTGCAGACCCCCGACCTGGGCGAGGCCCAGGAGGAGCTCAACGTGAGCTACGAGGGCGATCCGCTGGAGATCGGGTTCAACGCCGCGTACCTGCTCGAGATTCTCAAGTACATCCCCACCGATGAGGTCCGGATGACCTTCAAGGCTCCGGAGCGGGCGGCCACCTGCGAGCCGGTGGGGTGGGACGATCCTGCCAGTTATCTGGCCCTGGTTATGCCGCTGCGTTTGGTAGATTAAAGAGCTGGGAGCTCCTAGCTCCCGCTCCCATAGGAGGTCCTCATGTCCGACGACTATGCTGATTTCGATCTCGAGCCCCTCAACGGCACGGCCCAGGAGAACAGTGGCGGATTCGTCGCACTGGCGGTTCTCGCGGCGGCGGCGGGCGCCGGCGCCGCGTTATTGCTGGCTCCGGCGGCAGGCACCAGGACCCGAAAGCGCGTCGGTCAAGGACTGCGGAACATTCGCGGTGAAGCAGCGGGCACGATGGCACAGCTGCAGCGGGAGATCCGGCACGGCCGACATCAGGTCCGGCGCGAGAAGCAGATCATCGGCTTGGCGGGCGTGCTGATCGGGGCAGGGATCACCGCACTCCTCACCCCTACAAGTGGGACCGCCACCCGCAAACGTTTGGGCGGGGCGTTGGGCCGCATCAAGGTGGGAGCGGTCGATCGGATCGAGCGTCTACGGCAGCGCCCAGCCGAGCCGACCGGCGAGACGAGCGCGGAAAACGAGCCGGTCCGGAGCGTCGAGGAGCCGGGCCGCGATCCGGATAGCGTCTTCTAGGCGGGCTGGGCCGCTCCTGACCGGGCCTAGCGTTTTGGCTGGCGCAGTGAAGTGATGGAGTAGGTGCTGGCCTGCTTGACCGGAACCGTCTGACCGACCGCCGACACCGTGATAGTCATATCGCCCGACTCGGTCCCGTGAGCTGAGGCCAGAGTGCCGTCGGGGTTCATATAGTACACCGCCGTTCGGGTGCCCGAGGCGGTCATCTCCAGCTGTTGATCATATTGCATTCCCTTCCCGGACCTCTGGTAGCTTCCGCTACTCTCCAGCTTGAGAGCCTTCTTGGCGCGGGGATCATCGCTGTCCAGCGCCCGGTAGCTGGTGAGTGAGCGCTCCACCGCGTCGAACGCATCGGCCCTGATCGGCACCTCGGTAGTATCGGTCCACTCCATCCCAGCCCGGGCACCCCCCGGGGGTAGGGCCGGGAAAAAACTGCGGAGAGTGGTCCCGAGCTGGTCGCCCAGGGTGCTGGAGCGGTCGGCCTTCAGGGCGGAAAGCTCACCGTCGGGGGTAAGCGTGGCCGTCCAGCGAGTGCCGCGCGCCGGCAGGATGGAATCCAGCACTGCGGGCGCTCCGCCGACCGCTGCCTGGAGCGAATCCAGCACGATCGTCGCCAGGTATCCATTGGTATCGCGAGCTATCGTCAGGCGAAGGTATGCCGTCCGATCGATGAGCTGGAGCTGACTGGCCCCACCGGGGAGCTGCAACGCCAGACTGTCATGGCGCACCAGCGCATACGCCGCGTCCCGCACCGGGAGGTAGGTGACCAACCCGCCGGTGGGGGGCGGGACATTCGGTGTGGGAGCACCCGGCTCCGGTGCGGGTGTGCCGGGCTCTCCGGTTCTCGAAGTGGCCGACCCGCAGCCCACCAGCATCAGGCACACCAGTACCCCGAAACCGGATCTCACACTCATCGCCGGCTCACTTGAGAGTGCTGACTCTGGTCTTCTGGACGATTGTGATCGGAAGCGGCTGCGGCGCGAAAGAGCCCGAGATCCTGAGGGAGGACTGCTGCTGCCAGGATCCCCCCAGATACCTGCCGTCCGGACCGACGTAGTAAGAGCCGGTGCCGCTGCCGGTTCCCTCGATCCGGGCCGGTCCGTTGGGGGTAGGCTGGGTGCCCGTGACCGAAGACGTGAAGTCCTCGGTCACCCGCACTGCCTTGCGCATCTCCCTCGTCTCGCTCGCAGTCGCCTTGTACGCGCTGACCCGGCGGACGGTCACACTGTCGGCTCCGGTACCGTTCGTTTTGGCCGTGGTATCGGACCAGCTGTCGCCCACCTTCAGGCCCGCTTTGGTCCAGGGAAAGAAGTCGCTCAGCAGTCCCTGGATTTGCGTGGCCGCGGAGGCACCCCCGGTCGGCTCCAGCCCCGTAGGCTTGCCGGACTTATGCAGGAACCCATGGAACTCGGCTCCGCGGGCGCTGTCCAGTATCGCAGGAGGTATCGGAGTCGCACTGTCGCCGCGCATGGAATCGACCACCACGCGCATCACCTTCCCGCCCGCACTATCGGCCAAGGTGACCGTGACGAAGCTGGTGGTGCTGAAGGCGATCTTCTGCTTGGCTCCGCCCGCCGCGGTGGCATCGATTTCCTGAGAGAGTGATTGATC
>DASXRM010000099.1:0-1789 GCA_036506575.1 Gemmatimonadales bacterium | reverse complement strand
TCGCTACCGACAGACACGCGCAACACGTTGTTGGACTGCCAACGCAGCGCTGCAAGTCCACGGGATAGGAGATCGTGCCGCCCGAGGGGCCACCGCTCCGAATTGGGGCGATGGTATGGCGCGTTGACCGCGATGGGCTGGCTTTTCTATTCAGCAGCGGTGTACCGCACCCGGTTTCCTGGACACTCGGGAATGCTGAAAAGCTCCGTTTCGGGGAATACCAGGTAGCGGCCCCCCTCATCAAGTCGCGTCCTAGGCCAAATGCGGCCCTCGATTTTCGGCGGCACCAGCGCCACGCTGCTCATGCTGCCCTCCGCTCGGCGTCGGCACGGGCCTGCGCCGGGGTCCGATGACCAAGGCGTTCAATGAGCCACGCGGTGTTGTAGCGGTGGATAAAGTCGTCGATGATCCGCCGCGCCTCCGCCAGGCTCTGGAACCGGTAGAGATAGATGCACTGTTCCTTGAGCGTGCGCATGAAGCGCTCGATGACGCCATTGCACTCGGGTTCGCCCACGTAGGACGGCGAGATCGTGATCCCGAGCCACTTCACCTCGTTGATCCAGGCGTCGGCGATATACTGCGGTCCCCAGTCGCATCGAATCTTGAGCCCCCGGGCGACCTCTTTGCTGAACCCATGGAAGGCATGCCGCACGCCTTGGCGGATTGGCTCGAGTGCGGCCCAGCGGTCCCCGAGCTTGGCGACGTGCCAGCCGAGCAGCTCGTCGGTGTGATGGTCGATCGCCCCGAAGAACCAGCACCACCCGTCCTCCTCGGTATAGAACCGGGTCGCGTCGGTCCCCCACATCTCGTCCGGGCGCGTCGTGATGATCGTCCCGCCGTGGGCGGGATCCCCGTTGGGCGGCCCGAGGCGGCGCGGCGCCAGGAGGTGATGCTGCCGCAGCAACCGCAGGACCCGCTTGCCGCCCACGGCCAGGCCACGATGGGCCAGCCGCGCCCGCACCTTCCGGTAGCCCTCCCCGTGGAACGGTGTCTCCTGCAAGATGCCGCGGATCGCGACGAGCAGCTCGGCGTCGCTCACGGCGGTCTTCGGCCCGCGCTTGCTCACGGCCGTCACCACCCCGAGGGGCGAGGCGGCGGCGTAGACGCTCGACCGGGCCACACGCCAGACCTGGCAGATCATCGTCAGCGGGTAGGCTCGGCTCGTACTCGGACTCCTCGCTACCCTCATCGCCGGGATCTCTTCCACTCGTCCGCGAGCCCCCTTTTTTCGATGAGGTGCTCGGCCAGCTCGAGCCGCATCATCAACTCCCCGATCTTCGCCCGGGCGAGGGTGAGCTCCCGCTCTTCCGGCTCGGCGCGCGTCTTGAGGCCCCGGGTGCCGGTGTCCAGGAACACGCGCTTCCAGCTCTCCAGTTCGTGGGCGGGGATCTGGCTGTCTCGCGACACCGCATCGAGAGCCTCGCCGCGGAGCAGGCGGAGAACCAACTCTGTCTTGCGCTGCACGCTCCACCGCTCAGGGAGCTCCGCGCTCTCGCTGGCCACCAGCCCCTCGCTCGGCGCTGCCACCGGCTTCCGCGCCTTCTTCCCCATATTGGCCTCCTTGGTCACCACCATGATTAGTCAAACTGGTGTCCAGGGAAACCGGGTCCGATTTACTCCCCAGGCACGACCCGTATCGGGGTATCGCCTAGCTCCACCAGATAACCATCCCCTTCACGCCGGTACGCCGCCCCCACTCTGCGCTGCCAGACCTGGACGGTCGCCTCTGGATCAGTGCATCCCAGGCACAGCTCGACCAGTTGGAGCGGGCTGTCGGGGAAACTGCGCC
>DASXRM010000098.1:0-9137 GCA_036506575.1 Gemmatimonadales bacterium | reverse complement strand
CCGGCGACGACGATCCCCTTCGAAATTTCCCGGGAGGTGTGCGCGAGAGGTCATCAGCCGGTAGTCAGTTTGAAGATTTACAATGTGTTGGTGCAGGTAGTCGCAATCCCGGCGCTGGCCAATGGAACGAGCGAGAGGCTGGATAGTCTACGCCTTCGATGCGGTCAGTACCGGGCCTTTTGGGATGGCAAGTATCTGGATGGGAAGCGGCAGGCGGTCACTGGAGTCTACTATTATCAGCTTACGGTAGATGGTGAGCGGTTCACCCGGAAGATGATCGCGCAGAAGAAGATGGCCAGCGGGAGATAACCTAAAGAGGCAGCCTCGCCGGCTGCCTCTTTCTCGTTCAGGTCGTCAAAAACGGAGGCCGCGTAGCCCGCTGGCCCGCCGGCGCTGCCAAAGCGGCAGAATTCACCGGTATACCCCTTGCCATTGCCCGAACCGGTTCTAAGGTTCCCCCATACCGACGCTCCCGGCCTCCCTTGGGAAGTCGGATTGATGGACATGTGAGGAAGCAATGATTCGACCAGAGCGACTGACCATAAAGGCGCAGGAGGCCCTGCGCGACGCCGGCGAGCTGGCCCGCACGCGGGGGAATCCCGTCGTCAACGATGCGCATCTCCTGGCTGCGCTGCTGGCCCAGGACGAAGGCGTGGTGCAACCGCTGCTCCAGAAGGTCGGTCTCAACGTGACCGCCATCCGGCAGGAGATCGAGCGCGAGATCGGCCGCTTTCCGACTCAGGCGGGCGGTGGGGTGGAGCCCAGTTTCAGCCGCGAGATCCAGCGGGTCTTCGACCGGGCTGACGCCGAGGCCAAGAAGCTCGGTGACGCGTTCATCAGCACCGAGCACCTGCTTCTGGCCATGGTGGAGGAAAAGGGAACCGCCGCGCGCGCCATTCTCAGCTCGCACGGTATCTCGGCGGATGATCTGCGTGCCGCGCTGCAAGAGGTCCGTGGCTCGCACCGGGTGACCGACCAATCACCGGAAGAGAAGTACCAAGCGCTGGAGCGGTACACCCGTAACCTCACCGACGAGGCCCGCAAGGGGAAACTCGACCCAGTCATTGGCCGGGACGAGGAGATCCGTCGGGTTATGCAGGTGTTGTCCCGGCGAACCAAGAACAACCCGGTGCTGATCGGCGAGCCCGGCGTGGGCAAGACCGCCATCGTCGAGGGGCTAGCGCAACGAATCGTGCACGGGGACGTGCCGGAGTCGCTGCGAAACCGGGAGCTGGTTTCGTTGGATATCGGCGCGCTGCTGGCCGGTGCCAAGTTCCGCGGCGAGTTCGAGGAGCGGCTCAAGGCCGTGGTCAAGGAGCTGACCGAGAGCCAGGGCAAATACATCACCTTCATTGACGAGCTCCATACCATCGTCGGGGCCGGCGCCGCGGAAGGTGCGGTGGATGCGAGCAACATGCTCAAGCCACCGCTGGCGCGGGGCGAGCTGCACGTCATCGGCGCGACGACTCTGGATGAATATCGCAAGCACGTCGAGAAGGATCCGGCTCTGGAGCGTCGGTTCCAGCCGGTCATGGTGGGGGAGCCCACCGTGGCGGACACCATCGCCATTCTCCGTGGCCTCAAGGAGAAGTACGAGGTCCATCATGGCGTGAAGATCACCGATAACGCGATCATCGCGGCGGCCACGCTCTCGGACCGCTACATCGGCGACCGCTTCCTGCCCGATAAGGCCATCGACCTGATCGATGAGGCCGCAAGCCGTCTGCGGATCGAGATCGACAGCCTTCCCCAGGAGATCGATGAAGTAGAGCGACGGATCGTCCAACTGGAGATCGAGCGTCAGGCGCTGCTCAAGGAAAAAGACAAAGCGGCGGTGGAACGCAGGGAGGCCCTCGAGCGGGAGATCGCCACCCTGCGGGAGAAGAGCAACGCCATGAAGGCTCAATGGCAAGCGGAAAAGGGAGCACTCCAAGAAATCCAACAGCTCAAGGCGGAGATCGAGAACGTGAGGAACGAGATCGACCAGGCCACCCGTCGCGGCGATCTCCAGAAGGCCGCCGAGCTGCGCTACGGCCGCCTGCCGGAGTTGGAGCGGCGGGTGGCGGAGGATGAGCGGCGGCTGCACGATGTCCAGGCGGGCACCCGGTACTTGAAGGAAGCGGTCGACTCGGAGGACATCGCCGAGATCGTTTCCAAGTGGACCGGCATTCCGGTCTCCAAGATGCTCGAGTCCGAGCGCGAGCGGTTGACCAAGCTCGAGGAAGAGCTCAGCCAGCGGGTCATCGGGCAGCACACCGCCGTGACCGCGGTTGCCAACGCGGTGCGTCGCAGTCGTGCTGGTCTGCAGGACCAGAACCGGCCACTCGGCTCGTTCATCTTCCTGGGCCCCACCGGTGTCGGGAAGACCGAGACCGCGCGCGCCCTGGCCGAGTTTCTCTTCGACGATGAGCGCGCCATGGTGCGGCTCGACATGTCGGAGTACATGGAGAAGCACTCGGTGGCCCGGATGATCGGGGCGCCGCCGGGATATATCGGATACGAGGAAGGGGGCCAGCTGACGGAAGCCATCCGCCGCCGCCCGTACAGCGTCATCCTGTTCGACGAGATCGAGAAGGCGCACCCCGACATCTTCAACGTGCTGCTCCAGATCCTCGACGATGGCCGGCTGACCGATAGTCAGGGTCGGGTGGTCGATTTCCGCAACAGCGTCATCATCATGACCTCCAACATCGGAAGCCAGTACATCGTCGATGCGGGAGCGCAGCTGGATCCCCGCGGATGGGACCGGGTCGAGCAGCGCGTGCGAGACGAGCTGCGGAACCATTTCCGGCCCGAGTTTCTCAACCGGGTGGACGACATTATCGTGTTCCGCCAGCTCAGCCGGGAAGACCTGGTCAAGATCGTGGACCTGCAGCTGGAGCGGTTGGAGCGGATGCTGGCCCAGCGGCACCTCAGGCTCGAGGTCACGCCCGAGGCAAAGGCGCTCATCGCGGCCGAAGGGTATGATCCGGTCTACGGAGCTCGTCCCCTCAAGCGAGTGATCCAGCGGCTGCTGCAGAACCCCATCGCGCTCGAGCTGCTGGAGGGGAATTTCCACGAGGGCGATACCATCAGGGTCGAGCGGGACGGCGACGCTCTACGCTTCGAGCGCGCTGAGCCGGCCGAGCAGGGGGCGAAGGAGCCCGAGATGGTCAGTGCGTAGAGGCACGCCCTCGCCCAGCGACCTGATCGGGATGGAGGCCGCGCTGCGTCTGGCTCGGGCGGCATCGGTGCGGGAAGAGGTCCCGATCGGCGCGGTCGTGATCGCCGACGGCGAGATTCTGGGCGAGGCTCACAACGAGACGATACAGCGGCGCGATCCCACTGCACACGCGGAGTTCCTGGCGCTGCAGCGGGCTCTGCAGAAGGTGGGTGAAGACCGGCTCCCTCTGGCAACACTGTATATCACCCTGGAGCCCTGCGCCCAATGCGCCGGAGCAATTGTGCTGGCCAAGGTCGGGCGGGTCGTCTTCGGCGCCCATGATTCCCGATGCGGGATGGCGGGATCGGTGTACGATCTGCTCCGGAACCCGCGGACCAACCATCGGCCCGAGGTTGTCGGGGGCCTGATGGCGGAGGAGTGCGGGGATCTACTCAAGCGATTTTTTCTCGTCAGGCGAGGAGGAGTGTAGCGGGCATACTTCCAGCCGGGTGTGCGAGTCCAGCCGAGTGTCGCATCTCCAGATACATCACCGCCGGTCCCGGCGGCCGATGCAATCCCCTGCATTCGGAGCGTCTTATGCGACTCGCTCGTGGCTTCTTCGCTCGGGGCATTCCGGGCCTCTCGATCTTGCTGCTGCTCACCCTCACCACCTCCGCCGTCGCACCAATCACCAGATCACCGAAGACCGGACGCGTGGTGGGTCACGTTCGAGACCAGAGCGGTGCTCCGATCGCGAACGCGCAGGTGTTCATTGTGGGCACGGCGCTCACCGCGTTGGCCGACACCGGAGGTGCCTACGACTTTCCCGCGGTGGCGGAGGGGAAGGTCGAGATTCGGGCCGCGTTCATCGGCTACAAGTCGTCCCAGGCAACCATCTCGGTTCGGGCCGGTCGTACGACGACTCACGACTTCACGCTCGAGGCCTCAGAGGTGCAACTGCAGGAGATCACGGTGACGGGCGAAGCGGCCAAGGTCAGAGCCGCTGCGCCATCCCCCACCCAGCGGGCAGGCCTGAGCCCGGGGAAGGTCGAGACCCGCGCCAATGGGTACGCCGATGCCAAGCGCGCTGTCGATGGCGTGTCGGTCGAGCCGTGGCGGCGGCAGCGGGAGCCCGGCAACACCGAGGCCTATGCGCGCATCGAGGAGAACCGTTTCCTTGCGGCGGCGGCTAATCCTCTCTCCACCTTCTCCATCGATGTCGATGCCGCGTCCTACAGCAACGTGCGCCGGTTCCTCAGTCAAGGATCGCTCCCGCCGGCCGATGCTGTGCGGCTGGAAGAGCTGATCAACTATTTCTCGTATACCTATCCCGATCAGACCGGCAATCATCCTTTCGCGGTGACCACCGACGTGGGACCGTGCCCCTGGGCCCCCGACCATCGGCTCGTCCGGATCGGACTTCAGGCCCGACGGGTAGCCACTCGCGACCTGCCGCCCAGCAATCTGGTGTTTTTGATTGACGTCTCCGGCTCGATGCAGTCGGAGGACAAGCTCCCGCTGGTCAAGCAGGCCTTCCGGGCCCTGGTGCAGGAGCTACGCTCGCAGGATCGGGTGGCCATCGTGGTGTATGCGGGGGCGGCCGGCCTGGTCCTTCCCTCGACCTCAGGCGCAGATAAGGCCACCATTCTCGGCGCCATCGACCGGCTGGAGGCAGGTGGTTCGACGGCCGGTGGGGCGGGGCTGAGGCTCGCCTATGACGTAGCCCGGGAGAATTATCTGCCGGAGGGCAACAACCGTCTGATCCTTGCCACCGACGGTGACTTCAACGTGGGCGTGAGCTCGGATGCGGAGATGATCCGTCTGGTCGAGGCCCGCCGCGAGGAGGGGACCTTCCTGACGGTGCTGGGCTTCGGTACCGGCAATCTCAAGGACACCAAGATGGAGCAGATGGCCGACAAAGGGAACGGCCATTACGCGTATATCGATAACTTCCGCGAAGCCCACAAGGTCTTTGTCCGGGAGTTCGGCGGCACTCTCTTCACCGTCGCGAAAGACGTGAAGATTCAGGTCGAATTCAATCCAGCGAAGGTGCAGGCCTATCGTCTGCTGGGATATGAGAACCGGCTGCTGAGTAAGGAAGACTTCGCCGATGACAAGAAGGACGCGGGGGAGATCGGGGCGGGCCATGCGGTGACCGCGTTGTACGAGGTAGTCCCGGTGGGTGCCGCACCAGTCGCGCTGGCGGATGACAGCCTCACGTATCAGCAGGTGTCACTGCGACCCTCGGCCGGGCGCACCCCGGAGCTCCTCACTGTGCGCCTCCGCTACAAGGAGCCCCAGGGCACGAGGAGCCGGCTCCTGTCCACTCCAGTGGTGGATCGGGGCAACTCCCGCCCGTCGGCCGACATGCGTTTCGCGTCGGCAGTAGCGGCCTTCGCCATGGTGCTGCGAGGCTCGGAGCACAAGGGCGGCGCCACCTACGATATGGTGATGGCGCTGGCCCGCGATGCGCTGGGGGAGGATGCCGAAGGCTACCGGGGCGAGTTCCTCAGCATGGTGGAGAGGGCCAGGGCACTGAGCGGCGGTGGAGACACGGCCATGGAGTAACGGAAGGAAAAGCGTGAGCGGTAAACAGTGAACGGTGAAGGGGGTGGTTCATATGGGGCTCCCGTTCACCGTTCACCGTTTACCGTTCACGCTGTTGCTTCTTTCCCGCTCACGCTGTTGCTTCTTTCCCGCTCACGCCTTTTCTCCCCCGTTTACGCTTTTTCTTTCCCGCTCACGCCTTATCTTTCCCGCTGTTTGGACAGGTGTCCGAGTGGCTGAAGGAGCCGGTCTCGAAAACCGGTATACCCTCACGGGTATCGTGGGTTCGAATCCCACCCTGTCCGTTGTCTCCTCCCTCAGATTCTTAGTTGGAGCATCGCTGCTTGGCCGAGCCCACTCCCCTGTTTCAGGGTGGTGAGCGGCGGTATCCTTCAGTTCGCCTTCCCTCACATCCTAGGTCCTTTGAAGTGGCAGACCTCCGCGAGCAGCTCAAGAGCGGCCTGGCTGATCGCTACCGCATCGAGCGCGAGCTCGGGCGTGGGGGCATGGCCACCGTGTACCTGGCTCAGGACCTCCGACACAAGCGGCCCGTCGCCCTCAAGGTGCTCCATCCTGAGCTGGCGCAGACGCTCGGCCCCGAGCGCTTCCAGCGCGAGATCGAGACGGTCGCCCGCCTGCAGCACCCGCATATCCTCACCGTGCACGACTCCGGGGAAACCGCCGGTCAACTCTGGTTCACCATGCCCTTTGTCGAAGGGGAGAGTCTCCGCGACCGGCTTCGGCGCGAGCAGCAGCTTCCCGTAGACGTCGCGCTCCGGATCGCCACGGACGCGTCCCGGGCACTCCAGTATGCCCACGAGCACGGCGTCATCCACCGCGACGTGAAGCCCGAAAATCTCCTCCTCACGAAGGATGGCAGCACGCTCGTGGCCGACTTCGGCATCGCCCGGGCACTCAGTGGGGGCGACGACCGGCTCACGGAGACGGGGATCAGCGTGGGGACCCCGGCCTACATGAGCCCGGAGCAGGCGGCGGGCGAGCGCACCCTCGATGCCCGGACCGACGTGTACGCGCTCGGCGCGGTGCTCTACGAGATGCTGGCGGGCGAGCCGCCTTTCACGGGAGCCACCGCCCAGGCGGTGAGCGCCAAGCGGTTCAGTGGCGAGGTCCCCCGGGTGCGGCGCGTGCGTCCGAGCGTCCCGGAGAGCGTGGAGCAGGCGGTCATGCGAGCGCTCGCGCTGGTGCCGGCCGATCGATTTGCGAGCGCGGCCGAGTTTGCCCGGGCTCTGGAACCGACCGTCGCCACACCGACGGCTGTCCCAACCGTGCCACTGGCTTCCCCGGTGCGGGCCGGCAGCGGTCGGGCGTCCGCCCGCGGCTGGCGGCGGCTACCGGTGGCTGCGATGGCTCTGGGCCTCGGCGTCATCATCGGACTCGCCGTGTTGTTCGCCTGGCGACGGAGTCACTCGGGGATAGGGGAGACGGCCAGCGCAAAGGTGCTGGCGGTGCTTCCGTTCGAGAACCTGGGCGACTCGGCCAACGCCTACTTCGCCGATGGCGTGGCAAATGATCTGCGCACGAAGCTGTCCCAGGTCCCGGGCCTGCAGGTCATCGCCCGTGGCAGCTCGAACGAGTACCGGAGGACCACGAAGACCCAGCAGCAGATCGCGCGCGAGTTGGGCGTCGACTACCTGCTCACCGCCACCGTCCAGTGGGAAAAGGTCGTGGGTGGCGCGAGCCGGGTCCGGGTGAGTCCCGAGCTGGTGGACGTGAGCCCCAGTCACGCTCCTCGCAGTAAGTGGGGACAGCAGTTCGATGCGGCGCTCACGGATGTATTCCAGGTTCAAGCGGATATTGCCACTCGGGTCGCGGAGGCCCTCAACGTGGCCCTTGGGGCCAAGCAGCAGCAGGTGATTGCCCAGCAGCCCACCGCGAACCTGGCCGCCTACAATGCCTTTCTCAAAGGCGACGCAGCGGTCGAGCGCGCCTTCTACCAAGAGAACGACTACCGGAAGGCCCGGGAAGCACTCCACTTCTACGAGGAAGCAGTCGCACTCGATCCCACATTTGTCGATGCGTGGGTCGAGCTTGCGTTGTGGTACAGCGGCCTGGCATCATCGGGGCAGTTGCCTTCCGATTCCACTAAGGCCCGACGAGCCGTCGAGCATGCGGTGGCACTCGCTCCGGGGAGGCCGGAGGTCCAACTGGCTCTCGGGCGCTACACTCAGAGGGTTCGTCGTGACCCGACGCAAGCCCGAGCTCATTACGAGGCAGGCCTCCAAGTCGCCCCCGGCAACGTGCGGCTTCTCAGGTCAATGGGTGAGTTGGAGACGGAGCTGGGTCACCTGGACGAAGCCGTGACGTACGCATTGCGGGCCCAGGCGCTGGATCCGCGTTCGGAGCGGGCTACCCATACCCTCGCGGCGGCACTCCATCTGCTGCGCCGATATCCCGAAGCACTCAAGGCGTACGAGCATGCCCGCGCCCTTCAACCAATGGATCTGAGCCTCATCCAAGAGCAAGCGATGGTGCACCTCGCGCAGGGCAACCTTCCCGCTGCGCGGGCGGTGCTCGCGTCCGCGGCCAAGGACGTCGACTCCATAAAGCTCGCGCGCTGGGTGGCAGGCGCTTGGGACCTTGTCTGGCTGCCCGATTCCGCCCAGCAGGACCTGGTGCTCCAGCTGCCGCGGGAGAACCCGCAGCCCGGGGAGCGCTTTGACGAAGAGTCCGCCCTCCGGGGCATTCTCCACGCTCAGATCTATTACCTGCGCGGGGACCGCTCCCGTACCCGCGTGTACGCTGACTCTGCGCGGCGAGGGTTCGACGCGATGTTGCGGACAAGGCCGTATTTGACCAGATCCGACAATTATGTCCTGCGCGGGCTTGCCTGGGCCTATCTCGGAGAGAAAGCGCCGGCCCTGCGCGATGGGGAACGCGGGATGAGGCTCACGCTCGAAGGCGGAGATCTTATGGATACCGGCTACATCCGTAGCATGCTGGCGCGGATCTATATCGCGGTGAGCGAGCCGGAGAAGGCCGTGGATCAGGTGGAGGTATTGCTCAAGACCCCGAGTTACTTCGCTCCGGGCTGGTTCCGCGTCGATCCCAACTTTGCTCCGCTTCGAGGCAACCCGCGCTTCGAGCGGCTGGTGGCCGGGACTTAAGCGGTCGATCCGTCACCGCGATGCTGGGCGATCTTCAGTGACTGCTCTATCTTCTCCACCATGAGCTACCTCGACGACCATCTCCTCTCCGGCGAACGAATCGTCTACCGCGCTCGGCTGCACTGGATCATCTTCGGCGCGACCATCGCCGTCGTGCTGCTCGGCGTGGTGCTCGCGATCGTGCTGCAGACAACCCAGCATGATTATTGGTACGTCGGTATGGCGCTCGCTGGTATTGGCCTGCTGCTCGCTATCGGGCCCGCCATCCGTTACACCAACTCGGAGTTCGCCGTCACCGACAAACGGGTGCTCGCCAAACATGG
>DASXRM010000097.1:0-31508 GCA_036506575.1 Gemmatimonadales bacterium | reverse complement strand
CACCCGTCGAAGGGCTCCTGCCCGAAGCCGGCCATCCCCATGCTCACCCGAGGGTGTTCCGCCGAGCCGAACGACCGTGTCGGTGACCTCTTCCAGCAGGCTCGAGACCGCTGCTTCCCAACCGCCTCGGCCAAGCTCAGGGAGGAGATTGACGTGAATGTGACCGTCGCCCGCATGGCCGAACATCACGATGTCCAGGCGGCGCTCCGCTGCGGCATGACGCACGGCGCGGATGTAGTCGCTCATTCGCGCGACCGGCACGCAGGCATCCTCGATGACTTGCAGCGACCGCCGGTGGTCGGGCAGTCCTGCCAGGATCGGGCTCGCGGCGTGACGGAGATTCCAGAGCCGCTCCGCTGCCGCCGGCGAGAAGGCGGTGTCTACCGAATCCGCTAGGAGACCGGCCCGAGCGGCCGCCTCCTCGAGTGCATCACGGAGGGATGCGGCATCGTTCCGCTCGAACTCGACCAGCAGCACCGCTTCGGCCGTTGCCAACCCGACTCCGGCCCGGGTCATCGTTTCCGTCCCCACCAGCTCCAGAAACGTCCGGTCCAGCAGTTCCAGGGCCGATGGCTGGTAGGACACCAAAGCCGCAACCACATCGCTAAGCTGGTCGAGGGAGCGGAGCGCCACCCGGAGTCCCGCGCGAAGGCGAGGAATCGGATCCAGCCGCCATTCGATATCGGTCACGATGCCCAGAGTCCCCTCCGCTCCGATGATCAGATCGATCAGGTCCCCGGATGCGAGGAAGGCGTCGAGCGCGTATCCCGAAGAGTTCTTGCGGGTGCGGGGGAATCGGTCCCGTATCAGTGGGGCCGCGGCCCGAAGTGCCGGGCCGGCGTCACGAGAGAAGCGAGCCAGGGCCGCTGCGGTAGCGGCACCCTGAGGCGTCTTCCCCCGGTGAAAGGTGATCGCCTCGCCATCGGACGTGAGCAAGGTGAGCGCATCGACCCAGGCCCGCACGCTCCCGTAGCGTACTGACCTGGCACCGGCGGCATTGGTCGAGACCATGCCGCCCAGCGTGGCCCACCGTCCACTCGACGGGTCGGGAGGAAGCCGGAGACCATGATGGTTTGCTGCAGTATTGAGCTCGGCCCAGGTTACGCCGGCGCTGGTCAGCGCACGGCGGTCTGCGGCCTCGATCTCGAGCCGGCGGTCGCCCATGCCGGTGAGATCCACGATCACACCGTCACCCACATTGCCTCCACCCATGCCGCTGCCGGCGCCTCTGGGGGTGAGCGTCACCCGATGGTCCGCGGCCCAGCAGATTATCCGTCTCAGGTCATCCAGATCGGTCGGCAGGCAGACGGCAAGAGGAAGGATGCGGTAGATGCCCGCGGCTTCGGCATAAGCGGCTCGCGCCCGGGAGTCGGTGCGATAGATGCCCCGGATAGCGGGAGGAGGCAGCATCGCCCAAAGCTAACTATCTTCTCCACCCATGGCTGAGGTTCCTCGCGCCCAGTTGATTCACATCGACGTGGATCGCCGTCTCGGTCACGAGTGGGACGAGTGGGATGGCCGGCCGCTGCCCAACCAGGGCAACTACGACTCCCCACCGGCCCTGTTCTTCGCCTGGTCTGCCGTCACCCTCGCCATCGGCCTTGCCCTCCTCGCCTTGGGTCTTTTCCTGCTGGCACCTCGGGTCCGAGGGATCCATCCCGCGACTCCCGCAGTGTTATGGAGTGCGCTGCTGGTTGCCGGATCGGTGCTCTGGGCTTGGTGGGGCGTACTCTTCCTCTCACACGCACTAGGGCGGCCTTTGCTGCCGGAACGGCTGGCCGAGCGGGGGCCGTTCCTCAGACTCATGCGGCTGACGTCGCGGATTTCCGGCCGGTTCGGGCGCCGGGACTGGGTGGAGAACGCGGCGGTAAAGGTCTACAACGCTCTTGCGCTGATGCGGGACCGAAAAGTGCGCCAGGGGGAGCTGCTGCTGCTCATTCCGCGTTGTCTTTCGAAGGCGACGCTCGATGGTGTGCTTGGAATCGCGGGGAAGTACGGTGTGCCGGTCTTCGTTGCCACCCGAGGGCAACTGGCCCGGCGTGTCATTCGCGAGCGCCGGCCACGTGCGGTCGTCGCCGTGGCATGCGAGCGTGACATGGTGAGCGGCCTGCACGACGTGGCTGGTAAGATTCCCGTGCTGGGCTTGACCATGACCCTGCCGGCCGGGCCATGCAAAGACGCTTCGCTCGACCTGGGCCAGCTCGAGCGGTGGGTGCGAGCGTATGTGGCATGAGGCTTGGTGCTACTGATCGTCCCCATTTTCGGTGGCACGCTCGGACGGTTGGGCTTGAGGGGCCGGCGGACCACCATATCGTTTCACCAACTGCCGAAGAACCTCTTCCACTTTGAGCGCCACTGGGTGGCTCCGCGGGACTTGTCGATCCAACTCGCGTTCCGGTAACGAAGGGTCCGCCAGAGCCCGGTACGAGGTTTCGACCGCGAGCTGACTGCTCCCGGGCCGGGCCGGGTCTGCCCAGGCCCGGACCCGCACCACTCCAGTTCCAATTGGTCGCCGGGCGCGGGTGGGACGGCCCGTCCTCGAGTCAAACCAGTTGGTCTCCAGGTAACCATCGCGAACCCTCACCTTGCGGACCGGCACCGAGTCGGCCCGGAGTGCGTCCGCGAGGCGTCGAATGGCTTCCTGTGGCACAAGCCGGACCTCGGTGCCGGCCGTTTCGGGAATCGGGGTGAAACTCGGTCGGCTGGTATTCGGCTGACATGCTGCAGCCGCAATCCAGAGCCCGAGTTGGAGCCAGGTAGAGCGCACCGGTCAATCCCGGTGCGGCGGCGTGCCGGGCGGATGGGAGTGGACCTGAGGGGGTGCGCCTGGCGGATCGACATGATCGGTCGATGGCCCTTGCCCAGCCGAGGAGTCCTGCGGCGCCGCCGGCGTGGCCAGCTCGCCGTCATGATGATGGTGGCCTTCGGCCCGCTCGTGTAGCTCCTCCTGCAGCACCGCACTTGGGATTGCGGCGGCGTGCTCGAACACCAGTTTGCCTCCATAGACTGCCGTCGCGAATAGGATGCCCACCCCTCCCAGCGAGAGGATCAGGACGAAGGAGCGCTCCCGGCTTCCCATACGCTTCTCCCGAAAGATCCGCCATAGAGCCAACACGGCGAAGATCCCCAGTGTTATCAGCGCAAGCTCCTCGTGGGTTTCCATCACCCGATGCACTTCCTCCCCATGCTCGATATGCTCCTGCGCCTGGAGCCCTGATATCACGGCCGCGGCACCACCGATCGCGCCGATCACCATGGTCCAGAAGCCAACTAGCCGAAGGCTCTCTCTCCGGGTAGCCAGTGCCCCCACGTCGAACAGGACGGCAGTGAGGAGCAGGGCGGTGGGAAGGTCGTTGAGGGCGGCATGCAGACGTGCCCAGTCATAGCCAAGCATGGAGTCTCCCAAAAGCCTTCTTATAGCCCCAGATCTACCGGCTTAGGCGGATCGACCGAGTAATCATAAAACCCCCGACCGTTCTTCCGGCCGTGGAAGCCGGCGACCACCATACGCTGGAGCAGCGGTGGCGCGGCGTAGCGCGGCTCGCGATAGGCCTCGAACATGATCTCCGCGATCCGGACCACGGTGTCCAGGCCGATGTAGTCCAGCAACGTGAGCGGGCCCATCGGGTGGCCACAGCCCAACCGCATAGCGTTATCGAGGTCGGAGGTCGTGGCTACTCCTCGTTCCACTGCCCGGGCGGCGTCGAGCAGATAGGGGACCAGCAACAGATTGACGATGAAACCCGGACTGTCCATCGCGGCGACCGGTTCCTTGCCCAGGTCCCTGGCGAAGGCGTAGGCCCGATCGAAGGTCTCCTGACTCGTCGTCACGGTGCGCACCACCTCGACCAGCGGCATGAGCGGGACCGGATTGAAGAAGTGTAGGCCCACGAAGCGATCGGCACGGCTGGTGGCTGCGGCCATTGCCGCGATGGTGAGGCTCGAGGTGTTGGACGCGAAGATCGTCCGCGCTGGGCAAATCGCGTCCAACTCGCGCCAGAGCCGATTCTTCAGCTCCAGATCTTCGGTGACCGCCTCAATGACGATGTCACAGTCACGTAAAGCTGCGAGTTCCGTCGTGAACGAGAGTCGGTCCAAGGCCACCTGTTGACTGGAAGCCGCAAGCTTTCCCTTCTCCACCAGGCGGCCGAGTGATTTCAGTATCCCGGCCCGACCCTTTTCCAGGAGCGGCTCGGCCACATCACGAGCCACCGTCACAAAGCCGGCGGCCGCGGCCGCCTGCGCGATGCCGCTGCCCATGAGGCCGCATCCGAGCACGCCGACTTTCTTGATCTCAGACATGCAGTCCTCTGCGCCCCTCCGTTCGGTAGGTGCGAGTTGGCTGATGCTGGCAAGCCACCTTATTCCGCATGGTTCCGCAAAAACCAACAGGAAGGCACGAAGAAAGAGCAAGCCGACCTTCGTGTCTTCGTGGTGAAGTAGTTGCGGAACTCATCACGACTTCAATGCTTTGCGCAGTTCGTCGGCGAGTAATCCCATCAGTCCGGCACGCTCGGGTAGCTGGTGAGACGCCTTGACGACCCCGTTCTCCAGAGAATCCAGGGCACGCTCGAGACCCAGCTGGAGGCGCGCGAGGGTGGGGCCATACCGCCTGAGTATGGTGTATCCGACGCCAAGGGCGAATGGCAACGGCAACAGGGCCACCGGGAGCAGCGCTCCGAGCGCGACCATTATGACGGTGCCGGCCGCACCCGCTCCGGCCACGGCGGCTCCACTGGCTACGTACTCGCTTCGGACCTTTCGGGCATCCGCCGAGAGGGTCACGTGGGAGTATCCGGATTCGAGGGGCAGTATGCTGGCTGAAACCGTGGCGGCCCTCGAGAGCATGAAGGGACGCTTACCGGCACCCAGGGCGGCGGTCGAGCGCCGCACCGCTGCCTGAAAACCTCCGAGGGGCTCCCAGGTGATCTTGCCGGGCTGCTGCCGCTGAATGCAGAGCAGCTCGTTTCCCTCCATCCAGCGCATGAGCGCCCGTTCAGCCGGCTCCGGTTCGAGCGATACCACCCGATGCGCGATGACCTCTCCGGGCCCGGCCACCCGCTCCATCACGCCGGCCGGGCCGGGCGGGCCCAGGCGAGTGCGTTCTTCGAGTAATGCCTGCTGGAGATAGCGCACCGGGATGCCCACCTCCCGCCCCAGCGAGATCAGCTCGTCCGAGGTCAGACTGTCCCCGATTTCCCGTTCGGCGGTCTGGAGCTCGGCTGCTCGCCGAATAATCCGCTCGAGTGCGGTGCGATCGATCCGAGCGGGTGAACCCTCGCTCATGCTATTCCTGGGAGGGGGTCCGGGCGGCCTGGAGTCTGAGCTGAGACATCAGGGAAGAGATGTCGGAGGCAGGTAAGGCGGAACCGGGGGGCTCAGCGGACCCCTCCGTCCGCGGGGTGCTGGATGCCGCCGAGCTGAGGAAGGGACGGAACAGCTCGATGGGGATCGGAAAGATCGTGGTGGAGTTATTCTCGGCAGCGATCTCGGTAACGGTCTGGAGATACCGGAGCTGCAAAGCGGTGGGCTCGGCAGCGAGCGTCCGGGCCGCCTGGGCCAGGGTCGCCGAGGCTTGAAGCTCACCCTGCGCGGCAATCACCTTGGCTCGGCGCTCCCGCTCGGCCTCAGCCTGCCGGGCCATCGCGCGTTTCATCTGATCGGGCAGATCAACGTCTTTGACCTCGACCGCGGAGACCTCGATCCCCCAGGGGTCGGTCCGTTCATCGATGATCTTCTTGAGGACGGCGTTGATCTTTTCCCGATCGGACAAGAGCTCATCGAGCTCCACTTCGCCCAGCACCGAGCGGAGGGTGGTCTGAGCCAGCTGGCTGGTGGCGTAGAGGTAGTCTTCGATCTCGATCACCGCCTTGGCGGGATCGGTAACCCTCATGTAGAGCACGGCGTTCACCTTGACCGACACGTTGTCTCGTGTGATCACGTCCTGGGGAGGGATGTCCAGCGCGACGATGCGAAGCGAGACCCGCTTCTGACCGGCGAAGCCGGCCGGGAGGAAGATGAGACCCGGTCCCTTGGTGCCCCAGAACCGCCCCAGAAAGAAGGTGACACCCCGCTCGTACTGGCGCAGAATCCGAAGGCTCAAGAACGAGTAAACCACCGCAATCGCGAGTGCCGGTATCAGGAAATCCATGTTTACGCTCAATCGGAAAAGGCTTCGATAACCACAGCGGCACCCTGGCCGCCACCGATGCAGGCGCTCCCCAAGCCGTAACGCCCTCCGCGGCGGCGGAGCGCGTGCAGCAGGTGGAGCGTGATCCGGGCGCCACTGGCGCCCAGCGGATGACCGATGGCGATGGCACCGCCGTCCACGTTGGTCCGCTCGCGGTCAAGCTTCAGCTCCTGCTCTACCGCTAGATATTGGGCGGCGAACGCCTCGTTCACTTCGACGAGATCCATCTCCTCGAGTTTCAGACCCGCGCGCGACAGCGCCTTGCGGGAGGCCGGCGCCGGCCCGATGCCCATGATGGCCGGCTCGACTCCCGCACTGGCCCAGGCGAGCAGGCGGCCCAAAGGCTTCAGGTTACGCTCGACCACAAATCTTCCGCTGACCAGCACGAGGGCCGCGGCACCATCGCAGATGCCGGAGGCGTTTCCCGCCGTCACCACTCCGTCCTTCTTGAAGTATGGCGGTAGCTTGGCCAGTGCCTCCGGAGTTGTGCCGGGCCGCATATGCTCGTCCGCGGCCCAATCCTCATTCTGCCGGCTCTTGCGATTCTGCAGGGAAACCGGCACCACCTCCTCGGCAAAGGCGCCAGAGCTCCAGGCCTGAGCGGCGCAGCTCTGGCTGCGGGCCGCGTAGCAGTCGACCGCTTGCCGGCTGATTCGGTACTTGGCCGCGAGATTTTCGGCTGTCTCCGCCATGGATAGTCCGCAGCTTGAATCCCTCAGCGCCTCCCAGAGCGTGTCCTCCAGCGGGGCCGCCGGACCCAGTCGAAGCCCCCACCGGGCACCTCGCACCACATGAGGTGCCTGGCTCATAGACTCGGTCCCTCCGGCCACCACGACTTGGGATTCACCCAGGACGATCTGCTGCGCCGCTTGCGCTACCGCCTCAAAGCCGGAGCCGCAGAGGCGGTTGACGGTGACTGCCGGAGTCTCGATCGGAGTACCGGAGCGGAGCCCAATATGCCGCGCCAGGTAGATGGCATCGGCGGAAGTCTGGAGAACATTTCCGAACACGACGTGATCAACCGCGCCGGGCTCCACCCCGCTGCGGGCGAGCGCACCCTGCGTGGCAACGACGCCAAGGTCGGTGGCGGAGAGATCCTTCAGAGCCCCCCCGAAGGTGCCGAAGCCGGTCCGGACCCCTGACAGGAAGAGGACGTCGCCGGCGGAGGGTGCGGCGCTCATGGGGTGGTACTCCGGGGGGAGCCGTTGAGAGGGGACATCCAGGTAGGAAATATCACACTACGCGGGGGCTCACATCAAGCAAACATGGACCGCCCTATCCTTCGCTTACGGCCGCGCCACAGGCGACACAATGCCGCCATCCCGGCTCGAGCTCGGTCTTGCACTCGCGACAGCGAGCCCTGGCCAGGTTCTGGCCACACTGGGGGCAGAATTTGACGACTCGGCCGAGCGGCAGACCAGCCCCGCACCGAAAGCAGCGCTCCGGGCTATCAGTCTTGCGGATTGCTGGCTCCACGTGCTCCTTCGGGGCAAAGGCGAGCTCGGGATTCCGGTCGAGCGCCTTCGCCACCGCCGCGGGATCCAAGCATATGACGGCCTTCTCATGCCGGTGAATGATGGTGAGATCGGGGTTCGGGCTCTGGATTTCCGCCGCGAACTCAGTGCCGGCCTCGTCGGGCTCGATTCGCGCGAACCCACCCTCGCCGGCGCAGAGTTGCATGAGCACGAGCTCGTAATCTTCGCTGCTCTCGAGCTGGAGTGCGCGCCGGTAGGCCCGATAGGGCACAATGGAGTGGTAAATGTCCCCCAGGGGCAGCGGCTGACGCAGGCGGCCAGGATCGATGCTGGTCAGGTTGCGAACCAGCTGCAGGAAGAGGCGCTCAAGATCCGTCACCGGCTATCCTCCCCGCGGCTTGGCCCAGGATTTCCAGTCTCTACCATGGTCACACCGATGAGTGTGCTCAGGCGGACCCGGAGCTGAGCAAGCCGGGCGGCCCAGTCCCCGGCGTGGCTCCTTTCTCTCTTGTGCTTGCCATCGGCGCGAGGCTTTGCGCTGACCGGCGAGATCTACTCCGCTCCGGGAGACGCGGTGATCGGACGGATGGCGGGGAGCTATGCAATCCGGTAGGTACCCGATTGCACCACAAAAACTCTCCGTGGACGGCGATGGCACGATTACTCTGCCAATTGAAAACTCTCCCCAGCGGCGATCCGCCGCTCCAAATGCTCGAATTCGACATCCGGGTCGTAGCCGGCGTACAACCCCCGAGCCTGCCTTGCGGCGAGCCACTCCAGGAAAGCCGACTCGATCGCTCCGGCCGATGTTTTCTGCTCCCTGGCCGCCGCGACCGCGAGCCCGTCGGCATACTCGTTCTTCGGATGCCTGGCATGGCCGCGCACCCAGGTCCACTGCACGTCGTGCAGCCGAGCCGACTGCACCAGCTCCTGCCATAGGCCCAAATTCTCGATTGGGCCGGTCTTCCGGAGCCAGCCCCGCGCGGCCCAGCCCGGTGCCCATTCTCGCATGCCCTTTACCAGATACTCGGAATCCGAGACCATGAGGACTCGCATCCGGTTTCCTTTGCCCGCCAGCAGCTGCAGGACCGTGATCGCGCCGCGCAACGCCATCCGGTTATTGGTGGTGCCGGGAGAATGGAGATAAAAGTCCCGTCGCTGGATCCGTTTCCCACTCCTGACCTCGATCAGGCCGCCCGCCCCACCGGCATTTTCTCCCTCTCGCCCGTTTCCCAGGCAACTTTCGTCCAGGTGCACCACTGCCACGCGGCTCACTCGATCACCTGAAAATTCTCGATCTCGTTCAGCCGAAAGGTGAGCTCCTCGCCAGTCATCGGAAGCCACCCTATCAGCGCCTCGTGTTGATCGACCGAGGTCACCCGGAGTGCCACCACGACGTACTCGGTTCCCCGGCGAGAAAGCGCCACTCGGAGTCCCTTCCGGGCAGCGTTCTCGAGCTGATCCATCCGATCCGCGGTCCACCGGAACTGTGACACAAACTCCCTAGGTCTGGCTAGTCATCGCGAGCGGGCGGCTCCGTTGTCTACCCATCTACCGTTAGCTGAACCGCCTCAGCACCCGAATCTGTCCGGCTGGACCCCTGATGATACGGCCGATGGTGACAGCAGCGGGCGTGCCTTCCTCCCGCAGAGCGGCTAAAAGCGCGGCCTCGTTCTCGGCGGGGACCGCCAGCAGCAGTCCACCGGAGGTCTGAGCATCTACGCAGAGGTAGCGGTCCGCCGGACTCAGCTCGGGAGACCATTCGACCTTCTCGGCAGCCTCCAGATTCCGCTGGGTACCGCCCGGTATGACGCCGCGAGAGGCCAGATTTCTGGCGTGGGGAAGAATGGGAAGAGTGTCAAACGCAACTTCGGCCGCCACCTTGCTGGCCTCGAGTATCGCGGTGAGATGGCCGATCAAGCCGAACCCGGTGACGTCGGTGGCGGCACTTACGCCAACCTTCAGGGCCGCCCGGGCCGCGCCGTCGTTGAGGGTCGTCATCGAGCGGACGGCCTCGCCCATGCCGGTCTCGAGCAGCGCGTCACGCTTCAGAGCCGTGGCCAAGATGCCGGTGCCGAGTGGCTTCGTGAGCACCAGCAGGTCCCCGGCACAGGCGCCGGCGTTGGTGAGCATTCGATCGGGGTGCACCTCACCGATGACCGCCATCCCGAAAGTCGGCTCGACTGCATCTATCGAGTGTCCGCCTAAGATCAGACAGCCGGCTCGGCCCGCAACCTCGGCAGCTCCGCTCAGGACCTCGCCGAGTACCTCGAACGGCAGACGGTCTCGGGGCCAGCCTACCAGGTTGAGGCCGAACAGCGGCGTCGCCCCCATGGCATAGATGTCACTGAGTGCGTTGGCGACGGCGATCGCCCCCCAGGCGGCAGGATTGTCCACGATGGGCGTAAAGAAATCGACCGTGGCCACCAGGGCCCGCTCGGGTGACAGCAAAAAGACGGCGGCGTCATCCCGGGAGGTGGCGTCGATCAGGACTCGTGGATCCCCGACACTCGGCAGGTGGCGCAGGACCTGCGCCAGATCGGCGAAGCCGAGCTTGCAGGCTCAACCGGCGCCGTGCGACAGTGCGGTCAAGCGGATCCGAGGCTTCTGGTCCATCGGGGTGTCCGTCATGCGGCTCTCCTCCATCTGGCAGTCTAGCCCTCCTGCTCTGCCCAGATCAACGATCGAAGCGCGATCAGCGCTCGTTCCTGCTGCGCCGTAGATCCGAAGCTCCCATCGTATCGCTGGCGCGAGAGTAGGGTAGGAACCGCTCGCCGCACCGCGGCGTGGGCTTCAGGGGTGCCGAGGGCAAGCAGTGCCTCGAGGGTGTGAAACAGATCGGCATGGGGCCAACTCCCATCGCCCGCCTGGTGAGCCGCGATCATCGCGGCGAGTCCCGACTGGGTGGCGCCATCGGGCTGGGAGACCATAGCCAGGGCATGGACGCCCGCGATGATCGCGTCACCGGCGAAGTAACCGGTCCAGTCGCTCCACTGCTCCTGCATTTGAAGCAGGCTAGCGAGATGTCGCTGGATCGAGGGGTGCGTCTCACGGCGGGCCCGCAGGGCGGCGCGCAAGGCGAAGCAGCTGACGGCAAAGCGCGCCGCTGGCTCGGCCCGAAATACCTTCCCGTTAGGAAGCATGACCGGCGCGAGACGCTGCTCCGGTGGCGCCGGGGAGAAGAAGCCGGAGATGAAGTGCTCACAGACTCGATGGGCGTGGCGAGTCCGGCTGCAGCCCTGACTGAAGGCCCCCGATCTGCCCTGAAGCCCCAGGATCCATTCCATCAGTCCATCCAACCCAGCCACATCACCTCGGCACCCAAGGTCCATGAGCTCATGGGCGCGCCAGATGGTCGGAACTACAGCCCCCCTGATACTGCCATCGCTCCGAGCCTCACCCTGCATGTCGCTGATGATGCGGCACGCCAGCGCGTCGTCACCGGGAGACGGTTGGCCCATGATGCGGCGAGCCAATACACCCTGGCGAGTCGGCGCGGAGGCGAAGAACAGCACCAGCCGCTCGATGCCTTCCCGGACGTGAGTCGGCGCGGTCAGAGGGCCCTCGCCGCCGAAGGCGGCCGCGTCCTGCTCGTCGGCATGGGGTTACCAGGTGGCGCGGATCGAATCAGCGTCGAGCAGCCGGCCGCGGGTCATGACCGCTTCGATCGAGCGGGTGTTCCGGATGTCCACGAGAGGATCCTTCGTGAGGATAACGAGGTCGGCCACCTTCCCCGGGGCGAGCAGGCCGAGCGAGTCCACTCCCAGCAACACCGCTCCATTGCGAGTGGCTGCCCGCAACGCTTCCCGGGCTGTGAGCCCGGCGCCGACCAGGAGCTCCATCTCCCGGTGTTCGCTAAAGCCGGGCACCAGGAGCTGATTGGGAGAGTCGGTTCCTGCGGCGATTCGCCCACCCGCCGCGGAGAAGGCTCGGAGGAAGAGGTTCTGCATGGGCCGGCCCCTTCGAAAAGCCGCGAAGTCAGAGTCGGTCCATCCGGCTCGAGTGATCATTCCCGGCACGTCCCAATCCCGCTTCGCCGCCTCGGGCACGTCTGCCAGAGCGGGGTCACGCAGAATGGCCGGGTCGTCGAGCCGGCTCAGCGTTTCATGCAAGACGAGGGTAGGGACGATTGTGATCTTCTCCTCTGCCAGGCGGCCGGCCACCTGGGTGAGCGTCGCAGAGTCGAGGTCCGCCCAGCTCCGCTCGAAGGAGGTCCACCCCGGAAAGAACCCGCGATAGTGAGCGGCGATCAGCGCCGACCGATCGCGGGAGGCCGCCTCGGGTACGCCGGTCATGTGCTCGATGCAGGAGATCCCCGCCTTGGCCGCAGTCACGGCGTCGGTCATTCCCAGGTGTCCGGCGACCCCAATGTTGAACGTGCGCGCCTCATCGATGATCGCGCGGAGCAGGGGCGCATCGATATGAGTGTAGACCTTGATGAAATCGACCCCGGCGCTCACCAGGCGGTCCACGGCCTTGCGGGCGTCGTTTTCGCCGTTGACGCCGATGGCGTCGGGATAGGTCGTGGGCAGCCCATCAATCATGGCGCCGGCCACGTATATGCGCGGGCTGTTTGCGGAGCCACTGTTGGCATGCTTCCGGAAGGCCAGGACGGCGTCGAGTCCGCCGTGCGCGTCGCGCACGGTGGTCACTCCCCAGGCCAGGTACCGCGAGGGCGCCCACGTGGCCGCCGTTGCCACATGGGCATGAGCGTCGATGAGCCCGGGAATGATCCACCGCCCGCTGACGTCGACCTCGCTCGTCCTCTTGGGAAGCGCAAAGCCGGCACGAGCCCCGACCCATTCGATCCGGCCGCGACGCACCACTACCGCCGCATCCGCCAGCGGAGGCCCCCCGGTGCCGTCGATGAGGGTAGCCCCGACGAGAGCCAGCCCATCGGGCAACGTCTGGTTACAACCGAAAAGGAGCGGCCCGCCCAGGACGAGGAGTCCGGCCCGCCAGTTAACGGGGATCACTGGATGAGTGGTCGTGAATGATCTTCCACCCCTGGGGTCTCTGCTCCATCACCAAGGTGAATGGGCCGCTCGCAGTGGTCCTGCCGCTACGCTGAAGAATGAAACGTGCGGTCACCAAGGCTAGCGTGGGGCTCAGGCGCCGAGCCTCTAGCTCTTCGAAGTGGAGACTGTCGCGCTGGGCATTGGGCGCGAACCGTGGCGCGTAATTCTCGCGGATGAAGGCGAACCCATGGCGGGCCCGGCGCCCGTCCACGAAGGTGGTGGTGCTCTCGGGCGCGTAATCCGAGAGAAATCCATCGAGGTCACCCCTATTCCAATCCGAGGCGGCCCGCTCCAGCTGTGCCGCTATCTCCGCCCTCAGGCCAGCCGGATCGGAAGACGTCATAGGAGCGGTGCTCGGACGGCCCCCTGCCCGGCAGGCCACCAGCCCTAAGGCCAGGAGACGGATAGACGCGCGCATGAATGTGGGTGAAAGGTGCTGGAAGGTGGACGACTGAGCCTGACGATGCAAGATGCGGGTCACTCGACTTATACTTGGGCGATGACCGATGTCCAGCCCCAGTTGTCGGCCGAGGCCCCCGGTCGACGCTCTGGCGTCGTTCGCCACCAGCCGATCTCCGACTACGGACTCATCGGCGATATGCGAACCGCCGCGTTGGTTGGCGTGGATGGCTCGATAGACTGGTGCTGCCTGCCACGGTTCGATAGCGGCAGCGTGTTCGCCGCGCTCCTGGACTCGGAACGCGGCGGCACCTGGGCCATCCATCCCGAAGCGAGGTGGAGCTCCACTCAGCGGTATCTGCCCCGCACCAATATTCTCGAAACGACCTTTCGCACCGCCGACGGCGGAGTCGTCAGCGTGACCGACTTCATGCCCGTCGCCGAAGACGGCCAGCCGTCGGGCCCACACCCCGAGATCCACCGCCGCCTGCACTGCGCCCGCGGCCGAGTGTCGATGAACATGATCTTCATGCCGCGGTTCGAGTACGGCGCGAGGACCACGCGGCTCGAGCTGCTCCGGGCGGGACTCTTTGCCACCGACCGTACCGACCAGGTTCTTACCCTCTCGAGCGCCAAACCGTTCACCTGGGTGGTGGAACAATCGATCGCGACCACCCGATTCGAGCTGGAGAAGGGGGAGGAGCGCTGGCTGGTCCTGCGGTACGACGACGATGACATCCATCCGGTGGATCGCTATGAGAGCGCCCGCAAGTTGGACAACACCGCGGCGTTCTGGCAACGGTGGTCATCCAAGGTGCGCTACCGGGGCCCCTACCGCGGGATGGTCAAGCGCTCCGCCCTCGCCCTGAAGCTTCTCACTCACGCCGAGACTGGCGCCATGATCGCCGCGCCAACCACGTCCCTGCCTGAGGCCATCGGCGGTGTGCGCAACTGGGACTACCGGTTCGTCTGGCTCAGGGATGCCGCGTTCACTCTCACGGCCCTCGACGCCGTGGGCCACTATCGGGAGGCCGATCAGTTCATGCGCTTCCTCAAGAAGGTGTGCCGTCACGAGGGAGGCGGACACCTTCAGATCATGTATGGCATCGATGGCCGGCGAGATCTGATCGAGCGTCAGCTCGATCACCTCAGCGGTTATCGCAATTCACGGCCTGTGCGGGTGGGAAACGGCGCCGTGGGTCAGCTCCAGCTCGATGTGTATGGCGAGGTCATGGAAACAGCCGACGTCTGGCGCCGCAATCATGAGATGACGGAAGGTACCTGGCGCGTCCTCCGGGGACTGGTGGATTGGGTCAGTCGAAACTGGCAACTTCCCGACTCCAGCATCTGGGAAGTCCGCGGTGAGGTCCGCCAGTACGTGTTCAGCAAGGTGATGAGCTGGGTGGCTTTGGATCGCGGGGTTCGCATGTCCGAGGAGCTGAGCCTCGAATCGGATACCGCGACCTGGCGGGCCGCGCGCGACGCGGTCCACGCCGACATCATGGAGCGGGGCTGGAGCGAGAAGCGGCAGTCATTCGTTCAATCGTACGACGACGACGCTCTGGACGCCGCAGCCCTGGCCATTCCGATGGTCCGGTTTCTGCCCTGGAATCATCCCCGAGTCCACGGGACGGTTCTCGCGGTCGCGCGGGAGCTCACCACTCAGGACGGTGAGCTGGTCTACCGGTATCGGCATTCAGACGGACTCGAAGGTGAAGAGGGGGCGTTCTCCATCTGCACCTTTTGGCTGGCCCAGGCCCTGGCGATGATCGGCGAGCGGGAGCGCGCCGAGCGGGTGTTCCGCCGGATGCTCCGCCATGCCAATCACGTCGGGCTTTACTCCGAGGAGATCGATCCGGCCAGCGGGGAGTTTCTGGGCAACTTCCCGCAAGCCTTCACGCACATCGCGCTGATCAACTGTGCCGCAGCCCTGGCCCGGCTGGATACCAAGGGCTAGTCAACCCTAACGCCTCCGTCCCCCCCGACCCTTCTTGGCCCGTTTCCGCGAGCCGGAACGGCTCGCGCTCTTGCGGCCCATGGACTTGCGGCCTCGAGACCGGGATGATTTCCGGGCACTCTTCCGGGCCGAGCGCCGCCCACCCTTTTTAGCGGCTTTGGCCGCTCGCTTGGTGGATCTGCGGGCGGTCTTCTTGGCACGCCGCCCCGAAGCCTTCTTGGTTGCTCTCTTGGCTGATCTCTTGGCCGTCTTTTTGCGAGATCGGCTCCGTGCGCTAGGGGTCACTCCCGCCTGCCTGCTGGGGGCCGGCTCGTCAAAGTCAAACGACGACGGCGATGAGGTGGGAGTAGGAGAGGGGATGCTCTCCGACGGCAGTGGATCCATCCACCCTGAGCCGGACCAGCCCATCTCCATATAATGAAGCTCGGCCATCTTCGCTCCCTCCGTACACATGTGCGGCGCCACCCGCCGCCGGTCTCGAGGCGCCCAGGCGCCCTAACGGTGAATGAAGACATATAAGTTGCACATCCTTAATGCTTGTGCAAGCCATCCTCTGGCGGATTGGAGTCTCCTAAGTGTGCGGCATAGCTCTAGCTGGGCTATAATTACGCCACCACAACCTTTCCCGGAATCAACTGGACAGTGAACTTAGCCCCAACGTTACGGGCCCGCTTTTGTCGCGTTTTGCCGCCGTGGGCGCAGCGGTATCTCCTCATGGGTATCGCACTTGCAGCGCTTCACCCAGCTACCTCCGCTCTAGCCCAGACCGTATCCGAAGTCCAGGTGACTCCGGAAACCATGACCCTGGGAGTGGGTCAGAAGCAGGCCCTCTTCGCGACGGCCTTCGATCAAAAGGGCAATCTCATACCCGCAGCTAAGTTCACCTTCTGGAGCTCCGATACGCTCATAGCGCAGATCAGAAAGGACGGTACGGTCATCGGTATGAAGCCGGGGCTGGCCAAAATCGAGGCTCGGTCCCAGGGACGGCGAGCATCCATGGCAGTGCTGATCACCGGTAGTGCGCCGGGTGATCCGGAAGGGAGCCGCTCGGCTTCGGCATCGGTGCTGACCCTCGAGCCCGCTTCGGTCAGCTTGTTTCCAGGCGAGAGCGTCCGCATCACGGCTCAGGCACTCCGGGAAGATGGAACCCCGGTCTCGATCGGTCAGGTGATGGTGAAGTCTCTGAAGCCGGAGATCGCTCGGGTGGATTCGGGCGGGGTGGTGACCGGCGTCGCCCCGGGCCGCACGATCGTGCAGGCTGCCTCAGGCCGGCTCATGGCTACCCTCCCGGTGGAAGTGACCCAGGCCGAATTCACGGTCTCCCCCAGCAAGCTCTTCCTCGGCCCCGAGGGGGTGGATACACTGCGGGCCTTGATTCCCAGCCAGGGGAATCGTGAAATCCGGGGGCTGATCCAGTGGCGGTCTACCGACACCGCTGTCGCCTCGGTCAGTCCCGCTGGGGTAGTGCGTGCCCGCGGTGCGGGAGAAGCGGAAATCATCGGCACGGCGTTTTCCCAGGAGCGCCGCGCCACAGTGGCGGTCCACCGGGTTCCTGACGCTCTGGTCGTCTCACCCCATCAGGGCGTTACGGTTCAATTGCCCCTGCGGGCTACCCGGCAGTTCACCGCCGTGGCCGAGGCGGCGGACTCCACGCCGATTCCGGAGGCGCGGGTGATCTGGGAGCTCAGCGACACGAACGTCGCGGCGTTCGATCCTGCCACCGGAGTCCTCACCCCCAAGGCGCTTGGCACCACCACCCTCACCGCCAGGCTCCCGGGTATCAGACCCGCCACATGGACGGTTGAGGTAGTCGCGGGCGAGATCGGCATCGAGCCCTCCCGAGTGGGACTCCTGGTTGCCCAGCGCACCGCGCTAGCTGCTCTCCTTCGGGACCAGGGCGCCGCCGGCACCAAGGCGTCCGGAGCCAAATGGAGCTCGGATCATCCCGAAATAGCCACGGTGAGTGAGACCGGCGTGGTAGAGGCGGTGAGTCCGGGACACGCGATGGTCACCGCCACGGTCGCCTGGGGCAAGAAGGCGAGCGCCGATCTGTTCGTGGTAGGAGATCTCTTTCTGAGCTCGAACCGAAGTGGGAACTACGGCATCTACCAGATGAGGGCACCAGGACCGCTCACGCTGGTCCCAGTGCTGGTCGACGGCGCCAGCAATATCCAGGTGGCACTCGCTCCGGATCGAACCAGGGTCGCGTTCAGCAGCAACCGGAACGGCAACTTCGACCTTTACCTGATGGACGCCGATGGTCATAACCTGCGCCGTCTCACATCCGGCCCGGGAAACGAAGGAGAGCCGGCCTGGACGCCGGATGGGAGCCGGCTGGTTTACACCGCTACCAGCGGCACGACCACGCAGATTGCGATTATAGCGATCGATGGCAGCGAGAGTCGCCAGCTGACGACCGCCTCGGGGGGGAATCACTCTCCCACGGTTTCAGCCGACGGCCGTACCATCGCCTTTGTCTCCGCCCGGGACGGCAATCACGCGATATACACGATGGGTCTGGACGGGACTAATCAGCGCAGGCTCACCAAGGGCTCAGCGCGGGAGACCAACCCGCGATTCTCCCGCAACGGCGATCTGCTGTACGTGGCGGAGCGGGGTGGCGGCTCCAGGGGCTCGAGGGTGATGCGACTAACGTCAGGCAGCGGGAGTACTTCGCAAGTAGTCCAGACCGATGATCCTATCGCGGCACTGGCGGTCTCCCGAGACGGAGACCGTCTGGCCTATGTGGTGGGATGGATCCGGGACGCGTCCAAGGGCCGGGTCGATTTCAGCTTCATGTTGCAATCCACCGCCCCGGGCAGACCTCCGGTGGCCGTTCCGCTCCAGCCTGGCGAACAGATTCTGGGTCCGTCGTTCTAACGCCGCCATCTCCAGATGAAGGCCCTCACCCTGGTTGCCGTGGGCGGACTGCAGCACCTCCGGGTACAGGAGTTGCCGGAGCCGACCATCCGGTCACCCGGTCAGGTGCTCATCCGGGTCCAGGCCATAGCCCTCAACCGACTCGATCTGTTCGTAGCAGAAGGCCTACCGGGGGTCAATTACAGCTTTCCCCACGTGGTGGGCTCGGACGGCACCGGTATCGTCCAGGAAGTGGGGGCCGCCGTATCGCAGGTTCGGCCCGGCGACCGGGTCATGATCAATCCTACTCTCTCTTGCGGCAGTTGCCCGGCCTGCCTGGAGGGCGAGGATTCGCTTTGCGCAAGCTTGGGTGTGCTGGGAGAACACAGCTCCGGCACGGCCGCAGAATACATCGTGGTCCCCGCCGCGAACCTCGCCCGGGTTCCCGAGGGAATGCCTTGGCCGCAAGCTGCGGCCTTTTCGCTGGCCACCCTGACCGCGTGGCGCATGCTCACCACCCGGGCTCGAGTCCAGCAGGGGGACACCATTCTGATCTGGGGTATCGGCGGGGGCGTGGCCCTCGCGGCGCTCCAAATTGCTGGGGTGCTTGGTGCCCGGACCATCGTGACCAGCGGAGTGAATGCCAAGCTGGAGGCAGCCCGAGCCTTGGGCGCAGACGCCGGGCTCAATCACGCCAGTGTCGACGTCGCGGGCGAGGTCCGGAAACTGACCGAGGGGCGGGGCGCCGATGTCGTGGTGGACAGCGCCGGCGAGCAGAGCTGGCAGAAATCGCTCCGGTGTCTCAGGCGCGGTGGTCGACTGGTCGTCTGCGGCGCAACCACCGGACCGATCGTTTCCCTGGATCTACGGCGGCTTTTCTGGCATCAGTGGAGCATTCTGGGCTCGACCCTCGGTAACCGGCGGGAGTACGGGCAGATCGTGCGACTGGCGGAGGAAGGGAAGCTCTGGCCGGTAGTGGATCAGGTGGTGCCGTTGGGCGAAGCGATCGCCGCGTTCGGCCGATTGCAACGGGGTGAGCAGGTCGGGAAACTCGTCATCGAGGTGGCACAGTGAACGAGCTCTGGCAACGAATCCTCATTGGTGCCGAACAGATCGGCAGCGTGGTTCCCGCGCTGGTCGGCGCGGCGGTCATCCTGCTCACCGGCTACTTTCTCGCCCGTCAGGTTCAGCGCTGGGCGGATGACACTCTGAAGCGGCTCAACTTCAATCGGATGGCGAGTGCGGGGGGACTCGACGAGGTGGTCGGCCGCACCGGCTCCCGGCTGGATCCGGTGCGGGCCCTCGCCAAGCTGATCTTCTGGCTGGTAATGCTGGTGGTGATCCTCCTGGCCAGCACGGCGCTCGGTCTCGAGAGCATCAACGAGATGTTCGGGACGATGCTGGCCTTCATCCCCACGCTCATCGCCGGCATCGTGATCGTGATTCTGGGCATCGTCGTCGGCGAGTTCGTCCGCGGCCTGATCGTCGCTTCTGCCGGCAGCGTCTCCGGTGTACCCACCGTGGCCAAGATGGCCAAGGGAGCGGTCATCGTGATCGCGCTCTTCATGGCCCTCCAGCAGGTCGGCGTCGCGGAAGAGATCGTCACCGCCGCCTTTACCTTGATCCTTGGTGCCGGAGCGCTCGCGGTGGGCCTGGCCTTTGGGCTGGGTAATCGCGAGCTCGCTGGCGAGATCACCCGGCGGTGGTACGAGCAGGGCCACCGCCGGGATCGCCGCCGCTCGGACTCGGCCGGACCGAATACGCCGCCGGGAGACGAGCCGCCGATGCTCGATTAGGTGAGAGGTAAGAGGTGAGAGGTAAGAGGTGAGAGGTGAGAGGTGAGAGGTAAGAGGTAAGAGTCAGCAACGCCGTTTCACCTCTTACTCTTCTCACCTTTTCACCTTCCACCTCTTCCTTCTACCTCTCACCTCTCACCTCAGTACATACCTCGCCACCGTCCTCGATCCATCCCTGTTCTTGATCGACGCGTAGATCGCTCCCTTGAAACCAAACCCCGCCAGGGCCGCGCCTGGGGGAAACGTGATCTCCCGCCGCCATACTCCCTTGCGGTCGAACACATCGTAGACCTGCCTGGACGTCTCATCCGGTCGCGGCCGCTGGAGCCAGACCTCGCCGTTGGGACGCCCGAGCGCGAAATCGAACGGTGGCTTGGTCTCGGCAAAGGGATAGAGGATGCGCAGGTCCTGAGGCATCCCGAACTGCTTCCCATGTTCCCGCACCTGAGCCAACACGCGGTCCTTGTCGGCCTGGGTTACGGGCGCTTTGGCGTAGTCATGAGGCTCCCCGCGGGTCCACTTTCCATCAGGCGAGCGCCAATCCACCCGGTTCTCCCGTCCTCGCGCGATCCAGGCGGTGCCGTCCGGCAACACACCGAAAAAGTCGTTCGGAGCGAACACCTTCGCGGCCTGCTGGACCTCCTCTCCGAAGACGGCATCGCCATACTCCGGGGAAGCGAGCAGGGCGACCGTGTCCACCATGTCGCCAGGAATGGTGATTCGTAGTACCGGAATGCTGTCCGGTCGCACGACGCGTCCCGGCTCACCTCCTCCGAGTACCGCCTGATAATCGATCTTGTACCCTCGCCCCAGCGTGTCGTATACCAGCACCGGAGTGCGGCCGGCGACCGCCTTGATGGGCAGGACGCCAAGGGGCCTCCCACCTTCACTCCAGAGGGTGGTCCGAACTGCGCTAAAATCCACCAAGGCGACGGTGTCCCCTGCCAGGTGGGCCACCCAGCCGGGGAACTTGTACTGGCTCACCGATCCACCCGGCGCGAGCGAATCGACCCGGGCCCCTAGGGTGTCCACCTTGCCGCGCTCGAGATCGGCACGCAGGAAGAGCTTGTTCCTGGTATCGGCAAATACCACTCGCCCATCCCGCAGCTCGACCACATTGCTGAGCATGCCGAAGCTGGTGGGCAGCCGGGCGTCCTGAGTCAAGACGCTCTGGCTCACGGCCGGACGGCAGCCGATCCCGCCAACCAGCGCGAGCGTGCAAACGGATTGGCCCAGCTTCATTCGCTGAATCCTCCGGCGGGGGTCAAGAAAGCGGGAGAGTGGGAGATCATGGGATAGCGTTCTCAGGAGGCAAGGCGACGGCAAGCACTCGGATGCCCTCCCGGGTGGGCTCCGCGATCAGTGCGGAGTTCAGTCCCAGGGCCATGATGCGTCCCTGACCTCGAATCCGGATTTCCCGGACCAGACGGCCTCGGCGATCTACCACGTGATAGCGCCGGGAGGAATCCGCCGGAGCCCGACTCTTCTCCAGCCATACTTCACCCGGAGTCCGAGTGAGCGCCGCTTCGAAGGGCGGCTTCAGGGCCGCGAACGGGAGCTCCTGGGCCGTCGACCGGAGCTCCGGAGGAAACTTCCGAAGAAACAGTTCACGGTCATAACGGGTGACCTCGAGGACCCGATCAGGCAGCGGCTCGCCTCGGGTCCACTTGCCCTCTGGCGAGCGCCAGTCGACTCGGTTGTCGTATACCCGAGCCACCCAGAGCGAGCCGTCCGGCAGGATACCCCAACGGTCCATCCCGCTGAATACTCGCCGTTCGAAGCGGCGGCCCGCACCACCCACCACCTCGGCGATGTCGAGCGGTGCCAGCCGGGCAACGGTGTCCACCCTCTTGAATCCAGCATCTACTCGAACGACGACGGCAGAATCGCGGTTGCCGCTCCCGTCCGAACCGGGAGGGGGATACAGGTCGAGATAGAACCAGCCAGCCGTGTCCCGGGCCCGCGGCAAAGTACCGCGCACAGCATCCGATGCTGGAATAGCCCGCACCCGCCGGCCCTCGAGAGTCCAGAGCGTCAGACGACGGAGGCCCCAATCGCCCAGGTATAGCGTGTCCTCGGCAAAGAAGACGCTCGACGGGTTGCGAAACTCCTTGGACCTGGAGCCGCCGAGCGGCGTCATGGCCTTATGGGCAAAATCGACGATGCTCACGGCCTCGTCTGCAGGGGCCACTATGGCCCATCGAGCCCCGCCCAGCCATGCCGCTTCCGCCACGTCGGAATAGGGGGTCAGCACGGTATCGCCCTGGGGAATGAGCTCGACTACCGGTGCTGCCGGCTTCGAGGCTCCGCAGCCGGTGAGAAACCCGGCCAAGAGGACGGCGAGGAGGCGCGTACGGCTGGCTGACACGCGCGAAATGTAAAACCTTCGAATGCCGCGATTAGTAGGGAAGCAGCTGCTCCTCGTAGGTCAGATTGAGTGTCGAGGCGTAGCGCTGAGCTGAGCCCTCGGTCCCACTGATCGATCCATGACAGATCATCAGGGCCATTTGCGGCGGTGCCGGCACCTCGTGCTTCAAGCTGTGCCAGGCGTAGCTCGCGCCAGTCGCAGCGCCCAGACGCTGAGTCCGCCAGCGAGAACCAGCCCAACCCATGAAGCCCACAGAGGCACCGGGTACCCCGCGAGGTCCACCGGCCAGTGGCGGAAGAGCCGGAGCAGATGGCCCAAGGCAATGAGCCCAAACAGCGTGCCCGAGATTTGTAAGTAAGCTCGCATAGTGATCCTCCTGTAACCGCCCTGGTACTATTGCTGAGCGCCGCTCGGATTCGCTCGCCCGTGTAACGAGATGCGCATCAGCTGCAAACGGGCCAGTGAAACTTATCCCTATTGCCAGAACCTTCACGACACCTCAGCCTTCCTCGCCGCCCAGCCAGAGATGCAGGGCCGCGTACGCCCGCCAGGGACGCCACCTCTCCGCTCGAGCACGGAGCGCGCCGGGGCTCCGCGCGCCCGTGGCACGCAGCAGCAGGCGGTCCGAGGCGGGGAATGCATCGGGCCAGTGGAGGGCGTGCATCACGATCGTGGTCGCGAGCCGCTCCCCGACGCCCTCGATCTCCAGCAGCGCTCGATGCGCCGCGGTGACATCGCTGCCCGGCTCGATCCGGAGCGCCCCCTCGGCGAGCGCGCGAGCCACGGACATGATCGGGTCGGCTCGGCGACGCGGTACACCGAGAGCGGTAAGCCGCGATATGCCTGCCTCCGCCACGCGCTCCGCCCCCGGCGCCAGCCGGCTAAGTCCCGGGATCCCCGTGTCCAGCGGTTCGCCAAGGGTCCCCACGACCCGCCGCATGAGATCGCGGCTCGCGGCTCCCGAGCGACCACGCAGCAACGCGCGAAGGACGACCTCGAAACCGTCGACCGCCCCTGGAATGCGCACGCCGGGCCGCCGTCTGACCAGCGGGCCGAGTCCGCTCCGCTCGAGCGAAGCATCGATAACCGTGGGCTCGGCGTCGAGGTCGAACAGGTGCCGGAGCCGGGCAAGCAGCGGCATGAGAACCGGCAAGAGGGCAGGCGAGACGTGGACTTGGAGATGCGTCTTCACGGCACGCTGCGGATCGCGTGCTGGAGCCACCGCATCCTTCGCGAAGACCACCCCGCTCGCGCCGTTGAGGCGCACAGTACGGCCGTAGCACCCTCCTTCCACTACCTCCACCCCCGGCATCGCGTCGCGCCGCAGTAGCGCGGTGAGCACATGCCAGGCGAGCGGCGCCCGGTAGGCGAGAGTCAGCCGGACGAGAGCCTCGGCCGGAACCGCCGGCGAGCCGCGACCTGCTCCCGCGTCGCGTCGTGGGTCACTCGGGGGCTGGGTCCGCCGCAGCGCGCTCGGGCTGAGCCGGTACCGCTCGCGAAACAGGGAGTTGAAACGGCGCAGGCTCTGAAAGCCGCTGGCGAACGCGATGCGCGTCACCGAAAGCGACGTATCGGCGAGGAGGCGTTTGGCGAGCAGCAGGCGATGCGTCTGGGCCAGTTCGACCGGCGACACACCCAGCTCGCGCTCCAGGGCGCGACGAAGGTGACGGTCGCTCACGCCGAGCTCGCGCGCCAACTGCGCGACCCCGCAGCCATTGAGCGCGCCGGCGCCGATGCGATGGGCGGCCACCTGGGCGAGGCGGGGCACGGCATCGATCAGCGCCCGTCCCGGTGCCAGCTCCGGCCGGCAGCGGAGACAGGGCCGGAACCCCGCCCGTTCGGCGGACGCGGCGGATTCGAAGAACCGCCGACGATCGTGATACGACACCCGGGCCGGGCAGACCGGCCGGCAGTAGATCCTCGTCGTGGTAATGCCGACGAAGAAGATGCCATCGAAGCGCGCGTCCCGCGCGTTCAGCGCGCGCTCGCAAACCTCTGGGTTCAGCAGCGCGGGTCGGGCGGTCGAGCCGGGCATGCCGAGAATGTAGCTGTGCCGCCGGATCCCCGGCTGCTATGGGTTATCCGCGATCGGGGTCGCCACAAAGGCTAGAACCTCGCCGGTAACGCCATCGCGCACCCTACCCGTGATCTGCCCGGCATCGTTGATGTCTTGGGCCGAGAGAAGGACGTCCGGCGCAATGTCGACGACATCGTTGAGGTCCGTCATGACCCCGTCTTCCCAGAGGAAGGCACGGGGACCGTTGGAACCGCCGAAGGAAATGCCTACGACCTGATCTTGCGAATTGATGGCGAAGGCTTCGCTGACGGGGTCGTCGCCGAGCGTGTGGAGATCCTCGGCCTGGGCTGCTCCATTGGCCCAGAAGAAGGCGCGCGAGATGAACTCGCCAATTTCGTCGCCGGGCTCGGCCGGGTTGGAAAAGCCGACGACATCACCCTGGCCATTGATGTCCATGGGCGTGTGCCAGCTCGTCCCGCCCAGATTGGGGATCTCGGTGACCTTGCCGTTCTTGTCCCAGAGCACGGCGTGCCGGGCGCTGTAGCGTCCAACGGCTTGGTCGCAATCGCCCGAGATGCCGACCGCCTGGCCTTCGTCGTTGATCGCCGTTGCGGCTGAGGTCGAGTCGCCGGGAAACGGACTGAGCTCTCGTGCCTTGATCTTGCCGTTGCTTCCATCCTTCGGGTCCCAGATGACGGCGCGGAACTGGAGCTTCTGGGCGGTGGTGGGGTTGCAGGTTGGATCATGCACGGGGGTCTCCGCCCACCCGACCACCAGTCCGTGGTTGTTGACGCCGGTGCCGAAGCCATGGTTGCCGCCGAGCGTGGGCAGCTCCCGCATCACACCATTCTCCCACACGAAGCCGCGACAGATCAGGTCGGTAATCTCCGGGAGAAAACCCACCAACTCGCAGGCCCAATCCTCGTCCAGCGGGTCCTCCTCGTCAGTGTGGGAGATGCCGACGACCACATCCTCGTTGTTCAGTCCGGGCCATGGCACGGTGCTGCTCGGCCCGCCGAGCGTCTCCAGATTGGTGATCGATTGGTGATCTTTCCATAGGACCGCGCGGCGGGAGCCATTCGCCAGGTTGGACCAGCCCGCCACCACACCCTGGTCGTTGATGGCCATGCCCCGGCTCTGGGTTCCACCGAGGGACGGGAGCCTGACGATTGTGTATTGCGCCTCCGCCGACTGGGCGAGCTGCTGGCGTGGTTGCGTGACCTGGGTTTCATCGCCACAGCCGTACACGGCGGCGATCAGGATGGCGCACGCGATGTGTCGCATTGCATCCTCCGGTGTTGGAAACAGGACGAGCGCACCCCTCAGGTGAACGCTCTCGGTGTTCCCCCACCATGGAGTGCGGCCTCGGTGCGTGCGCGCCGCATTCGGACCTGGAATCCCTCCGCCTCCGGACTCGCCGCATCCGGACCTCGAATCCCGCTGCGCCCGGAGCTCTGTCGTGATGCGATGGGATGACGAGCCGAAACGTGTATTTCACCCTCGCTACGGATTCCACCAGTACGACACTTTCACCAAGAAAATGTTGTCGGCCCTCGCGTCGAATAGCCGGCCAAGTGCGCGGCCGGTCCGGAAGCTGCCGATCGTCTCGGTGTCCGATCGGTTCTGAGTCCAGACCAGGAAGAGAGTGGAACCGGGGGAGTACTCCCACCGAAGCACTGCGTTTCCCCGCAGCGAGGCAAGCGAGAAGTTGGGGTCGTCGATCTCGTGGGAAGCCGCCGGTCCCGCACCGTCCGGGTCCACCACAATGCGATCGGGGTCGGCGGTCGGCGCCGGGTCGGGGTAGCCGGTGAACTCGTAGCTGCTCGGCCGTGCCAGCTCCTTGAACCCGGTATACTGCCCCGAAGACAGCAGGGGCTGAGCATATACCTCGAGACTGAGCCTCGGGGTGAAGATCCAGTTGAGCCGCAGGCTGGCCGACACTGTGGTCTGCTTCAAGTCGGCGAAGACGTAGCGATGGCCGAAGGTAGTCGCCGCCAGCACATCATCGAACGTGTCTACATACTGGGCCGACGTACCGATACGTTCGATCTGCGGCTCGAGCCGGAGCGATAGCCGTGCCCCCGGCTTCCACTCGAGTGCCGCCCGCGCACTCCAGCTCTGTTCCCGATCCTCCCGGTAGTGATTGCCGTGAAGTCCGAAGCCGTAGATCCAGCGCTGGTTGGGATCGGAGTCGAGCTGAAAGTCCCATTCCACGCCGGGCTGGTTGACCATGAGCGGCCCACCGCGGGTCCGTCGGTCACTCAGCGTGCTCGGGTTGTAGGCGACGAACCACCGGCCGGTCGAGAAATTCCGCAGCTCGTACAGCCCGGTAAGAAACAGCCCGGTCCAGGTCACGTCGCCGCCGTAGTTGTAGCTTCGGAATCCGGCGAGGTTGAGACGCCAACTCCGGAACAGTCGACTCGGCGTGGTCCACTTGTGGCCGAACATGACGTGGGCATTGATCTGATCACCGCGAAACTGGAAGCCGAGGTCGTTTACCTCGAAGTTCGGGTCAACTGCGCCGAGTGCCGAGTTGAACATCCAGTTGCCCTTTTGTTTATTGACCGAGACCCGGGCGGCATAACCGGTGAGAGACGTTGCATTGGAGTCGACGCCGAGATAGCCGGCATCGGGCCGCTGGAAGTAGTGCACCGAGCTTTCCTGCAGCGCCTGCATGCGCTCCCGGCTTCCAGCAACCCGGCTCAGGCCGCCCCAGCCGCTCACGACCCACACACCATTCTTGTCGAGCGTAGTCCAGCCATCGACCCCGAATCCCGTCGCACCGGAGCTGAGCTCATTCCGGAGCTGAGCCTCATCGAAGGCGCGTGCGGTCAGCGTGCCAATGAACCCCAGTCCATGGCGACCGCCGGCCAGCTCCCTCTGGGCCCGATACACGCCATAGTAGGTGAGCGGCTCGACTTCCTGCTGCCACCGCTGCTGGCCTAGCGAGAACCAGGCGTGCTCGCGGCTGGTGACCGCGTTGAGTGCGCCAAGGCTCCAGCTCCCTACCTTCCCCGATAGCTTTGCCGCGCCGATGATGTTGCTGCCGGCCGGCACGTTGGAGTAGTCGTAGTCGTCCGGAAGCTCGGCCTGAGGCGCTCGACCGATTCGCCGGCTATAGAGGAAGCTCGGGTTTGCCCAGTTGAAGCCCCAGAAATCGTTCGCCCCGCCCTCGCCGTAATTGAAGATGTCAGCTCCCTCGACGAAGAAGGGACGCCTTTCATCGAAAAAGGTCTCCACGTCGCTCAGGTTGACCACGGCGGGATCCACTTCGACCTGTCCGAAGTCCGGATTGACCGTGGCGTCGAGCGTCAGGTTGCTGCCGATGCCCAGCTTGAGGTCCACCCCCGCTCCCGCGCCGAGCCGAGACCCGTCATTGAACGGGTCGGCGGCCTCATGTCCCATGTATTCGGCTCGGGTGGTTACGTAGGGAAGGATCTCGAGTCGGGGAGGAGGAGAAACCTCCTCGATGCCTACCAGATCGACGAATCTCGACACGAACCCGCTGCCATTGCTCGGCGTCCGAACCAGATAGTCGCGCTCATTGCGGCGGGCGATCTCGCGCTTGAAGTTGATCCCCCACCGATGCTCCCGCTGCCGCTGAAACCGAAGCTGTGAATAGGGGATCCGGAGCTCCGCGGTCCAGCCGAGCGAATCGCGGGCCGCTTTGCCCTCCCAGATTCCATCCCAGGTGTCGCTATCCCAGTCGTCATTGTAAAGCGTTCCGTCATACAGCGTCCCAGCTGCGTTGATTCCGAAAAAGAATCCGGTGCGCCGATCGTGATAACAGTCGAGGAACACGAGAAACCGATCGGAGCTGGTGATTCGATCCCGGCGGGCCAACTGAGCCCGCACCGAATCCGGACTACGGTCATACAAGCGGGCTCCCACGTAGAGCGCATTGTCATCGTAAAGAATTCGGACCTCGGTTCGCTCCGTTGCCGGGGCACCCTCCGTTGGTTCGCGTTGGGTAAAATCCGAGACCGGCAGCGCTGCCGCCCAACCCGCCTCCGAGAGGGCTCCGTCGATGGTGACTCCCCCGGCGGCGCGCGCGGCTCTGACCATTGACTTGCCCGAGGCGTTGTGGGTCGAATCGCTCTGTGACCCGGGAGCCAGAGCGGCGAGCCCAAGATAGAGTGCGACCGCAATCGTCGGATCACCCACTGCAAGACCTCCCTCGGAGTACAGGGGAGAATGGCCGACGAAGGAGGCTCTGATGGGGGATCGCGCCTCAACGCCGGATCCAGCGCGAGGCTTAGACGGACAGAATTAGGAAAGGGTTGCTACCGGAGAATTTCCTCGAAGAGATCGACGGCGCGGGGATCTTCGGTTTGACCGAGCCAAAACAGCGCCGTTATTCTCATCCGCTCAGGGCCGGTCGATGATGTCCTGGATCGCCTGCACTGCCCGGGGGTCGTCCGATTGGCCCAGCCAGAAGACCGCGCGTTTCCTGAGCTCCGGGCTCGGATCACGTTTGGCGATCTCGATCAGCTTTTCCAGGGCCGCGGACTCATCCCGTTGCGAGTACACGAAGATCAGTTGCTCCCGCATCTCTCGATCGCTCACAGTACCGTACAGGCGGGTGAGCTCCGCAATCGAAACTCCGCCCTGACCCGCCCAGAACAGCGCCTGCTTTCGCATCTCCAATGCCTGCGAAGTGTCGCGGGCCACGCCAAGCAGCCAGCGACCGTTCTCCTCGCCCCCCATTTGAGAGAGGGAAAAGAGCACCCTCTTCTTCAGCTCCTGGCTCTTGAGCCTGCCGTAGAGGGCTCGCAGGAACGCCGCATTTTCTGCCGTTTCATGCTGGCCCAGCCAGAAGATGGCCTTCTCCCGAGTCGCCTCGGGGAGCCCGTCGCGCTCGGCGTACGTGCGCAGCGCCTGTTGCGCACGAGGGCTGTCGTGCTGCGACAGGGCGAACACCGCCTTTTCTTGGATCTCCGGATCGTTGGAGAAGCGGAGAATCGAATCGAGCGCGCCCACCGCTCGGTCGGTGCCGACCTGTGACAGCCAAAATACGGCCTGCTGTCGGACCTCGGGGTCGGGATCGGTGCGCACCGACTCCAAGAGAATGTCCTCGGTTCCTGGCTCATGCTGCTGGGCCACGAGGAACACGGCCTTCCGCCTGAGGCAAGCGGACCCCGAATCGCGTCGTGCCAGGACCCGCCGGAGGATCGGACGGGCGCGGGCCTCGTCCATTTGCTGCAAGGCATTGAGCGCCGCCACCCTCATGTCGTCATCGTCGTCACCCGCACACCCGCCAGCGCGGCCCTTGAAGCCACGGGGGGGCTTTGGTGGAACAGGCGGGGCGGGCGGGGCCGGCGGCACCGGCTGAACGGCCACATCGCCCGCGGCGGATGCGGCTGCGGCAGATGCGACTGAGGGGGATACGGCGGCGGCGGATGCGGCGCTAGCGACTTGGGCGGCTGCCTCGCTGTCACCCCGACGCGCAAGCTCTCCCTGGACGCGGCGCTCGAGGGTGGCCGCATCGCCGTGGGTCGCGGCGCGGGGAAACCGCTCTCTTTGCCGGCGGAGCGCGGCGAGCGCTTCCCGCAGATCCCGGTCGGTTCCGGCCCGGTAGAGCGCGAAGGCTTGCCAGTACAGCGCGTCCCCGGCGTACCCCGATCGGGGAAACCGGGTGGGGATCAGCGCAAACATATTTGCCGCCACGCGGTAGTCTCGCCGGTTCAGCGTCTCTCGGGCGGTCCGGTAGAGCGAGTCGGCGGGGTCGCCCTGGAGCCAGGGAGCGGGGACTGCGGGGGCGCCCGAATCGGCCGCGAGCTCCATCGTCACCACGGGGGAGAAATGAGACCCGGTGCGAGAGAGCCAAGGGTCGCTCATCTCGATGAGAGCTGCCAGCGTGAGTCCAAGCTGCATGGAGTACATCAGAGCGCTCCTTGGGTTGGGCTAGCGCCCGCGGGCACGGCTGTCCTCAGCCGGGATAGCATGCCGCCCTGCTCGAGTCCCTCGGTGATCAGATCGAGGTCGCGCGACCTGGGTTGGGCTGAGAGTTGCGCTATCTCTGCCAGCACCAGTTCCAGATCCTGCAACAGCAGTCTGGTTCGGCCATCTCTCGCCGCCGGCGAGTCCAGCAGAAGCCGGTTGGTTGCGAGGAGCTGCCGCGCCGTAGCGGAAGCCAGCCGCTCGTCTCCGCCGGTTTTTACCGAAGCCCGAAAGAGCGTGAGGAACGCCTCGGATTGACTCAGGTGTTCGGTGGTGACAAGACGATACGCTGCCGCACTCACTCGAGGGGTTGTCGCGACCGCCGTCGCGGGTGCCGCCCCTGCAGGGGGATGCTTCACGGATAGCCGCCCGAGACCGATGCCGAGGGCGAGGACGGCGGCAATGCCAGCGGCCCAGCGCAGAGGGCGGAAGGAGCGGAATGGGCGGACGGTAAAGCGGCGGAAGGAGCGGTAAGCCTCTTTTCTTTCCGCCCTTTCCGCCCTCTCCGCCTTCTCCGCCGCCCTTTCCGCCTGGATAGCAGCCCACATCGCCTCGCGCGGAGTCTCCGGCGGCTCGTTGTACTCGCGGGCGGAGTCCCGGAACAGGTCCTCGAATCGATCGTCCATCTGCCTCATTCCTTCGCGAAATCGGCGAGGGCCTCTCTCAGCCGGGCTCGCGCCCGGAACAGCTGGGCCTTCGAGGTCCCCGGATGCACCCCCAGAGAGGTGGCAATCTCCTCATGGGTATACCCTTCAACGTCGTGCATTACAAAGACAGCTCGATAGCCGTCCGGCAGATCCTCGATGGCCTGGGTGAGCCGGGTCTTGAGGTCTGGCTCGACCACCCGAGCGGCCCGGGCCCCAGTGAGAGCATCATCCAGCGCGACCTCCCGCTCATAGAGTCGGCGCACCTTCCGCAAGCCGTTGAGGGTGATCGAGATCGCAATCGAGCCCAGCCAGGTCGACAGCGCCGCTTCGCCGCGGAACTCGGCCAGGCGACTGAACGCTCGGATGAACGTCTCCTGGGTGTAATCCTTTGCCCGATCGAGATCCCCAGCCATTCGGTATACCAGCCGAAAGACGCGATCCACGTGCGCGTCGTACAGTGCGCGCTCGGCGGTCGGGTCACCTGCCAGCACTCGGCTGATCAGTTCGCGTTCTTCCACCCGGCTCCCGAGCGTAGGGTCCTGGGTTCTGAACCGCATCTCTGACACGTGCAGGCAGAGAATGGTTGCGTGGTCGCGGACGCCGGAGCCAAAGCAACCCTCCTTCTCGTCCCGGCATCTCAAGAATACGACTGGATGGCAATTCTGGGGTCTTTGCTGAGGAGAGGTACCGGATGGACGAGCTGGCGAGAGGGGAATCGGTGACCGTGTTCCGGGTTTTGGATCGGGAAGGGCGGCCCATCGGCGAGGTGGTCCAGCCAAGGTCGGCGGCTATTGTGGGGCGGGGGGCGGGAACGGTGTTGTTGGTCCGAAGTGTGGACGGTG
>DASXRM010000096.1:0-19581 GCA_036506575.1 Gemmatimonadales bacterium | reverse complement strand
CCTTATCAGCCGCGCCAAGGGTATGCCGCTCGGCTACGTCTTTCCCCGAAGCGGTACGGTTGTCATTGATGACGCGATCGGCCTGGTTCGGGGAAGCCGGCACCCCGAGGCCGCCCGAGCCTTCATCGACTACGTAGGCAGTCGGGAGGCCCAGCTGCTCACGGCTCGGGAGGTGTTCAGGTTACCGGCGCGGTCCGACCTGCCGTCTGATTCCGTGCCGCCCTGGGTAGCCGAAGTCGAGCGTGAGATGGTGGTGGCCGACATGGATTGGGGGCTGCTCTCTCGATGCGGGCAGGCCTGGATGAGTTACTGGGATCAGCACGTGCGCGGGACGGGTACCTCTAGACCCTAGACTTTCGACCATTTTGTCCTTTCTCCTCCTGGAAAACCTCACTAAGCGCTTCGACGGAACCGTCGCTGTCGACCACCTGTCACTCGCCCTGGAAAGAGGAGAGATGCTCGCCCTCCTCGGGCCCAGCGGAAGCGGCAAGACGACGACGCTCCGGCTCCTGGCCGGGTTCGAAGTGCCCGATGCCGGTCGAGTCCTAATAGAGGGTGAGGACGTCACCAACGTCGAACCGGTGGCCCGCCGGTTTGGGATGGTCTTCCAGCACTATGCGCTGTTTCCTCACCTCGATGTCGGCGAGAACATCGCGTTCGGGCTGGAGTCGCTCGGGGTCCGTGGTGATGAGCTCGCGCGCCGAGTCGCCCGCGCGCTTGCCTTGGTAGACCTGGTCGGGTTCGAGCGGCGGCGTATCGGTCAACTCTCCGGTGGGCAGCAGCAGCGCATCGCGCTGGCGCGGGCGCTCGCCCCCGAACCCCGAGTGTTGCTCCTGGACGAGCCGCTCTCAAACCTGGATCCGGCGCTTCGGGAACGGACTCGGCGCGAGATTCGAGAGCTGATCCACAGAGTAGGTATCACGACGGTGTTCGTCACCCACGAGCAGGACGAGGCGTTCGATCTGGGCGACCGGGTTGCGGTGCTTCGCGCCGGCCGCCTGGAACAGGTAGGAACGCCGGAGCACCTCTACGCCCAGCCCGCCAATGTGTTCGTCGCAGAGTTCGTGGGCCGCTCGAGCAACATACCGGTGACCGTGGTCGGACCGTCGGAGCGCGGTGTCCGGGTAGCGGTCGAGGGGATCGAGTGGGAAGTCATGGACGGCGTACCGCCCAATCCCCTGCGAGGCCCCGCGCTCATGGTGGTCCGACCCGAGGCGCTCCGTCTCGTGGCGCCGAGCCCTGGAGCGCTCGGTGGAACCGTCACCGAGCGGCGCTTCACCGGGTCCGCCAGCCTCTTCACGGTGCTGACCGATGGCGGGTCCTCGCTGGAGGTAAGCGGGCCGCCGCGATCGGTGGCTACCGGCGAGCGCGTGGGGATCATGCCGAGCCGCCGGGCGGGTGGCGGTATCCATCTGTTCGCCGGGGGCGTGAGGTGATCAGCCGGAGGCGGGCTCTCTTGTGGGGTGGCGTGCTGCTCGTCCTCCTCGTCTGGCTCATCGTTTACCCCCTGGTGCTGGTCTTGATCGAGGGACTCCGGGGGCCACAAGGATGGACCCTGGACTACGTCCGGTTGTTTCTCGGGCGCCGTAATGAGGCCCGGGCGCTGTGGGGGAGTTTGTGGATCTCGGTCGCCACCGTGGCGCTCGCGGGGACCATTGGCGTTCCCCTCGCTTATCTCTTCTGGCGATACGACTTCCCCGGCCGGAGAGTCTTAGGCGGGCTGGTCGCGCTTCCGGCGGTGCTGCCGCCACTGGTCGGCGTGATCGCATTCCTCTTCCTCTACGGCGAGAGCGGCTTCACCTCTCTCCTGGTTCAGCGCCTGCTGGGTCTGGAGGAACCGCCCTGGCGGCTACAGGGCGCCGGCGCGATCCTGCTGGTTCACGCCTACTCGATGTACGTCTACTTCTATCTGTTCACCCGGGCAGGGCTGGCTTCGCTGGATGGGGCGGTGTTCGAGGCTGCCGCCAGCCTTGGCGCTGGGCGCTGGCGCACCCTCCGCCGGGTGGTGCTGCCGCTCCTCTATCCCGCGCTGGCCGGCGGCGCGCTACTCACCTTCATGACGGCGCTCGCCTCCTTCAGCGCGCCCTACATTTTCGGCGGCGGTTTCCGGGTTATGACCACCCAGATCGTTGCGACCCGCCTCAACGGCGATGACCAGCTCGCCATGATCGAAACAGCATCGCTCACCCTGCTCGCTCTCGTTGCACTCTGGGTGTTGCGCGGGACCCGCGTGGTCCCCAACCAGGCCGGTGGCCGCAAGGGCGTCGCTCCTGCGCTGGTGCCTATCCGGCGACGCTCTGTCCGTCTGGCCCTTACCGGACTTGGCTGGGGCCTCGCTCTGATACTCCTCCTGCCCCACCTTACTCTGCTCCTGGTCTCGTTCGTCCCTGCCGGTACCTGGACTACGGAACCGCTGCCTCCGGCGTACACCTGGCGCAACTATCTCACCCTCTTCGATGATCCCGTTCGGGCCCGGCCGCTGCTCAACAGTCTCTGGCTCGCGACCACAGCGACTATCGCGGCGGTAGTGATCGCCGTAATCGCGGGGATCCTGGCGGTGCGCCGCCGGGTTCGCTTCGGCGGAGTGATCCAGGGACTGCTCGCGCTTCCCTGGGTGGTGCCGGGGACCGTCTTCGCCATTGCGCTTGCGACGGCGTTCAGCGTCCATGCACCGCTGGCGGGAAGGTTCATCCTGGTGGGAACCCTATGGATCCTGCCGCTCGCATACCTCGTCAGGAATCTGCCGATCACCAGCCGGGCGGTCCTCGCGGGCTTTCGGGCTCTAGATCCCTCGCTCGACGAGGCCGCCGCCACTCTGGGTGCCGGCCGCTGGAGAACGTTGCGGCGGGTGACTCTTCCACTGCTTCGACCCGCGCTGGTTGCCGGGGCCAGCCTGGCCTTCGTAACCGCGTTCGGCGACTTCGTCACCTCGATCATGCTCTACACCTATGACACCCGGCCGATCTCTCTGGAGATCCTCTCGAGCCTCCGTCAGTCTGATGTCGGCGTGGCGGCGGCATATGGTGTGGTGCTCATGGCGGTGAGTGCTGTGGTCTTCGCTGTGGGCGCCGAACAAGGGGCTAGCGGATGACCGGCGCCCCCGCCGTGTCCTCCAGCCAGTTCCGCCGCCTCGCGGTTCTCATCGCGGTGAACTTCGTGGACATGATCGGCTTCATGATCGTGCTGCCACTGTTGCCGTTTTACGCGTTAAAGCTGAATGCGTCGCCGGAGACGATTGGGCGGCTCATCGCCTCGTTCTCGGTTGCCCAGCTGCTGGCCGCCCCGCTCTGGGGACGCATGTCCGACCGGTATGGCCGGCGTCCGGCGCTCTTGATCGGGCTCAGCGCGTCGGCTATCGCCTATGTGGTGTTCGGGCTCGCCACCAGCGTCTGGCTGCTCTTGCTCTCTCGCCTGGTGCAGGGCGCCGGTGGGGGTACGACCGGTGTTGCGCAGGCGTACGTGGCTGATACGGTTCAGCCCCGAGACCGCGCTCGGGCGCTGGGATGGCTTTCGGCGGCCACCTCGGCCGGCGTAATGGTCGGCCCGGCGATAGGATCTTTTGCCGCTCATTTCGGCCAGGCCGCTCCCGGCATGGTGGCCGCGGCGCTCTGTCTGATCAACGTTTTCTTCGCCTGGAAGTGGCTGCCGGAATCGTACAAGGAGCCGGTGTCGCCCTCCGCCAAGGCGCGGCGGCCGGTCTGGCATCCGGCCTGGATGGCCTTGCGGCACCCGGGAACGGCGGTCGGCCGGCTTCTCTGGATCTACGGCGTGGGAATGCTCGCGTTTGCGTCGATGACATCAGTGATGGCCTTATATCTGGGTGCCCAATTCGGTATCGATGAAAAGACCATCGGGTACATCTTTCTCTATGTCGGGATCCTCTCGTTCGTGATGCGCAGTCTGCTACTGGGTCCCATTGTCGATCGGATCGGCGAGACCTGGGCTATGCGGATTGGGACCGTGCTTCTGGTCCTCGGCCTCGCGCTGTATCCGCTTCCGCGCGATCTCTGGAGCCTCGCGGTGGTCATTCCGTTGGTACCCATCGGGACCGCGCTGCTCTTTCCGGCGACCACCTCGCTCATGTCCAGGCACTCGGACCCGCGGGAGCTTGGAACCATCATGGGCGTAGCTCAAACCTTTGCGGGCCTGGCCCGAGTGGTAGCGCCGATTCTGGCGACGATCACCTTCCAGCGACTGGGCCACGGGTGGCCTTTCTATGTGGCAGCCGGCTACGTGGCGCTGGTCGGCATCATGGCGTTTCAGGTGGCCGTCTACCCCAGGGTTGCCGAGCGCGCGGCGGAAGGAGCGGAAGCCTGATGAGCGATGGTGACCGGATGGATCGGCTGGAACGCCGTCTGATAGTCCTGGAAGAGCAAGTGCGGGAGCTAGCGGGTAAGCGGGGAAGCGGGGAAGCGGGGAAGTCGGACGGTGAGCGCCATACTGGTGATCCGTCGCCGAAGTCGCCATCCGCTGGGCCTGCGATCGCGACGCCGCTCTGGAGTCAACCGACTTCCCCGCCTCCCCGCGTCCCCGCTTCCCCCCTCTCCTCCGAGCAATGGATCGGCCAGCGAGTCCTCCTGGCGGTTGGGGTGGTCGCGCTCATTCTCGCTGCCGGATATCTGCTCCGTCTGTCCTTCGATCGGGGCTGGATCTCGCCTCTGATGCGCTGTGTCGGGGGTGCGTGCGCCGGTATCATCGTCGGTGCGCTGGGATGGCGGCTCCAGGCTCGCTACCGCACCTACGGAGCGGCCCTCATCGGCTGCGGCGCCGCCATCATCTACCTCAGTGTGTGGGCAGCCGCCCGCCTGTATGGCGTCCTCCCGCCTACAACCGGCATCGTCGGGCTGGCGCTGGTCTCCGTCGCCCTAGGCATGCTTGCGTACGCGATCGACGTGGAGGCGCTGGGCACAACCGCCGCCCTGGGTGCCTTCTTCGCCCCGCTGCTCCTTGGCCGCAACTATGCGGACGCCGATCTCCTCCTCTTGTATCTCGCCTCGATGGCCGCAGGCCTCGGTCTAGTGGCGGCCCGCAGGCGTTGGCGTCTCACCATGTTCGTCGTTGCACTCAGCTTCTTCGGGGTGGCTTACGCGAGCGCGGCTGACCGGGGAACGCCCTGGGGAGTCCTGTTGTATGGCGTACTCGGGGGCAGCGCCGGTATTTACGTCGGCCTGCGAGAGCGCTGGTGGGAGACGCGGTTCCTTTCGTTCTCAGGTGGCTGGACCTTCGTAGCAACTGCCGCTCGGCATCTCGATCACCCGTGGGCGGTCCTCTTAGCCGGCCTCGTGCTCGCGGGGCCGGTCTGGTGGTATGCCCTTCGTTCCAATCGGATGCTCCCGCTCCAGCCGGCCTCGCCAGCTGGGCTAGCGACCTGGACGCCGGGCGAGGCTCTCTACTTCCTGTTGACCCCCATCCTGCTCGGCTGGGCCGTGCACCAGCTCGCACCGAGATGGTTCGACGATCACCGCGGGTTGGTCTCGTTGATCGTCGCGGTGCCGTACCTGTTGGCCGGCTACCAGCGACTGCGACCAGCATTTGCCCTGGTCGGAGCAGCCGCTCTAGGAATAGCCGCATGGCAGCACTGGACCGGTGTGGGGCGGGTCTGGGCATTGCTCACGCTGGTACTGCTCTGGGCAACGCTGGATCACCGCTTAGAGCGTGAGGATGGCCGCTGGTATGCCTTGGCGACCCTATGGGCAGCGCTCCATCAACTCTTTGGCGACGCACTGGCCCGGCGAACGGCGGCCGATCCTGCCTTCATAGGGAGATGGGCACTCGGCCTGTGGGGCACGGCAGCGGTCTCCGTCGCGCTTGCCGCAGGACTCTGGAGGCGCGTTGCCCAATCCAGCGTGAACCCGGTTATTCAAGGCGGTCTCTGGGCTCTCGCGGGAGTCATGATCCTCTTCGGAGTTACTACCGAGATCCAGCGTTATTTCGAGTTGAAGACGCTCTCCGCCAAAACTGCCACGCTGGCCGCGGGTCTTGCGGTAAGCGCCTGGTGGCTGGTATTCGCCGCCACGTTGGTGGGAGTGGGGTTCCGTCGGCGCCTCAAGCCGGCTCGGATCGCCGGGCTCGGTGTAGCCGGACTCGCAGTCGTCAAGGTTCTGGTCTTCGACCTCTCGTCGTTGGACGCGCTGTACCGGGTCGGCTCCGTCTTCATCCTGGGTCTCGTCTTCCTCCTCTTGGCCTACCTCTATCATCGTCAGGGACGGATCCAGTCAGCCGCGCCGCGGGAGCATGCGTAGAGGCCGTCGGCATTGTGACGGCCGCGGGCCCATCGTTATATCTGGAAACGCCGCAAAAATCCAGCAACAGGAGTCATCGTGACCGTGTCGGTTCTGCCCCCGTCTCCCTCAGCCTTGGCCAAGTCCAGGTGGGAGGATATCGCCCCCTACTTCGACGAGCTGGCTGGTCGGGAGCTCGAGCCTGAAACCACGGAGGGATGGCTGCGCGAGTGGTCCAGGCTGGAGGAGTTGGTCACCGAAGCCGCCGCTCGGGCCATGATCGCGTACACCGTTGATACCGGCAATCCGGACAAGGAGGCCGACCACCTGCGGTTCTCCACCGAAATTCTGCCCCAGATGGAGGAGCGCAGCGTAGAGCTGGCGGGTAAGCTGCTGGAGACCGGCTATTCCCCACCCGAACTGTCCACTACCCTGGCCCGGTTCCGTACCCAGATCGAGATCTTCCGGGAGGAGAACGTCCCGATCTTCGCCGAACTGGAGGAGCACAGCGCGCGTTATCAGCGGATTACGGGCTCCATGACAGTGGAGTGGGAGGGTGTGGAGCGGCCGCTTCCGCAGTTGCAGCCGTTTCTGGAAAGCCCGGACCGCGGAATCCGAGAGCGAGCGTTCCGGGCCGGAAGCCAGCCGTACATCGATAAACGGAAAGATTTAGCAGCCCTGTTCGACCGGATGTACGAGCTCAGGATGCGGGCGGCGCGCAATGCCGGATTCGCCAATTTCCGCGACTACATTTTTCCGGCCAAGTTCCGCTTTGACTACACGCCGGCCGACTGCGAACGCTTTCACGAGGCCATCGAAAAGGCGGTTGCCCCTGCGGTTGAGCGGGTCCTGGACTACCGCCGCCGGAGACTGGGGCTTGAGGTGCTCCGGCCGTGGGATCTGGCGGTAGACCCCTATCGTGCAGAGCCGCTCCGGCCATTTTCCGATGCCACCGAGTTGGTGGCCAAGGCAAAGCGGGTCTTCGACCGGGTGGATCCGTCGCTGGGCCGTGAGTTCCAGACCATGATCGACGAGGGATTGCTCGATCTCGAGAGCCGGAAGGGCAAGGCCCCGGGAGGATACTGCGAGACGCTGCACTTCCAGGGCCGGCCCTTCATCTTCATGAATGCCGTGGGGCTGGTGGACGACGTCATGACGCTGCTCCACGAGGCGGGGCACGCATTTCATGCCTTCGCCTCCCATCCGCTTCCTCTCATCTGGCAGCGGCACCCCGGCTCGGAGGCGGCCGAGCTCGCGTCGATGTCGATGGAGTTCCTCGCCTCTCCCCATCTCACCCAGCCGGTCGGATATTTCACCGGCGGCGAAGCCCGAAGCGCCTGGCTGGAACACCTCGAAGATGTCCTCCTGAGTCTGGTTCACATCGCCTCGGTCGATGCCTTCCAGACCTGGATCTACACCAGTGGCCAAGGTGGAGACGCAGGGGCACGAGATGACGCGTGGCTCCGGATCCGGAGCCGGTTCGAGCGAGGCGTCGACTGGAGTGGGCTCGACTACGAGCGGGTGGCCCGCTGGTACCGTCAGCTGCACATCTTCATGTATCCGTTCTACTACATCGAATACGGCATCGCGCAGCTCGGGGCACTTCAGGTCTGGCGTAACAGCCTGGAGAATCCGAGCAAGGCAGTGGCCAGGTACCGCGATGCGCTCGCGCTCGGCGCGGTGCGCAGCCTGCCGGAGATCTACAGAACGGCCGGTGCCCGGCTCACCTTCGACGCCGATCGTATCGGAGAGCTGGTCGACCTGGTGGAAAGCCACATTGAGCAGGCGCGGGCTGAGCTTCCGCGGAGTTGATTCCCGCCGAGGGAGCGGCAAGATTCCACGGCTTCTTCACGTATCCTGCTGGCAGGGTTCCCTGCGGATTCTTTTGGAGACACTGGATGGCCAAAGAAGAAGGGATCGAGATGGAGGGGGTGGTGACTGAGGTGCTGCCCGATCGGAACTATCGCGTCATGCTGGAGAACGGTCACGAGATCCTGGCCTACGCGGCCGGGAAGATGAGCAAGTTCAAGATTCGGGTGCTGGAGGGTGATCGGGTGAGCGTGGTGCTTTCTCCGTACGATCTGACGCGCGGACGGGTCATTTATCGGCATAAGTAATTGTCTAGGGTCAAAGGTCTAAGGTCTATTTTTCCCCCTAGTTAGACTCTTGACCCTAGACAACAAGACGGACCACTCGTTGAGAGTGGTCCGCTTTGTTTAGACCCGCACCAAGAAGCGCGGTCTATTTCACCTTGGTCACGTTCTCTGCGGCGGGGCCCTTCGCACCCTGCACGATGTCGAACTCAACCCGGTCGCCCTCGGAGAGGCTGCGGAAGCCTTCCGCCTTGATGGCCGTGTGATGGACAAAACAGTCCTTGTCCCCATTCTCCGGGGTGATGAAACCAAAACCCTTCGCGTCGTTGAACCACTTCACCGTGCCGATGGTGCGAGCCATTGCGCCTACTCCATGTTTGTTTGCCTACGTCGGCGCCGGAAAGTCCGGAGTGCCGAGTTTTTATGAGCGCAGGCCTGTCCCGCGTCATAAAAAATGAAAGACCCGAGGGCGATTCACCCGGGTCTTGATTCCGCTTCAAAAATCTGACGGTTAGACCTGCAATTGGTGACAAATCGCGGGGACAAATCTGTATGGCGAGGGCTTTTAGTCAAGGGGGGAGCCACGGAGCCAACGGGCCGCGGCCCGGGCCCAGTCGGCCACAGGCTCTCGCGCCGGGGTTCCCGCCGCGCGGTTTACCGCCTGAAGAAACTCGGCAGCCGAGGAGTATCGCTGCTCCACGTCGGCGCTGAGCGCACGGTCCAGGACCTGCTCCAGGGCCTCGCTCACATCCTCTCTCCGGCCCCGCGAGGTGGGAAACTGGTTCGACGTCTGTTTCGCGAGCACTTGCTCGACCGTCAGACCCGGGAACGGGGCCGTCCCGAGGAGCGCGTAGTACGCCACCGCTGCCAGGCTGTAAAGATCCGACCGCTGGTCCACCCGCTCGCCGAGCAGCTGTTCGGGGCTGGCGAATTGGGGAGTTCCACTTTGGCTGGTGGCCCCGCCGTACTTGCCGCGGAGCGCGAGGGCCAATCCGAAATCTGTGATCTGGAGGCTGCCCGTTTGATCGATGAGCATGTTCTCCGGCTTGATGTCACGGTGCACCAGTCCCGATCCATGCGCGTGAGCCAGGGCGGAGAGCGCCTCGCGCAGTATCCGCAGCACCCGATCCAAGGGGAGCGGCCCGTCCCGCTCGACCAGCTGGGCCAGGCTGGGGCCATTGATCAGCTCCATGGTATACCAGAGGAGCCCGGATCGCCCGCCGATATCGTAGATGTTCACGATATTGGGATGGCTCAACCCGGCTGCCAGTTGGGCTTCGCGGCGGAAGCGCTCTATCACTTCCGGATCTCGGGTGAGAAGCGGCTGGAGCACCTTGAGCGCCACCTCCCGTTCGAGCTGCAGGTCCCGAACCCGATACACCCGGCCGAATCCGCCCGTGCCGAGCAGACTCAACAATTCGTAGTCGTCTCCCAGGGCGCGGCGAAGGCGTTTCTCCCACCGCGCGTTGTCCTCGGCATCGGCCACGGATCCTGGTGTCACGGCGACAACCGGGGTCTCAAACGTACCTGCATCCGAGGCGAAGTCCTCCAGCATCTCTGCCGCGGTGAGATACCGGTCATCCTGGGCCGGCTGCATGGCGCGCAGGATGATCCGTTCTATGGCACGAGTGCAGGCCGGCCTGAGCTCCGTGGGCCGCCGTATCGTTCGAGGATCCAGCGGCGGCTGCTGCCCGGTCACCGTGGCGTAAAGCAGGGCTCCGGCAGTGTAGACGTCGCTGGTCGCGTCGCCGGGCGCCCCGTCGCGCACCTCCGGCGCCATAAACGCTGGTGCGGTCGGGACAATTCCCGGAGGGATGGCCGGAAGGGTGTAGCTGCAGAAGCGGAGATCGGTCACCGTGGCTCGGCCCGCGGTGCTGAGCAGCACGGACGGGGGCACAATCCGGCGGACGATGATTCCGTGGCCATGGGCGTGCTCGAGCGCGCCCAGAATATCGCGGGCCAGGGTATGTACCATGGGGATGGGACGGGGTCCGCGGTGAAGCGCCTGCTGGAGACCTTCCCCCTCGATCCAGTTCCCCACCCGGAATGCCAGATCACCGATGATCCCCGCATCATAGACATGCCGAATCGCTGGATGATCGAGCCGGCTGAGCGCCTCCGCCTCGCGGAGAAACCAGGTACGGATCGCCGGGTCGTCGTAGAAATTCACCCGGAGGCTGACCCTCCGCTTCAGGATCAGGTCGTACGCCTCGAAGAGCACCTGCTCCGACGAGGCCGCGACGGTCCGCTCCAGCCGGTATCGGGAGCCCAGCGTCTCCTGGGTGCGCTGGAAGTATCGGAGCGGCTCGGTGGTGGTCAGCGCAACAATCCGCGGCGCCGCTCGACCCGAACTTCGCGGCCACAGACCGTCGTGTTACACCAGCGGCGGCTCTGATTGGGGGAATCGTCGGTGAAGAAGAGAGAGCAGCTCTCGCCGGCGCAGCGCCGGACGAAGAGCAGCGGATCGGCCAAGCTGGCAGCCGCCGACTGAGCGATGGCCTGCAGCATCGCCGGACGTCGCGCGGGAGCAAACCTCAGCTGCCACTCCCCTCCTGTCCGGGTGAGTTGATGGCAGCCTTGCCCCCGCGCGAGCTGCTCGTTGATGGCCGAAATTGAGCCGGCTGGAGGCTGCAGGCCTCTGTCAAGCGCCTCGGCCAATGCGATCAGCCGCTCCCGAAGCCGGAGCGCCTCGTCCAGTGAGGGGGAGTCGTCCGCCTGCAGACTTTGGGCGACGGCCCAGCGGAGAACCGCCGCTTCATCCGGCAGTAGATCCGGCGGGGAAGGGGTACGGCCTCTGGCCGTGTTGACGAAATCCAGCCAGATCGCGTCGCCCAGCAAGGTGAATTCCGGCAGCGACATGATCGGTTAAGCCTCCGCGACCTCGACCGTATTTCGGCCTCCGCGCTTTGCCCGGTAGAGCGCGTTGTCGGCCGCTGCCAGAACGCTGCTGACTGTGGTACCGTGTTGAGGGGACTCGGCAATTCCCATGCTCAACGTGCAGGCGCCGAACTCCGGGTTGGTCTTCTCGATCTCTCGGAGACTCGCCTGCACTCTCGCCACGAACACCCTAGCCTCGGCGGGTTTGGTCATCGGCAGGATGACGAGGAACTCATCCCCGCCGAGCCGTCCCACCACATCCAGCGCCCGGCACTGCTTGCGGAGGACCTGCCCCACTTGCACCAGCAGACGATCGCCGGCCGCGTGCCCCATCGTGTCGTTGACTACCTTGAAGCGATCCAGGTCCAACAGAAGGACGCTGGTGTGGAGTTGATGCCGCAGGCTCCGGGAGATTTCGGCGGCAAGCCGATCTTCCAGCGCCCGCCGATTGCACAGGCCGGTCAGTTCGTCGGTGGTGGCGGCACTATGGAGTTGCTCCACCAGCTCGGAGTTCTTGAGTGCGATGGCTGCGGCAAATGAAAGGGTGCCGGCCAGCTCCGACTCCGCGCGCCCGTAAAGCTTGTCGCTGATGCGCGATCCGAGCACCAGGACCGCCATCCTTTCGGCGCCCGCGTCGAGCGGGACCACCAGCTCGGCCCCGGGCCCGACCAGTGCCGCCACGGAAACCTCATCTGCTCCTATGGCCGAACTGCCGGTGGGAAGCGCCTGGTCCAGGGCCAAACGATCGATAGGGGCCGGCCTCAGGCGGTCGTTCAGGGAGCGGAATACGCTGGGAGCGTAGGCCTCGCCCTCTGGGCGGTAGAGGCAAGCCCACCAGGCGAAGAAGACCTCCGCCATAAAGTCGAGAATGAGCTGCTCGGTCTCTTCGGTCGAATGTACCGACGAGAGTAGACGGGCTACCTGGCGGAGGGCTCGGAGTTGGAAGACCGCGTCATCCAGCGCCGCTTGTCGCTCGAGGAGAATGCTCCGTAACTCGAGTACCACGCTGAGCCCGAGGGCCAGTGACATGGCCACCGAGCGCATCTCCTGGGCGGCCAGCGGGTCCGCGTGGATGATGACTTCGGTCTGACCGCTGGCCAGCCGGGCCACCTCAAGGGAGTCCTCGAACCCGGCTGCCGGGCCGACGCGCGGGAGGACATCGGCGGGCGAGGTCAGGCTGAACCAGATCCGCTCACTCTGGAACCGGCGAACCAGCGCGATCCGGCAGCGCTCAAACAACTCTCCTTCGGTACGGGAGAGCCGGCAGGCTGCTGCAAAAGCGCTAGGTAAGGTGGCGACAGTGGGGGAAGGGGTTAAACCCATGTCATATAATACTAGCACCTAATGGCTGGGGGGAGCGTGGTGGGTGGGTTGTGCCGCTCGGCCCGGGAGGTTACATTAATGCCAGTAAGAAGTTGTGCGACATAGCCCTGCGGGGCCCCAGGGATTTCGGCTTTGCAGCCTGGGTGATCAAAACTGCTAAGGCTACCCAGTCCCGGCGAGCGCTGAGCTCAGCCGGGATTTGTGCTTCTGGCCTCTATCACTCGGGAAGTCTTCGGAGCCTCGATCCTGCCTCCGAGCGAGTCAGCGATGTACCGGGTCAATAGGTCCACCGCTCGGGGGGCGGATTGGCGTTTACTGCACGCGGGGGCGGCCTCGGGGACCGAGTACCCGTCTCCTCCCTCACAGGCCGGATAGATGTTGAAGGCCGCGGTAATGGTGTCACTGGGGGCCAGGACCGGTCCGTCAGTCCGGCGGACATTGCCGATCACCCTGCTGCCCGAAGGACGGGCGGGGTCGAAGGTGAAGGAGACCCCGGATACCTGGAGAAATCCTCCCGTGCCGAGAACCTTCTCCGAAACCGCCTGTTCGAGCAGACGTCGCAGCCGTGCTCCGGTCAGCCGGAAGGTGACTACCCGGGTCTGGTCGGCGAAGGGGAAGATCGCCTCGAGCTGATGATTGGTGATCGGGCCAGGCTGTATAGCGTGGTCCAGACGGAGCGTACCGGCATTGAGCAGGGCGACATCGGCTCCGGTGCCGGCACGCATCGCATCGGTTACCAGGTCGCCGAGCACCGACTCTCGCCGGCGTGATGTGCTGTTGGATGGATCGATGGCCACCTGGGTCGTACCCACCGCCAGGGAGGGCCCCAATCGTCGCTGCAAGCTGTCACTCCAACCCGCCACCACCTTGGCGACTGTGGTGTCGCTCGGAAGGCTGGCGTCTATCCGCACCCGGCCGACGGCCTGTCGCCAGCTACCCTTCCCGCCCCACAGAGTAACGAACTGCGCGGTCTTCACGTTTGCGTCGGCCTTGACGGCATGGCGGCCCGACACCACGGAGTCCTGCGCCTCGTGCTCGTGCCCGCCGAGCACCAGGTCGAGCTTGGGCTCACGACCCAGGAGGTTGCGGTCCGCCTCCATGGTCTGGTGAGTCAAGCCAACGATGAGATCGGCCCCTTCCGAGCTCAGAGTCTCGATGATACGGTGGGCCGCGGAGTCAGGGTTGGAGCACCGGACGTAGCGGGGGTAGGCGCCCTGCAGGGTCAGGCCGAACAGTCCTACCTTGTGTCCGGACACTCGAAGGGTGTCCCAGGGAAGCACCTTGGCGAAGGGCCTCCCGTCGGCCCGGGAGCAGTTGCTCGAAATCCATTTGAACTTCGACTCTGCTACGCGCGCCACCAGGCTGTCCGGCTCGATGTCGAACTCGTGGTTACCGAAGGTGGCGTAGTCGAGCTGGGCCGCGTTGAGGACGTCCACCATCTGCCGGCCGTAATAGTATTTACTGGCGAGGCTGGGGCTCAGGAAATCGCCGGCCAACACGAATAACACCGGCCCCTGATCGACCAACCGGTGTCTCACGGTCGCCACCCGAGCCAGTCCCCCCGTCCCGTCTTCGAGGGTGTCGGCAACGTACACATCGTTTATCGAAAGGAAGCGAACCGGGTTCAGCGGAATCGGCGGCGGTGCGTTACTCACGCAAGCCGTCGTGCCGATCAGCAGGGCCAGTGCGGCGAGCCTCACCGGTCCACCTCTCGCTGGCGCAGGCTGCGCACCAGGTCCGCGCTCATCAGCCGCAGCTCCGAGATCATCTCCCGCTGGGGCCAGTCGGAGCGGGCCGCCAGGATTTCCAGCATAGAGCGGTACCACCAGATCGTCTGGTCTGATCCCGCGCGGGAGACGGTCCGCAGGTACTCGACTCCCAGCCGGCGCAACGCGGTTATGGTGGAGCCGCACGCGTGAATTTCATCGGCCGCGCAGATGTCGAGCGCCCTCGGCTCGGCGATGGCCAACTGCGTCAGATATTCCTGCTTGCACGCCTGCCAGGCGCGCTCTCCGCCCCGGCGATCGAATTTGGGCTCGACCGCGTCCTTGGCCACCGCTAGAACAACCGGGCCAAACTTATCCGTGATTTTGCGCTCGAGGGCTGCGCGCCGGTCCGGGAGAGCCTCTTCGAGCACGTGGTGTAAGATCCCGGCCACGATGGTGATCTGGTCACAGTCGTATCGCGCCAGGATGATCGCGACATTGGCCGGATGGGCGACGTAGTCCATGCCGGCGCCCGCGGGGGCAACGGCACCGTGATACTTCGCGGCAAAGGCGAACGCGTGGTTGATGCGGTCGGAGTAGCCGTGCATGGTCTTAGAGGACGGGAAGGATGGGAATGACGGGAAAGATGGGAAGGTTGGGGAAAGGCATGAGAGGCAGGAAGGAGATGCCGCGATTGACAATTACCGTGCCCAAATTGTGCTCCATTTCCGCTTGACCGCCACCTTCCCGACTTTCCCGACCTTCCCGACCTTCCCGTCCTTCCTCACGGAATCCCGAGAAGCTTATGCGTCTGCAGGCTGAGCCGCCAGCGCGGATGGGCGAGGCAATATTGCAGCGCGGCCAGCGTGTTGGTCTCGCGATCGGGCCCGTCCATCGGCTGGAGGAAGAAGTGGCGGAACGCCAGGCCGGCAAAGTCCGCGGGATCGGCCCCGGCCTGGGGAAAGACGAGCTTGAGCTCATCGCCGGCACGGACCACCAGTTTGGCCCCCGCCTTGGGGCTCACGCAGAGCCAGTCAATTCCCTCCGGCGGCGGCTGGGTCCCGTTGGTCTCGACGGCAACCTCGAACTTCTCGTCATGAAGTGCCTTCAGGAGAGGGATGTCGAGTTGTAGGAGCGGCTCTCCACCAGTACAGACCACAAAGCGCCGGTTCGAGTTCTCCGCCGGCCAGACAGCAGCGACCGCCCCAGCGAGCGCTGCCGGGGACGCGAACCGGCCTCCGCCGGGCCCGTCGGTTCCGATGAAATCCGTGTCACAGAATTGGCAGGTCGCGTCCAGGCGATCCTCCTCCCGACCGGTCCACAGGTTGCATCCCGCGAAGCGGCAGAACACCGCCGCCCGGCCGGTGTTGGCGCCTTCGCCCTGCAGGGTGTAAAAGATCTCTTTGACGGCGTATGTCATAGAAACCGTGAGCAGTGAGCGGTAAGCGGTGAACGGGCTTTTCGACCCCGTATCACTGGCTCGGACTGGTCACTCATCGCTCCCTCGTTGAATGAACTACGCTTTACAGTGGCTCCCGCTTACCGCTTACCGCTTACGGGTTGATGCTGGTACGGTGCCGGATCCTCCATCCCCCCCTCCCGGAACCCCTTGAGCCGAAGCAGACAGGCCTCGCACCGGCCACAGGCCGCGCCATCCGGAGCCGGATCGTAGCAGCTCAGGGTCATGCCGAAGTCTACCCCCAGTGCGAGACCCCGCTCGATGATCTCGCGCTTTGAGAGCTCGATGAGCGGGGTATGGATGGTGAGTCTTCGTCCGCCTTCGACCCCGGCGCGGGTAGCTAAATCGGCCATCCGCTGAAACGCCTGGATGTATTCCGGACGGCAGTCAGGGTAGCCGCTGTAATCCAGGGCATTTGCCCCCATGAAAATGTCGGCCGCCCCGAGCACCTCCGCCCATCCTAAAGCGAGGGATAGAAAGATGGTATTCCGCGCCGGCACGTAGGTAGGCGGAATACGCTGCCCGATCTGGTCCAGCGGGGTGTCCTTTGGCACGGCGAGTTCCCCGGTGAGGGCCGAGCCGCCGAACGCCCGCAGGTCGATGTCGAGGACCACGTGCTGCCTGATCCCCAGGTGCTGCGCCACCCTTCGCGCCGCCTCCAGCTCAGCTGCGTGCCGCTGGCCGTACCGGAAGCTGAGGGCATGCACGTTGAAGCCCCGATTGAGGGCTATTGCCGCGGCAGTAGCGGAGTCCATGCCGCCGCTCAGAAGCACCACCGCCTTGGCTTTAGTCATGCTGGAAAGTTAGTTGCGGGCTCCTTTCCCAGCACATGGCGCAGCGCGCCCTCGAGATGGGGATGCTCGAAGCGGTACCCGGACTCCAGCAGCCGGGTCGGGAGGGCCCGGACGCTGGTGAGAACCGTGCCATCGGCCATCTCGCCGAGCGCAAGGCGCAAGGCGGCCGCGGGCACGGGGAACCGGCTCGGTCGTCCGAGCACGCGGCCCAACGTTTCAGCAAAGTCCCGATTGGTGAGCGGCTCCGGGGCGGTGGTGTTCACGGGCCCACGCAGCGTCTCGCTCGAGAGCGCATGGAGAATGGCGCCGACGGCATCGTCGATCGAGATCCAGCTCATCCACTGGGAACCGCTGCCCAACCGGCCGCCCACGCCGAGCCGAAATACAGGAAGCATCCGCTTCAGGGCCCCTCCTGAGAGGCTGAGCACGATACCGAACCGCGGGTGCACCACTCGGATTCCCACCGCTCGGGCCGGCTCCGCAGCGGCTTCCCACTCCTGCGCGACCGAGACGAGAAAATCATCGGTAGGGTCTCCCACCCCACTACTCTCGGTCAGGACCTCGTCGCCCCGATTTCCATAGATCCCGATCGCCGACGCGGAGATCAGCACTCGAGGCGGACGCCGGAGTCGAGCGAGGGTCTCGCTGACCAGTCTCGTTCCTCCCACGCGGCTGTCCCGGATGCGCGCCTTCCGCGCGCTGGTCCAGCGGGCGCCCACGTTCTCGCCGGCAAGGTGAATCACTCCGTCCATGCCCTCGAGATCGCCGGGATGAAGCTCCCCGCCGGCTGGATCCCAGGAGATCTCCTCGGCACCCGCCGAGCGCCGTACCATGCGAGCGACCCGGTGACCACTCCGCATTAAGGCCTGCACCAGTGCGGAGCCGATCAGGCCACTGGACCCGCTCACCGCGGTGTGAAGGCGCGTGTCTCAACCAACCTTGATCGTCTTCATCATTCCATGGGCCAGGTGCGGCTTTCCATCCTTAGCGTCGGGGACGAAGCAGATAAAGCCGTATGCTCCCGGCTCAAGTTCGGTGGTAAAGGATCCTTGGGATCCCTTATCTAGCAAACCGACTCCGCCGACAGGCTCGGCCGGAGGCGCCCCCTTCATGCCGCCCTCCGCCCATCCGGCAAAGTCTTCGACCTTCTTGCCTGGGGGCAGCTTGAGCAGAACCAGCTCGTGCGGCTGAGGGCCGGCGTTCTCGACCGTTATCGTATGCCGGCCAGGGGTAAGGGGCTGGGACAGTTCGAAATCGTAATCCACCAGCTTAATGGTCACGTCGGGAGTGGGAAGCTCGGTGGCAGTGGACGCGGAACCGGTGTTGGTGACCTCGAAGGGGCGCATCATACCCTTGGCCGCGTGCATTATCCCGTCCGGACTGGGGATGACGCACAGGTATGCGTAGCGACCGGGAGCTAGCACAGAGGTGGCCTGGGCCTCCTGGCCCGGCGCAACTCCATTGGGTCCGCCGACGAACTTGACCCACGAAGGCGGTGGACCCGGTGCCTTCAGTGCCTTAGCGAGGTCCTCGACAGTTTTTCCGTCCTCGAGCTTGATCAGTAGAGCCTGGTGCAGCTCCTTGCCGTGGTTCACGAGATGAAATGTGGTGGCTCCCGGCGCGATGGCGGCAGGAGCATCGAAACCATAATCGCGGGTGGTGACCGTCACAGTCGCTGGGGCGCTCTTCGAAGGCTCGGCTGGGGCGGCCGCCGCGCTTCCGGCAGCGGTGGAAGGACGGTCGGACTTACACCCCGTGATAGCCGCTGCAAGGGCGAGCGCGCCGAGTCGCGCACGGTAAGACATGAGTCCTCCTGTGAGTGGTGGAATGAGAGCGCCAACTATGAGCCAGCGGGCTGATTTTCGCCAGGGGCAGACCAGTCTCGCTTGCCAGCGCGATCGTGAAGGATATGTTGTCGCCAGTACCCACCCGCTGGAGCTCTCATGGCTCGTCCTGTGCTTGGTTGGCTGGTGCTGTCCGTTGCTCTCCCTGGCGCGGCTTCACCTCAGGCCCGGGCCGCCGGAGACACGACGCCGGCGGCCCCCTCGGTGTTCCGCCCCCTGCCGCTGCCGGCTCCCAACCAGTACCGCACCGGGTCGGGACGTCCGGGCAGAGCCTATTGGCAGCAGCGGGTTGATTACCGGATCACTGCGACACTGGATACGGCGCGTCAGCTGATTCGAGGCCGGGAGGCGATTCACTACACCAACAACTCGCCCGACCCGCTATCGTACCTCTGGATGTTCGTGGAGCAGAACATCTGCGCCCCTACCAGCATTACCGAGCAGCTCGACCAGCCTCCCCTGGTGTTCCTCGGATCCACCTTCGATTTCTCGTGCAAGGGATTTCATGGTGGGGTGACCCTGGTGCGGCTGAGTGTCGCCGGGCGCACGCTTCGTCCCGCGATCTATGGCACGACCATGCGCGTCGATCTTCCGCGGCCACTTCCGCCGGGGAAAGCACTGGATCTCGATCTCAGCTGGTATTTCCCGGTGCCGGATTACGGCGCCGGGCGAATGGGCCGGGATGGATCACTCTATGAGATTGCCCAGTGGTATCCCCGGCTTGCGGTGTACGACGATGTGCGAGGTTGGAACCACGAGCCCTACATCGGGGCCGGCGAGTTCTATCTGGAATACGGAAGCTTCGATGTCAGCCTCACCGTGCCGGCGGACTATCTCGTCGCCGCCACCGGCACCCTGCGGAATGCGGAAGTGGTGCTTACGCCGGCTCAGCGAAACCGTCTGGCCATCGCGGGGGGCTCGAGCCAACCGGTCGCCATCGTGACTGCGGACGAGGCCGGGCACCCCGACCGTACCCGGCCGCCGAATCGGGGACAACTCACCTGGCGATTTACCGCCGACAGTGTTCGAGACTTTGCCTTCGCTACCGGGCCCAACCTGCGGTGGGATGCGAGCTCCTACGAGGGCATTCTGATTCAGACTCTCTATCGCCCCAAGGCAATCCGGTGGGAAGAGGCCAACCGGATGGCACGTGAAGCCATCAAATATTTCAGCGAGCAGTGGTACCGATACCCCTATCCGCAGGCGACCACGGTGGAAGGTCCGATCGAGGGGATGGAGTACCCCATGCTGACCTTCGTGCCGA
>DASXRM010000095.1:0-10252 GCA_036506575.1 Gemmatimonadales bacterium | reverse complement strand
TTCTCACCGATCGGGGGGCGTTCAGCTCGGTCACGGCTCCACATACCGGCCGCTCCGCCAAGGACAAGTTCCTGGTGGATGACCCCACCCTCACCGAGCGGATCTGGTGGGAGAAAAATGCCCGTCTCGATGTCGCCGCCTTCGATCGGCTGCAGGAGGACGTCCGCGGCTACCTGGACGCCCGGGAAGTGTTCGTTCAGGACCTCTTTGCCGGTGCCGATCCGGCCTTTCGCCTGCCGGTCCGGTTCATTACGCCTAATGCATGGCACGCCCTGTTCGTCCGCAACATGTTCATCCGGGCAGTGCCCGCCGAGCTGGCTCAATTCCGCCCCGGCTTCGCTGTGCTCCACGCCCCCGATTTTCAGGCCGATCCAGCGCGTCACGGCACCCGTACCGGAACCTTCGTCATCATCAATTTCGCCAAACGAGTCGTGTTGATCGGAGGCACCCGATACGCCGGTGAGATGAAGAAATCCATCTTCACCGCGCTCAACTATCTCCTGCCCGGTCAGCGAGTGCTGCCGATGCACTGCTCGGCCAACGTGGGACCGTCGGGCGACACCGCCATCTTCTTCGGTCTCTCGGGCACCGGCAAGACTACGCTCTCCGCCGATCCCACCCGGCACCTCATCGGGGACGACGAGCACGGCTGGAGCGACCGTGGCGTGTTCAACTTCGAGGGTGGCTGTTACGCCAAGGTGATCCGGCTTAGCCCCGACACCGAGCCGGAGATCTATGCCGCCACCCAAATGTTCGGAACCGTTCTGGAGAATGTGGTACTCGACCCGGTCACGCGGGCGGTGAACTTCGACGCGGACAGCATCACCGAGAACACCCGCGCCTGTTATTCGATCGAGGCGATTCCTAATCACTTGCCAAGCGGTGCCGGGGGCCATCCCAAGAACATCGTGTTCCTCGCCGCCGACGCCTTTGGAGTCATGCCTCCCCTTGCACGGCTCACCGCCGATCAGGCGATGTATCACTTTCTGTCCGGTTACACCGCCAAGGTGGCCGGCACCGAGCGCGGGGTCACCGAGCCTTCGGCTACCTTCTCCGCCTGCTTCGGTGCGCCGTTCCTCCCGCTGCATCCGGGCATCTACGCCAGGATGCTGGGCGAGCGCATTGCCAGCCATGGCGTGAAGGTCTGGCTGGTGAACACCGGCTGGACCGGAGGCCCTTACGGCGTTGGCTCTCGAATGAAGCTCTCGCATACCCGCACGATGTTGCGGGCGGCGCTCTCCGGCGCACTCGACCACGTCAAGTTCACCAAAGATCCGGTGTTCGGGTTCGAGGTGCCCACCAAAGTTCCCGACGTTCCCAACGAGGTGCTCTCCCCCCGCAATACCTGGTCGGATCCCGCCGCGTATGACGCCCAGGCCAAGAAGCTGTCAACAATGTTTCGGATGAACTTCGAGCAATACCAGGCCGAGGTGCCGGCGGCCATCGCGGAGGCAGGGCCATTGTGAGGGGCGGGAAAGACGGGAAGGGCGGAACGAGCCTGCCCCGAGCGGAGCGAGGGGGCGGAACCAGCGGAATGGGCGGTAAAGGCGGTAAGAGCGTTTTACACGTTAGTCAGTCGCGACCTCCTTCCGCCCCTTCATCGTCCGCCCCTTCCGCTCTTTCCGCCCCTCCCACCTCCGAAGTCATCCGTGATCCCCTCTGGGACAATATCCGGCTCGATCAGTCTGCGCTCCTCGCCCTCGATACACCGGCTGTCCAGCGACTCCGCTATGTCCGTCAAGTCGGCCACAGCTTCCTGGTCTACCCCGGCGCTACGCACACCCGCTTCGAGCACGCACTCGGCGCCTATCACCTGACGCGAAGAGCCCTGGCCGCGCTCGACGAGCTCGGAGAGCTGGAGCCGGCCACAGACGAGGACTGCCTTGCGGTGCGCATGGCGGCGCTACTGCACGATATCGGGCACTATCCGTTCTCACACGCACTGGAGGAAGCGGGTTTCCCATCCCACGAGGCGTTGGGTGTGGCCAAGCTCTCGGTTGGTGAGCTGGGCGAGCGCCTGATCCAGATCGGCGGCAAGGAATTCCCTGAAACGGTCGGGGCGCTCATTTCGGGAGTGAGCGGCAGCCCGCTTCAGGGGCTCATCTCGGGCTCGATCGATCTGGACAAGATCGACTATCTGAGCCGGGACGCCCGCATGTGCGGGGTGCCTTACGGCACGGTGGATGTAGATCGGCTGTTGTCGTCGCTCACGCTGGTGGAGATTGAGCCGGGGCGGTACGAGGTGGGGGTGCAGGAGAAAGGCATAAGCGCGCTCGAGTCCCTCCTCTTTGCCAAATATCAGATGTACCGCAACGTGTATTGGCACCACGCGGTCCGCTCGGCCACGTGCATGTTCAAGCGGGCGGTTCGAGGAGCGGTGCGCCGGGGGAGTGTTACGGTTCAGACCATAGCCGAAGCCACCGACGATGGATTGATGGAGCTGCTCATTGACCGCGATCGCAATGCGCTCGCGGCCAGCATACGCGCCCGGCGGCTCCACAAGCGTGCACTCGACCTACCGGCGAGCGACGTCCGGGGAGACGTCCAGGCCTGGGTGGGAGAAGACCCAGACCTCCTAGAACGGGCGGAGGATGCCATCGCAGCACAGGTCGGGCTATCTCCGGGCGGTCTTCTGATAGATTTCCCTGCCCGGTCGGCGATGCTCGGCGTCAACTTGCCTCTCCGCACCCGATCCGGAGCGGTCGAGCGGCTGACCGACGCCGGGCGGGCCGGACACCTGGGGCTGCCCCGAGTCGCGGACGAGCTGTATCATAGTGCCCGCCGGCTCCGCATCTTCGTCGCCCGCCAGCCCAATCGCGCGCTCGAGGATGTTCTGGCACTCTTGACCTGGCCGGCCGATGAGATCGAAAGCCGGCTGACCAAAGGAACTGCTCTCTTTTGATCGAGGATGGGATGCTAAGTCGACGGACCTTTGTCGTTCGGGGAACTGGGCTGTTGCTGGCAGGTGCTTCGGGCCGGTGGCTGAGTACTCCGGTGCCCGCATTCGCGTTGAACCCTACGCCGATCACCGTCTACAAGAGCAGCACCTGCGGTTGCTGCGCCAAGTGGGTGGACCACCTCCGCGAAAACGGCTTTGCCCCCAGGGTCCGCGATGAAGAGGGAATGGATCAGATCAAGGACGAGCTCGGCGTTCCCCACCCACTTCGTTCCTGTCACACCGCCATAGTGGACAAGTACCTGATCGAGGGGCACGTGCCCGCAGCGGATATCCGCCGTCTTCTGGCCGAGCGGCCCAAGGTAGCCGGTCTCGCGGCGCCAGGCATGCCGACCCAATCGCCCGGCATGGCGGAACCAGGAGCCAAGCCGGAGGGCTACGACGTACTCGCCTTCCAGCCCGACGGCACGACCCGGACATTCACAAGGTACTAGCGCGCCCAGCCGACCAGTTCAAGTCTCGGTGATGCCGGCGCTCGATGGCAGGTCGCTCACAACCCGCTATTACGGTGGGATAGTGATGCTGACGATGTCGCCCGGCTGCACGATCATCTCCTCACTCACCGGGGTGCGACTGCCCCCGATGGGATCGGCCAGGAATCGAAGCGGAGTCGCGCCCCGTATCAGAGAGCTGGGGATGGTGAACGACTTGGTCGAGTTCCCAGTGGCAAGTCCGAGGCGAATCCGCTGGGCCCCACTCACGGCATAGATCACCATGTCGGCGAAGCTCCGATTCTCCACCTGCAGCATGGCCGCGCTTTCCGGACCCGGATTCGAGCCAGATGAGCGACCTCCACACGCCGTGAGGACCACCAACGCGAGAATCGGAGCAGATCGGATGGGAAGAGCCATAGAGGGTACCCCCAAAGTTGCCGATCCAGAAATCGCGGTGGTGCCCTACCGCGAGGAGTTCAAAGCTGCCTTCGAGCAACTGAACCGCGACTGGATCGAGACCTACTTCGTGCTAGAGGACGCCGACCGCGATGTCCTGAGCAACCCGGAAGCGAAGATCCTGTTGCCTGGAGGCCAGATCTTCTTCGTGCTGGAGAGAGGAAAGGTACAGGGCACCTGTGCCGTGCTCCGTCACGGCGCGGAGGAGTGGGAGATCGCGAAAATGGCGGTCGCCCCCGCCGCGCGCGGCCGCGGGTTCGGAGATCTCCTGATGGAAACGGCTATCGGCTTCGCCAGGGAGTCGGGTGGTCGCCGCCTGATCATCGTGTCAAACACACTGCTCGAACCGGCCATCCGGCTCTATGAAAAGCACGGTTTTGTTCGGGTCCCGTTGGCATCGGACGGGCGATACCGCCGGGCCAACATCCGGCTCGAGCGGGAGCTTCGGGTTTAGGGCCCCCGCCGAGCGCCCCGGAGCAGCCGGACAAAGAGCAGGAGCACCACTGCGCCGATGAAGGCAACAAATATGGCTCCGGCTATACCCGGGAACGGGGTGCCCCAACCCATTTGGGCAAATAACCACCCGCCGACCAGCGCGCCCAGGATCCCGACGATGATGTCACCCAGAATGCCGTAGCCGATGCCGCCCATCACCAGGGAGGCCAATAGTCCCGCTACCAGCCCGACGATGATCCAGGTCAGTACGTCCACCAGTCCTCCTCGTTGCGCGGGAGCAAAGCCCACTACAGCGCTGCTGATGAGGAGCTATCGAGCCAGCATCAAGCGGGCCGTGGAAGCTCGCGGTTGAATTAGGACAGCTGGCTGGCCGCGGCGGGTACGGCGGGGTGCTCGCCGGTGTCGCTGTCGACCGAATCGATGCGGATCACGATCGCGGTAATGTTGTCGAGCCCGCCCCTCCGATTGGCCTCGGTCACCATCCGATCCACCCACCCCTGGGGATCCCCGTCGGAGCGAATAATCTGAAGCAGCTCCTCGTCCTCCAGCATTCCGGTCAACCCGTCCGAGGCGAGCAACAGGATGTCGTTTTTTTCCAGCGATCCGAAATAGATGTCGGGTACTACATCGATGCCGGCCCCGACGCAGCGGGTGATCACGTTGCTGTAAGGGTGGACGCGGGCCTGGTCCGGCGTGAGCAGCCCGGCATCGACCTGCTCCTGGACGTAGGAGTGATCCTTGGTGAGCTGCTGGAACTGGCCCTCCCGAAAGAGATACGCCCTGCTGTCACCAACCTGACCGATCAGATACCGATCCGGCAGCAGCACCAGAACGGTCGCGGTGGTGCCCATCCCTCGTTTGTCCTGCTCCGAGATAGTCCGCTCGAATATGGCATCGTTGGCGGCGCGGATCGCACTCCGGACCCGTTCGCCGGCCTCTTCGTCACTGAGGCCCCGAAGCGAGCCGATCGCCTGCGAGGTAATGCGGACGGCCATCTCGCTGGCGACCTCCCCGGCCGCGTGGCCGCCCATCCCGTCAGCCACGATGAAGATGCCGTGATCGGCCAGCATCAAGTAGTTGTCTTCGTTGCCCGAACGGACGATCCCGACGTCGGTGCGAGCGGCGCAAGTGAAGTGCACGAGACTCCGTCAGTAACTCGACAGCAGGTAGGCGAGGATCGCCACCAGGATCAGCAGTCCAACCACTGTCAAGGTAGAAGGGCTCTTTGGGCGTGCCGGGGCCATGTGAATCGGACGGCGCGGTTGAGGCCGCGGCCGCGGCGCTTCCGGGGCCGGCTCGGCGGCCAGCGCTGGTTCGGAAGGCACCCGCGGCTCAGCCGCGGGTGGCACAGGCGTCCTGGGCCTCCCGGCATCGATCCGCTCCATCAGCCGGGTCTGATCGGCTGGTCCGGCGGAAAGCGACTCGTCGAGCGGCTCGAACAGGGCCGACACGTCGCCAAACCTGAGTGTAGTACCGGGACTGAGCGCCACCTCGCCGGTCAGCCGCTCTCCCTCGACGAAGGTGCCGTTGGTGGACCCCAGATCGGTCAGGATCCAGATGGCATCCCGCCGTTGCAGCTTGGCGTGCATGGTGCTCACGCTCGGATCGGCGATGACGACGTCGTTGTAGTCTCCCCGCCCGATATTGATCACCGGCACCTTGATCGGGAGCCGGCGCCCCTTTAGCTCACCGCTCCGGAACAGGAACGAAGCCAGCGGTAAGGCGATCGGCGAAGGCGGCGTGATCCTGGGCCGTAGTTCCGCGCCTGCAGGCGTCACCGGTATGCCGTGCATCGTGTCCGAGAGACGATGGGCCGCCCCGGCCGGTGACGAGGTTGGTTTCACCACTGGCTCCGCGACGGAGGAGGGTACTGGCTTGGGCGAGGCTGGGCTCGGGGCATCGGCGTAGAAGCGAAAATCGTCGTTCCCGATGCGGATTACGTCCGCCCGAGCCAGGAGGTGGGTCTTCCCGATTCGCTCCCCGTTCACGTAGGTGCCATTCACGCTCAGATCGACCAGGACGTAGCCTTCCGGTTCCGACCGGATCTCCGCATGCTGGCGGGAAACCTCGTGGCCCGACACGACCACGTCCGACCCGGCGTCTCGCCCCAGGGTGAGCGGGCCGTCTCCCACCGTGTACTCGCGACCGTCAGTGAGACAGACCAACCGTCCCCCGGTTTTGCCGGCGGCGGGCTTGGAGCTCTTGGGTGGTGCCAAATCGGTAAATGCGCCCGAATCGAAGAGTTGAGTGCTGCCGCCCCGGGTGGAGTCCACTACCCGAAGCTCATGCGGGCCGATCCCGATCTTGTCCCCATGAAGCAGAGGGGTGGGCTCGGCTCCCAGCCACACCCCGTTGACTCTCACCTCGGCGTCGGTGGCCGCCACGCGAATGGCGACCACCCCGGGTAGAGTCACTTGAACCACGGCATGGTGCGGACACACCCCTTCCCCGCCGAGTACCACCGCGCTGTCCGCTGCCGACCCTATGACTGTCTCTCCGGCGGCGATGGGATATCGCTCGCCGCCGATTTCGAGATGGATCATCGATTGACCCTGAGGAGAATAGCGAGTGGGGAGAAACGTATCCGCCGGTTTGTAACCAGGCAAGCGAAACGGGGTTAGGGGACGCCCTGCCGGCGTAGAGCTGGACCAGCCTGCGGTCCTGGGGTTGGCGATGTAAGAATCGCCTGCTGCACGGTTGAGGCTGATGATTGCTTTGGCTGAGGGGAATCGAAGTCGAACGTCAGGTTGCGGTACCAGTCCTTCGTGTTCTTCGTGCCTTCGTGGTGAAAAAGCACCGGCCCGTTCGCCACTTGAGCGAGGGCTCTAAGCAATCTTCCGTACTTCCTGTCCGCTGAGCTGCAACTGGTACAACCGATAGTAGAGCCCTTGCTGCACGAGGAGCTCGCGGTGACTTCCCCGTTCCCGGATCTCGCCGTGCTGCAGGACCAGAATCTCGTCGGCATGAAGTATCGTGCTCAGCCGGTGGGCCACCACGATGCTCGTGCGCCCCGCCATCAGCTCGGCGATCGCGTGCTGAATCTGGCCCTCGGCCTGGGCATCGACCGAGCTGGTGGCCTCATCCAGTACCAGGATCGTCGGATCGAGGGCCAGGGCCCGGGCAAAGCTCAGCAGCTGGCGCTCTCCGACGCTCAGGCTGCGTCCCCGTTCACCCAGCAGATGGGTGTATCCGGCGGGCAGTCGCTCGATGAAACGATCGGCTCCTACCCGGCTCGCCGCCTGGCGGGCTGCCTCGGGGGGTATGGGCGCGTCGAGCGTCAGGTTGTGCAGAATGTCTCCCACGAATAGGAACAGGTCCTGCTGCACGAACCCGATGAGGGAGCGGAGGTCGGCCGTGGAAAGCCGACGAATATCGATGCCGTCGATGAGGATCCGCCCCCGCTCGGGATCGTAGAAACGCAGCAGCAGATTGACGATGGTGGTCTTGCCGGCACCGGTGTGCCCCACCAGCGCAATGGTTTTGCCGGGCGAGGCGGTAAAGGAGACGTCCCGGAGCACCCAGGGGCCTTCCGGGCTGTAGCGGAACCAGACCCCCTCGAACCGCACCTCACCTCTGATGGGCTGCGCCAACGCGACGGGGTGAACCGGCTCCAGCACGGTCACCGGCTGGTCCAGAAGGGCGAACACCCGCTCGGACGAGGCCATCGCGCTCTGCAGCAGGTTGAACTTTTCCGAGAGATCCTGCAACGGTTGGAAAAAGCGTCGCGTAAGCTGGATGAACGCCGCCAGGACGCCGACCGTCAGGCTGCCGCTCAAGGTCCGCAGCCCACCGTAGTAGAGCAGCAGCGCCATGGCGATCGCGGTGAGCACTTCCACCACCGGGAAAAAGACGGCGTATATCGTGATCGAGCGCAGATGAGCCTGCAGGTGCTCGCGATTGAGCTCGGCAAAGCGGGCGGCTGAGTCATCTTCCCGGCCGAAGAGCTGGACGACCCGCATGCCGGAGAGCCGCTCCTGGAGATAGGCATTCAGCCGCGCCAGTCTGAGCCGGATTTCGCGAAATGCCTCCCGCACCCGGCGTCGAAAGACGGTGGCCGTAAGCCAGACCAGCGGAATCACCGAGAAGGTGACCAGCGCCAGCCGCCAATCCACCAGCAACATCATGGTCATGATCGCGACCAGCGTGAACACGTCGCCGAACACCGTGACCACGCCGGAGGAGAATAGCTCGTTCAAGGTCTCGACGTCCGAGGTCACCCGGGTCATGAGGCGACCGACGGGGTTCCGATCGAAGTAGCTGATGCTGAGCCGCTGGAGATGGCCGAAGATCTGCATCCTGAGATCGTACATCACCCGCTGCCCGATGTAGGCCGTGAGAAGGGTTTGGCCATACTCCACCCCAAAGTCGACGATAAGCGCTGCCAGAAAAACCGCGGCGAGGGTGCCGAGCAAGCCGATGTCGTGGTGGGGAATCGCCACATCGAGCGCCCGCTGGGTGAGAGCCGGCCCGACCAGGGCTAGGCCGGCTCCGGCCAAGAGGAGGAGCAGGGCCACTGCGGTGAGACCCCGGTAGGGCCGCAGGTAGACCAGGAGTCGCCGGAGCAGCGCCGCATCGTATCCCTTATCGAGTGCGTCATCCTGTTCGGTCATCGATTCCTATCCTGCGGGCTCTGCCAGGCCCGACTGCTCCACTCCCTTGAGCCCTTGCCGCACCCATCCCGAGAACACCAGGAAGCCGAAGGCGATTGTGAAATAACTCAGGGTCAGGCGCCAGATGAGGATGTAGATCGGGGTCAGCTCTCGGGGAACATACGAAGACATCACCGCCGCGGAGAGCACTTCGCCGACGCCCGAGGCTCCAGGAGTCGGCGCGAAGTACAACAGAAACATCACCAGCGTCTGGACCAGCAATATGTCCACGAAATTGGTGTGGATCCCCAGTGCGCGTAGCGCTACGTACCCGGCCAGCAGCTTGTTGGCGTGTGATGGCCCGGACAGGATCGTGGCCCAGAAGAGAGCCAGCCAGCCGCGGGGGCTGTTGAAGGCCACCACGCTCTCATGCGCCTGGTTGATACCCTCCTGGAGTTTCTCCAGGCGCTCGGCCACCCGCCGGCTGCGCCGCCCGATAGCCTCGGCCGCGCGACTGATCAGATCGCGCACCAATCGAGGAAAAAAGAGGACCAGGGCCATCAGCACGCCGATGGCGGCGATGATGGTGAGGCTGCCAAGGAACAGATCGAAGAGCGAGAGGCCGAGTACGTTCCCGCGTTGCCCCAGCGAGCGCCCGGCGCCGAACACCACCGCCAGCGGGCCCGCTATGGCAAAGAACAGGATGGTGGAGACAAAGCTCATGAAGGTGGAGGTGACCGCCACCGGCAGCGGCACTCCGTAGCGCCTCATGGTGTACATCGTCATCGGGCCCGCGCCGGAGTTGAGCGGCGTGATGTAAGCCGCCCACGCCCCCATGCCGCCGGCCAGAATCATCCCCTTGAGCGGCGGGTTGGGGTACACGTGCCGGGCCACGACCCAGAGCCTGAGTCCTCCCCCGATCCAGTCGAGTGAGGCGAGGCCCACCCCCGCCAGCACCCAAACCCAGTGGAGCTGGGCCACCGCGGCCAGAAAAGCGGGGAGATCGTTGCCGTAGAGAAGCGTGATCCCGAAGCCCGCCAGCGAGGCCACGATGAAAACCTCGAAGCCACGCAGCAATAGCTTGGGGGTCAGGAGGCGGGACATGGATGGTGAAGAATAGCGGTAAGGCGGAAAGGGCGGAAAGGGCGGAAAGAGTGAAGAGGCGGAAGAGGCGGAAGAGGCGGAAGGGGCGGAAGGGGCGGAAGACGCAAGGTGAATGGCGACGGAATGTCATTCTGAGCGCGGCGAAGAATCTGCCGTCGGGTCAGCGAGTACGGGTTAGCAGATCCTTCGACTTCGCTAAGACCTTCCGCCCTTCCGTCTTTTCCGCCCTTTCCGCTTCTTCCGCCCTTTCCGCTTCT
>DASXRM010000094.1:0-5650 GCA_036506575.1 Gemmatimonadales bacterium | reverse complement strand
ACCTGCCAACGACATTCTCACGCTCGAGGAGGTCGCCTCCTATCTCCGGCTTACCCCGCAGACCATCTACAAGTGGGCTCAGGAAAAACGGATTCCAGGCGCTAAGCTGGGCAAGGAGTGGCGCTTTCGGAAGAGCATCATCGATCGGTGGCTCGATGACCAGATCCTTCGTGATGACTCCGGCTTCAGCCATCTGAGGGAGCGATGAATCGCGTTTGAGAGAATCATCAAGAAAACACCAACGATCGGCATGCAGTCGACTGTCGCAACCAGCTCGCTCATAACCCTGCTCTTCTGCGTCAGTAGAGGGGCGGCACAGACGCCTGCCTTGCCCAACGCGGTCGATCGATTCATCAGGGCCGAGCTGGCTCGCCAGCAGATCCCCGGGATGTCGGTCGCTGTTCTGCGCGGCGACAGCGTTCTCCTGGCGCGTGGGTACGGCTTTGCCAACCTGGAGCACCGCGTCCCGGCGACCGACAGCACGGTGTATGCGGTAGGCTCGGTCAGCAAACAGTTCACAGCAGCGGCCATCGTGCTGTTGTCCCAGCAGGGTCGTCTCGGGCTCGAGGATCCGATCACCCGGTACCTGCCCGAAGGTTCAGCGGTGTGGTCAGGGGTGACCATTCGGCATCTCCTCACGCACACCTCGGGCATCCCCCAAGACACGACGCTCGACTGGCGCCGCGATTATTCGGAGAGCGAGCTGGTGCGCTCGGCCGCTCAACCTCTCCAATTCGAACCTGGAGAACTCGAGAGCTACAGCAGCACCGGGTATGCCCTGCTCGGTGTCATCGTTCACCGGGTGACCGGCGTGTTCTGGGGCGACTTCGTGCGTGACCAGATCTTCCGCCCCCTCGGTATGCGTACGGCACGGGTCAACTCCGATACCGACAGGGTGCCGAACCGAGCCGCCGGATACTACCTGGTGAATGACACGCTCCAGAACCCGGAACCGGTATCACCCTCCCTCAATTCTGCCGCCGACTGCTGCCTCAGTTTCAGCGTCCGGGACCTCGCCCAGTGGGCGATAGGCCTCAACCATGGCAAGGTGCTCGGCCGTGCCGGACTCCAGATGAGCTGGACCCCAGTCCAGCTCAACCACGCTGGCACTTATCCCTACGGTCTCGGCTGGAACATCGTCGAGCAACGCGGCTATCGGCGTATCGGACACAGCGGCGCCTGGCTGGGCTCCCACGCCACCATTCAGCGCTATCCCGACTTCGACCTTACCGTCATTGTGTTGCTGAACCTGGGCCAGGCAAACTCCGAGGGCATCGCTGTGGGCATCGCGGGTCTACTCGAGCCGGTCTTAACCCCACCGCATCTCCTACCCAGGCGACTGAAGGGTGCGACTCCGCCGACATCGATCGATCAATTGCTGCGCCGCATTGCCTCGGGCAGTGAATCTGCGCTGGTGACGCCCGAGTTCAGGGCCTCTTTCCCTAGGCCCAGACGGGAGCTGATTGCCGGTTTGCTCAAGATGATACACACGTGGACCTTGCTGGGTTGTGAAAATGTCCGCGACCGCGGCATTTCACGACTCCGTTCTCGGATCGAGCACATCTGTTACGCCAAAGGAACCGCACGGGAAGGGAGCTTGCTCTTTACCGTGCTTTACGGGAGCGGCTGGCGTGCGGCAGGCCTCGATAATGTGTTCGGCATCTAAGGACGAGCCCTAACCGCCTCGCGGCCGCCGGCCGCGGGCTACGCTAGCAATCCGGAGCGTCTACCGGGATCGTAAACAATCCGCCCACCGGGATGTTGAATCGCGCAACGAGGAGCACGGCGGATTCAGTGCTCACCACTACCGCACGATGCACCTCGTTAGCGACCTCGAAATAGCCCTCGTTTGGGTGGTGCACCGGGCTCTCCGTGCAGCCATTCTTCGCGCTGAAACGCTCGACCTTGATTTCCCCTTCGAGGACAATGATGAAGCTAGGCCCGGGATGGATGTGCCAGAATCCGGCGCCGGGAGGAAAGATGCTCCGCTGGATCACAATGTCGGTCGTGGCCTTCGAGTGCATCATGAAGTCCGGGAGCTGCTGGATCTTGTAGGGTTCGAGGGTCGCGCGGAAGGTGAACGGGTCCAGGACGAGCGGGGTAACATCCGTCGTCATGTGATGGGTAGCAGCGGGGGCCACCGGCGCTTCCTCTGAGCAGGCGACAATCCCGAATACAGCGAAAAGAGCGATGATTGGACCTGCAAGCCTGCGGTATGGCATGGGTGACCTCGTCGGATCAGCGTGTCTCTTGGATGCCTTCCTGGCGGACCGCACTTGACCTCGCCCCTGCTTGCGAGGGGGCAGCGGCGGCTTAGGTTAGGATAGTCTCCGCGACGCGCGTCACCTCGCAGTCCTCCTACCGTCACCGCCGGGTGACGCCCCGCCTGCCGGATCTCACGAATGATCGAGTTGCGTACCCTGGGCGCCCTGGAGCTGACCTCGGCCGAAAGCAGAGCCGTCGGTTCCGTTCTCGCGCAGCCCCGACGCGCTGCCCTCCTGTGCTATCTCGCCCTCGCCTTACCCCGCGGCTTTCATCGTCGCGACACCCTGTTTGCCCTCTTCTGGCCGGAGTACGATGCTGAGCAGGCCCGGCATGCCCTCCGGCAGTCGGTCTATTTCCTGCGCCGCGCCCTTGGTCCGAAGGCGATCGTGTCACGGGGCGACGAAGAGCTGGCCCTCGCGCCCGACCAGGTTAGCTGTGATGTCTGGGCGTTCGACGCGGCGGTAGACCAGGGGCAAGCGGCTGATGCGCTCGCCCTCTATCGGGGCGAGCTGCTCGCAGGCTTCCACATCTCAGCCGCCCCGGATTTCGAGCACTGGCTGGACCAGGAGCGCGGCCGCCTGAGGCAGCGGGCGGGAGAGGCGGGTTGGGCACTGGCGGCAGCGCGGGAGCGAGACGGCGATGCTGCCGGCGCAGCGGAGGCGGCGCGCCGTGCGGTCACCCTCTCTCCCACCGACGAGACGGCGCTTCGTCGTCTGATTCTCCTGCTGCAGCGTCTGGGCGATAGGGCGGCCGCCGTGCGTGCCTACGAGGCCTTCACCTGGAAGCTGGAGGGGGAGTACGAACTGGAGCCGTCGGCCGAGACGCGGGCATTGGTGGCGAGGATCCGCGCTGAACCCGGGGAGAGCCGGGCGGCCGCACCGGCCCATCAAAGTGGGGTAGCAGGGTCCTCGACCGGCCCCCCGCTGGGTGCCGCAGCGGCGCTTCCGGCGGAAGGCGGATGGGTCGTGCCTGCTTGGCTGGGGTGGGCCCGGGCCTCCTGGAAGCGGGTTGGGATCCTGGTGGCGACGCTGGCCGCACTTATGGCCGCGGGTTGGGCGATGAGGAACCAACTCCGGCCCGAGACCCCAGAGATCCGTCGGCTGGCCGTGCTGCCGCTAGCGAACCTTACCGGCGATGAACGGCAGGAATACTTCGTGGACGGCATGCACGAGGCCCTGGTGACCGAGTTGAGTCAGATCCCGGAGCTGACGGTGATCTCGCGGCAATCGACCGTCCAGTACCAAGGGACCGATCGAGCGGTGCCAGTGGTCGCCCGCGAGCTGGGGGTGGATGCGCTCCTCGAGGGCTCGGTCTTTCGGGCTGAGGACAGCGTCCGGATCACGGTGCAGCTCATCCGCGCCCACCCCGAGGGGCACATGTGGGCCGGCACCTACCAGGGGGCACTCCGGAATGCCATCGCGCTGCAGGGCGAGGTCGCACGCGCCGTCGGCCGCGCCATCCATGCGCGGGCCGCGCCCGAACCACATGCCCGACTCGCCGCACCATCCGTGAGCCCCGAGGCTCAGGAAGCCTATCTTCAGGGTCTGTACCATCTGGAGCGGCAGATGGTCACGATGGAACTCACCAGATCCGGCCGGCTGGAGGCACTCCGCACCGCCGTCGCCAACCTGGAGAACGCTGTGGCGCTGGCCCCTGAGTGGGCCGCCGCCCACGCCAAGCTCGCGCGGGCCTACCATTGGATCGCCAGCAGCTATGACGAGCTGGCGCCGGAGTTCTATCCGAAGTCGAAGACGGCCGCGCTGCGCGCCCTGGAGCTCGATCCGAACGAGGCCCAGGCCCACGCCTCACTGGGGTTTGTTCTCTTCAACCACGAGTGGGATTGGGAGGGCGCGGAACGGTCGATCCAGCGGGCCCTGGCGCTGGATCCGAACTCGCACCAATGGATCTACGCGATGTACTTGGTTGCCGCAGGCCGGTTGGAGGAGGCAATCATTCACTACCGGCGGGCCGAAGAACGGAACCCCCTGTCGCCGCTCTTGAAGTCTCAGGTGGCGTGGGCCTATTCCTGCGCCGGCCGCCATGATGAAGCGATCGCTGAGTTCGAGGAATTGCAGGCCCGCATGGGCGACAGCCCGGACTGGCTCAGAGCAGCCTTCGGGGAGGAATACCTGACGAAATCGATGTACCCCGAGGCGATAGCCGCCCTGGAGAGCGCGGTGACGGTGAGCGACAGCAACCCCGGGTTCGTTGCCCTACTCGCCCATGGCTACGCCCGAGCCGGCCGGGTTGGAGACGCACACCGGCTGGTGCTTTGGCTGGAGCAGCGACCGGGGCGCTGGTACGCTCCCCAGCTCTACACTGCGCTGGGTGATACCGGGCGAGCCATCGCGATGGTCCAGTCCGCCTTCGAGCAGCGCTCGAACAATATCCTGTACCTTCGCTGCGAAACGGCCTATCCAGCCTTGCGGAACAAGCCCCAGATTCGGGAGATCGTGCGCCGGATCGGCGTCCCCGAGTGACCCGGCCGCCTCCCCCGTTCCCTTTCAGTATGTCCCACTGGTGAGCCTCTGCCGCGTCGTCATATAGATATCGCTCGAGCCCTCGCCCCCGGCCCCGGGTTGAGCCGAAGGAGCGCGTCAATCCGTCCCTGGGCCTGGCGGCCGCAGGGGGCGCGGTGCTCCGCGCACCCTACTTGATCCGCTGCCGGTCGCGACCGAACGGATCCCCAGCAATCGACTCGGTATGCAGGGCGCAGAGCCAGCGGCCGTTGCGGCGCACCCAGGTGGATGAATCCGCCGCGTCCAGCATCACCGGCTTGCCGTCGACGGTTAGCTCCTCGTGGACCTGATAGGCCACAATGGCGACGTCGTCCTGCAGGAGGCGCACCTGCGCGCCGTCCATCAGCTCGAAGCGCTTCAGGGTGTAGTTAGCGGCCTTCATCATTGCCGCGAGTGTCTTTCGATCAATCAGCCCGATGCCCTGGGCTCCGGTCACGATGCAAGGCTCGTCGGTGAGGCGTATCGCGACGTCCACGTCCTGATCCTGGATCGCTTGCCAATAGCGCTTCTCCAGGTCCAGCAGTTCAGCTTCGATAGTCTTGGTTGCCATACTCACCTCCTGGGGGCTCCTCGCAAGCTGACCGCGACCATCGCAGGCGTCAATGTTGGGCAATAAGCGGGTAAGGACGGCGAAGCCCGGCATGGAACGTCCTGGGCGGCGTCGTAGAATCCATCACCGGCGGAGCGTATTCCGTTGACAGGCCGACGCTTGAAGTCTAATATTGCTGCCTAATATCCTACCCCCTCGACCCGAGCAGCGCCGACGGCTGGCGCCGCTGAGTGCCCCGGGTCCGCTAACCTGATGGCAGCTTGGGACGCGCCTCTACGAGGGCGTCGCTCCCCGATATTCTAGCCTAGCACACGGC
>DASXRM010000093.1:0-12472 GCA_036506575.1 Gemmatimonadales bacterium | reverse complement strand
CAGCGGGGCAGCGGGGCAGCAAGAGGATGTCACCCTAAGCGCAGCGAAGGGGCTGGAAACTCGTACTGAGTTCGCCCCCTTCGTTATTCCCACTGCCCCGCTGCCCCGCCGCCCCGCTGATCGCTATCTTCACCCACCATGCCGGACCCCCGCAAGCTCCTCGATCAACTTCATCACCGACAATCCCTCGCCGAGCAGGGTGGGGGACCGGATCGGGTCGCTCAACAGCACAAGAAGGGCAAGCTCACCGCCCGCGAGCGGCTCGATCTCTTGCTGGATGAGGGCAGCTTTGTCGAGCTCGACCGTTTCGTCACCCATCGCTCCACCGATTTCGGCCTGGACCAGCAGATCTTTCCAGGCGATGGCGTGGTCACCGGCTCGGGTCGGATCGACGGCCGGCTGGTCTACGTGTTTTCCCAGGATTTCACCGTGTTCGGCGGCTCGCTGTCCGAGGCGCACGCCGAGAAGATCTGCAAGATCATGGACCTGGCCCTCAAGACTGGGGCACCGGTCATCGGGCTCAACGACTCGGGGGGTGCCCGGATTCAGGAGGGCGTCGTCTCACTGGGAGGTTATGCCGAGATCTTCCTCCGGAACACGCTGGCCTCGGGCGTGGTCCCCCAGATCTCAGCGGTGCTGGGGCCCTGTGCCGGCGGAGCGGTGTACAGTCCAGCCATCACCGATTTCATCTTCATGGTTCGCGCCGTGAGCTACATGTTCGTGACCGGACCGAGTGTGGTGAAGACCGTCACCCATGAAGAGGTGAGTTTCGATGAGCTGGGCGGGGCCGATACCCACGGGGAAACGTCCGGCGTGGCTCACTTCGTTCATGATTCGGAGGCGGAGTGCCTTCGAGCCATCCGGGACCTGTTGGGATTCCTGCCGCTCAACAACCTGGACGAGCCACCCCAACGCCCCAGCGCCGACCCCGTCGACCGGCGGGACCCGGCCCTGCTGGATCTCATCCCTGAGAGCGCGAACCAACCGTACGACATGCACGGGGTGATCGGACGGGTCATCGACGAAGGCGCGTTTCTGGAAGTTCAGCGAGGTCACGCGGACAACATGGTCGTGGGCTTTGCCCGCCTCGGCGGAAGCCCCGTGGGGATCGTGGCCAATCAGCCGGCGGTCCTCGCCGGAGTCCTCGATATCAGTGCCTCCATCAAAGCCGCGCGGTTCATACGGTTCTGCGATTGCTTCAATCTGCCGGTGGTGACTTTCGTGGACGTGCCCGGATTCCTGCCGGGCGTTGCTCAGGAGCACGGCGGCATCATCAAGCACGGCGCCAAACTGCTCTACGCCTACTGCGAGGCGACGGTTCCGAAGCTCACCGTCATCACCCGGAAGGCGTATGGCGGCGCTTACGACGTCATGAGCTCGAAGCACGTCCGCGGCGACGTGAATCTGGCCTGGCCCTCCGCGGAAATCGCGGTGATGGGGCCCAAGGGCGCGGTCGAGATTCTCTTCAAAGAGGAGATCGCCCGGGCCAAGGATCCGGCCATGGCTACCGAGCGACTGATCGAGGAGTACACCGAAAAGTTCGCCCACCCCTACGCGGCCGCGGCTCGCGGATACATCGATGACGTCATCGATCCCCGGGATACCCGGCCCCGCTTGATCGAGGCGCTCCGCATGCTCAGGGGGAAGCGGGACCGGAATCCTCCCAAGAAGCACGGGAACATACCGTTGTGAGCTCCCACCCCAGCTCCGTGCGCCAGCGGCCTCGCCCGGCGTCCCCTACTAGCCAAGTGGTACCACCCGAAGCATTTTTGTCACACATGTTTCAGGGCAGACCGGTGGGTACACCTGCACAACTGAACTCGGTGTTACGCCTGCTCCGCCGGGGCTCCGCAGCATTGACTCTGGCTTCAGTGGTCGGAGTAGGTCATGTGGGGGCTCAGGCGGCCATCGACCCGAACGTGGCGCCGAGGGCTGCCGCGCTCGAGCGGAGCGGGGAGCGCCAGATGGCTATCGACCTGCTCGGCCGGTATCTCGCCACGGCGCCGGATGACGGACGGGCCTGGTTCCAGCTGGGCCGTTTCTACCTGCTCGATGCGCGCGACTGGCATCTCCAGGGCCACCGGGGCGATCCCGATGGCCTTCTTTATTTGGATTTCGCGGTCACCGCGTTCGATCAGGCGGTACGCCTGTCGGTGGACTCGGGCGTAGTCTTTCGCGGCTTAGCCGAGCTGGAGCGATCGGTAGTGTTCGTCGAGGACTCGGGTTGGAATATCGGAGGTGCGCGCACTCGGGCCGCCCCCGAACTGCCGCCCTTCATCCTCGAGCTGGGGGCCAACCTGTTGAGCTCCTGTCCCTCGGGCGGCGTGCTCCTGCTCGGCAATGATCTCGAGGCCCTCTCGGTCTGGTACGACAACCTCGACCTCCGCTCTCGGGAGATCTTGCCCATCCGTCCCGACCGCTACGCGACCGATTCCATATATCGCCGCCGGATGGCGGAAGCGATGGGTATCGATGCTGGGCTGCCGGTGCGTAGTGCGCTGGAGGACGTGGCGTCCCACCGCCCACTGTGCCTGACGCCAAGTGCGGATAGCGCCGCAGCTCCCGCCCTCCCTTGGGTGCCTTTCCGGCTCACCCGGGTAAGCCGTGCGGTGGAGCCCGGGCCGGAGGCGCTGTCCCTTACTGAGCTCCTCGAGGCCACGCGGGAAGGAAGTTCGGTGTGGGTCCGAGACGTGCGGAACGTCTACGATAGCGCCGCGCGATTCAATACGCTCCTCTGCAGCAGCTTCCTCCCGGTATTCGGAGACGCGCCGCCGCCGGCCTGTAGGCCATGACGGAGAAGACGGATAAGACGGAGAGGGCGGAGAGGGCGGAAAGGACGCAAAGAGCGGAAAGGGCGGAAGAAGCGGAAGTGATGGACGGACAAGCGAGCTCGATCTGAGCACCCAGCTCACTTTCCGCCACGACCGCCTTTCCGCCTTTTCCGCCCTGTCCGCCGCCCTATGAAACGCGTCCTCATCGCCAATCGCGGCGAGATCGCTCTCCGCATCATCCGCGCATGTCATGAAGAAGATCTCGAGGCGGTAGCGGTATACTCCGCGGCCGATCGCGGGGCGCCTCACGTCCGCGCGGCCGACCGTGCTATCGCTATCGGGCCGGCTGCACCCTCCCAGAGTTATCTCTCGATCGAGCGGCTGATCGATGCCGCCCGGGAAGCCGGTGCCGATGCCGTTCATCCCGGCTACGGCTTTCTCGCAGAGCGTGCCGCATTCGCCGAAGCGGTTGCCCGCGCCGGATTGGTCTTCGTCGGCCCGCCCCCTTCGGCCATCCGGGCCATGGGCGACAAGACCGAGGCGCGTCGCCGGATGCAGGCCGCGGGGGTCCCGATCGTTCCGGGATCGAGTGCGCCGAGTGAGGACCTGAAGGGCGCCCTGGCGGCGGCGGCGGCGGTCGGTTATCCCGTCATGGTGAAGGCGGCGGCAGGTGGCGGGGGAAAAGGCATGCGGGTGGTACGCGAGCCGGACGCTCTGGCGGCGGCCCTCGGGGCCGCCGGTTCTGAGGCGCTCAAGGCTTTTGGGGATGCCAGCGTGTACCTGGAGAAGTTCATCGAGCGGCCCCGGCACATCGAGGTCCAGATCCTGGCCGACCATCAGCGCACCATCCACCTCGGTGAGCGGGAATGCTCGATTCAGCGGCGGCACCAGAAGCTGGTCGAGGAGGCGCCGTCCACCGCTGTCTCGTCGGAGTTGCGTGAACGAATGGGTGCGGCCGCTGTCTCGGCCGCGCGCGCCGTGGGCTATCGGGGAGCGGGCACCTGCGAGTTTCTGGCCACCTCGGACAGCTCGTTTTACTTCCTGGAAATGAACACGCGGATCCAGGTGGAGCATCCGGTGACCGAGCTGGTGTATGGGGTGGATCTCGTCCGGGAGCAGCTGAGGATCGCCGGCGGGCAGCCGATGCAGGTTGCCCAGGGGAACCTCACCCCCCGCGGCTGGGCATTGGAGTGCCGGATTACCAGTGAGGATCCGGCGAACAGCTTTCTTCCTTCCACCGGTCGTATCGAGTATCTACGGGTTCCGGCCGGGCCCGGAATCAGGTGGGATAGCGGTGTCGAGATCGGGGATGAAGTCACCCTTCACTACGACTCGCTGCTGGCCAAGCTGATCGCCTGGGCGCCCGACCGCCCTCAGGCGCTGGCTCGAATGGGGCAGGCCTTGGACGAGCTGGTGATCGTTGGGGTGGCGACGAATCAGGTCTTTCACCGCCGCTTGATGTCGGATACAGCATTTCGAAAGGGAGAGATCGATATCCAGTTCCTCGAGCGCCGTACCGACCTATTGGGCCCGGCCCCGACCTCCAATCGAGTTCAGGATCTCGCGATGGCCGCCGCGCTCGCGGAAGACGAGGCTCGTCAGAGCCGGCGACCGATCGTTGCGGCCGATCTGGGCCCCACCGGGGAGTGGGCGAGACAGGCGCGGAGCGAAGGCCTTCGGTGACGGCGGTCCGCATCCTGCGCCTGGCGGCCGGCGGGGATGGCGTCGGGAAGCTGCCTGATGGCCGAACCGTGTTCGTGCCCCGCACCGCCCCCGGAGACCTGATCGAGCTCACCGATCTGCGCGAGCAGAAGCGCTTTGCCCGGGCTCGCTTGCAGCGCGTACTGGAGGCTTCCCCGCACCGCGTCGAGCCGCGCTGTCCTCATTACGTCCGGGATGAGTGTGGCGGCTGCCAGCTCCAGCATGTGGACAATGAGACCCAGCTCGCGAGCCGGCGGGCGTTCGTCGGCGATGCCCTCCGCCGAATCGCCAAACGCGATGTGCTCGACCCCCAGATCATCCCCGCGGACAAGACCTACGATTATCGAACCAAGCTGACGCTGCATGCAGAAGCTGGGGGCCGCAAAATCGGACTGTATCGCTACCACCGGGCCGACCAGATCTTCGATCTCAAGTGGTGTCACATCACGGAGCCGGAGCTGATGGAGCTGTGGCAAACCGTCCGCAAGCTGCGGGCGCTGCTCCCGCCCCAGTTGGAGCAGGTCGTGCTCCGCCTCGATCGCGCCGGGGGCCGGCACCTGTTGCTACGAGTGGGACCCGGAGAAGTCTGGCCTGGAGCCGACCGGCTTCGGCGTGAAATGGAGCGGAACGGTGCCAAACCCACCATCTGGTGGCAACCCGAGGGAGGCGCCGCACGCGTAGTCGGCGGCACCGGTGGGACGTTTCCAGCCACCGTGTTCGAGCAGGTTCATCCGGCGATGGGCGACCGAGTCCGGGAATTCGCGGTGCAGCAGCTCGGCGACGTATCCGGCCGGAAAATATGGGACCTGTATGCCGGTATCGGCGAGACTACCGAGCAACTCGTCGCGCGCGGGGCGATTGTCGAAAGTGTGGAGCTCGATAGGCGCGCTGTCGAGGAGGCGGAGGCCGGAGGCCCCGCTGCGCGGCGTCACACGGGGAGGGTTGAGGATGTCCTGCGCCACCTCCGGCGACCCGACCTGGTGATCGCTAACCCACCGCGGACCGGCATGGACCGGCGGGTGACGGCCGAGCTCGAACGGATCAAGCCGGCTCGGCTGGTGTACATCTCCTGTGACCCCGCGACGCTCGCTCGGGACCTCCAACGGCTGGAACGCTTCCAGTTGGTGCTGGTGCAGGCGTTCGACCTGTTTCCCCAGACGACGCACGTGGAGACGGTCGCGGTGATGGAGCCCGCGTGAAGTACGTGGTGCTGGTGGACGGCCAGGCCATCGAGGTCGAGGTGGACGGGGAACGCGTCACCGTCGCCGGTAAGTCCTATAGCGCGACGTTAAGCGCCATCCCCGGCACCCCGCTCCGACAGCTCTTGCTCGATGGCCGGCCATTGACGCTCTCGATCGAGTCGCTGGGGCGGGGCCGTTGGGCGCTCACCCCGGCGGGGGAGCGCTGGGAGATGGAGGTGCTCGACGAACGCACCCGGCACATTCGAAGCCTTATGGGCGTGGGCGATCAGCGGCGATCGGCCGATGTGCTCAAAGCGCCCATGCCGGGCCTGGTGGTCCGGGTGCAAGCGAAACCGGGCGATAAGGTGGCAGCCGGAGCCGGCCTCGTGGTGCTCGAGGCCATGAAGATGGAGAACGAGCTCAAGGCCGCTGCACCGGGTGTGGTGAGGACGGTGCGGGTGGCGCCGGGCGAAGCGGTAGAGAAGGGCCAGGTGCTGGTGGAGTTTGAGGGTGAGAGGTGAGAGGTGAGAGGTGAGAGGTAGGTGAGAGGTAAGAGGGTGAGAAGTAAGTGCGAGCGGACCTCGTAAGCTGGGCCCGGACTCCTGGCGTCCCCATCGGGATGGCACTGAGGAGGTCGCTCGCTGCGCTCGGGATGAGGAGTGTTGCTTGGAGGCCGAGCCGCGACTTCGGTCCGCCCTCTCACCTCTCACCTCTCACCTCTCACGTCTCACCTCTCACCTCTCACCCTCTCACCTCCACTTGACCCTGCTGCCGGCCATCCGCTATCTTGTGAGTCTGTTTCGATTTGGCCCGATTTTTAGCCCCAGGCAGCGGAGTACATGAAGACCTTTACCGCCACGCCGGCGGACATCAGTCACGACTGGCACCTCGTCGATGCCGCCGGAGTACCGCTCGGCCGGCTGGCCAGTGTCGTGGCGCAGCTGATCCGCGGCAAGCACAAGCCGACCTACACGCCTCACATGGATGGAGGCGACTTCGTGATCGTGGTGAACGCGTCGAAGGTCAGGCTGACCGGCCGGAAGTTGACCAACAAAGTGTACTTCGGTCACACCGGCTACATGGGCCACGAGCGGTTCACCGCGGCACGCGACCTGCTGGCCAAGCATCCGGAGCGAGTCATTGAGAAAGCGGTCTTCGGGATGTTGCCCAAGACCTCACTGGCCAAGCAGAAGCTTCGCGGCAAGCTCAAGGTCTATCCCGGTGCCGAGCACCCGCACGCAGCCCAGCAGCCCAAACCGTTTTCCGTCACTCCCTCGAAGGCGAGCGCATGACCGCAACACCCCAATTCCGGTGGCAGGCAGTAGGCCGGCGTAAGACCAGCGTCGCGCGAGTGTACCTGACGCCCGGCACCGGCAAGTGGGACATCAACGGCCGGACCCTCGGCGACTACTTCCCGAGGCCCTCTCTGGTGCAACACATCCAGCAGTCCTTCACGGCCACCGATACGCTGGGAGCTTTCGACGTGAAGGCGCATGTGAACGGTGGCGGGCAGGCAGGCCAGGCCGGCGCTCTTCGACACGCCATTGCGCGCGCGCTGGTGGAAGCCGACGGGCAGCACCGGACCAAGCTCCGGGCCGCCGGGCTGATGACGCGTGATCCACGGGCGGTCGAGCGGAAGAAGCCGGGCCGGCCAGGCGCGCGGAAGCGGTTCCAGTTTAGTAAGAGGTAGACGGGCGGACTGGCGGACGGGGCGGACGGTTTCGGTTAACTGACCGCCTGTCCGACCGACCGCCTGTCCACCCGACCTCGCACATCGCGGGATCCGCCTGTGGGTGTCCTGACCCCGAGCAGCGCGAGAGGGAAGGATCGCAGCCGGAGACGAACGCGGTGGACGTCTAACCCCAAAACGGATGGGAAGTCAGTTCAGCATGGCACAGCCTCAACTGCAGGACCTGCTCGAAGCCGGTGTCCACTTCGGCCATCAGACTCGCCGATGGAATCCGAAGATGCGGCGCTTCATTTTTGCCGAACGCTCCGGCATCTACATCATCGATCTCCAGAAGACCCTCCGCCAAATCGCCAAGGCCCAGGAGCTCCTGCGGAACGTGGTGCTCAAGGGCGAGGGTGTCCTCTTTGTGTGCACCAAGAAGCAGCTCAAGGCGATCGTCCAGGCGGAAGCGTCGACGTGCGGAGCCTTCTACGTCACCGAGCGGTGGCTCGGGGGCATGCTGACCAACTTCCAGACGCTCAAGAAGCAGATCCGGCGGCTGCGGGAGCTGGAACAGGGGGCGGCCGAGGGAGATTTCGAAAATTACACCAAGAAGGAAAAGCTTCTCTTCGAGCGTGAGCGGGTAAAGCTCAGCCGGAACCTCGAGGGCATCAAAGGTATGGGACGGCTCCCCGGAGCGCTCTTCGTCGTCGATGCCAAGAAGGAAAAGATCGCCGTGGCCGAGGCCAATAAGCTGGGCATCCCAGTGGTGGCCATCGTCGACACCAATGCTGATCCGGATGTGATCACGGTTCCGGTGCCCGGAAACGACGATGCCATCCGCTCAGTTTCCTTGATCACCGCCGCGCTGGCGGACGTGATCAAGGAAGCCCGGTCCCAGATGCCGATGCGTGAGGTCACCGAGGACCTCGAGGCTGAGACCTACAGCACCGACGCCGGGAGCGAGGGCGACGCCGACGCCGATCGCAAGCGCCGACGCCCCCGCCGCAAGCGGCGGCCCAAGCCGGAAGCGATCGCGGCGCGGTTGAAGACTGACGCCGATGCTGAGGGGGTGCCTGAAGCGGCCGCTCCCAGCACGGCGAGCGACGCGGGCGCATAAGCGGCTGGCAGCCTTGCCGGCAGTCATCCGCCGCTCTCGGCCTGCCGGCCACGAGCGGCGGCTTTACTATTCACCCCTGAGTCGACCTGGGTTTGGAGACTATGGCAAGTACGACGATTTCGCCGAAGAATGTCAGCGAGCTGCGAACGCGGACCGGCGCCGGCATGATGGATTGCAAGCGGGCGTTGGAAGAGGCCGGCGGCGACATGGACAAAGCCTCGGAGATCCTCCGGAAGAAGGGGATGGCCAAGGCGGAAAAGCGGGCCGGCAAAGTAGCCTCGCAAGGTGTGGTGGTCAGCTACCTGCATCACAACGGCCAGGTAGGGTCGCTGGTGGAGCTCAACTGCGAGACCGATTTCGTCGCCCGCACGGACGACTTTCAGCAGCTCGCGCGTGACATCGCTCTACACGTCGCCTCCGCGGATCCGATCGCGGTCAACCCCGAGGACGTGCCGGCGGAGCTGCTCGAGCGGGAGCGCCGGATCGCCGAGGAGCAGGTGGCCCAGGAGGGGAAGCCGGAAAACATCCGCGGGAAGATCGTGGACGGTAAGCTCAAGAAATTCGTGGCCGAACGCACGCTGGTGGAGCAGCCGTTCGTGCGCGACGACAAGAAGACGGTCGGCCAGCTCATCAAGGAGGCATCCGGCAAGCTGGGCGAGGTGATCTCGGTTCGGCGCTTTGCACGGTTCAAAATCGGGGAAGTCTGATGGCCCTGGCCTACACCCGCGCCCTGCTCAAGATCTCGGGCGAGGCGCTGGCGGGCGACAAGGGCTTTGGCCTCGACTACCACATGGTCGAGTCCTTCGCGGAGGAGATCAAGGCGGTGCACGCGCTGGGCGCGCACCTGTCCCTGGTCGTCGGGGGTGGCAATATCATCCGGGGAACCGTCGCGAGTCGCGAGGGACTCGACCGGGTATCCGCGGACTACATGGGAATGCTCGCCACCGTCATCAATGCGTTGGCGCTGCAGGATGTGCTGGAGAAGATCGGGGTGGATACCCGGGTCATGACCGCTATCCGGATGGAATCCGTCGCCGAGCCGTACATCCGGCGGCGGGCAATCCGGCACCTGGAAAAGGGACGGCTCATCATCTTTGCGGCAGGCACCGGAAATCCGTTCTTCTCGACCGATACCGCGGGGGTTCTCCGGGCGCTGGAGGTGGAGGCACAGGTGATTCTCAAGGCCACCAACGTGGACGGGGTCTATACCGGTGATCCGCGCAAGGACCCCAACGCGACCTTCATTCCCGAGCTCACCTTCCAGGAAGCCATCGTCAAGAACTACGCGGTCATGGATGCCAATGCGTTCGGGCTGTGCAAGGCCAACCAGCTTCCCATCATCGTCTTCAACATCAACCAGCCCGGCGCCATTACGCGCGTGCTGCAGGGCGAGCGGGTAGGGACCATCGTCCGATGAGCACCATCCCCGAACTCACGAAGCACGGCCGGGAATTGATGCACAAGGCGGTCGAGAGCACCAAGCGGGAGTTCAGCTCCATCCGCAGTGGCAAAGCCAGCACGTCGCTGCTGGATATCGTCCGCGTGGAAGCCTACGGCGGGCTGGTCCCCCTCAACCAGGTGGCGATGATAGCGGCCCCCGAGCCGCGTCTCCTCACCGTCCAGCCGTTCGACAAGTCCCTGAGCCATGCCATCGAGAAGGCCATCCGTGACTCCGACCTCGGTCTGAATCCGGCTACCCAGGGAAACCTGATCCGGGTGCCGCTGCCGGCGCTTTCGGAGGAGCGGCGCCGCGATCTGGTGAAGGTGGTGCACAAACTGGGAGAGGAAGGCCGGATCGCCGTGCGGCACGCCCGGACCGATACGCTCTCCAAGATCAAGAAGCTCGAGAAGATATCCGAGGACGACAAGCGACACGCCGAAAAGGAAATTCAGAAGCTGACCGACGAGCACATCAAGCAGATCGACGGTCTCATTCACTCGAAAGAAGCGGAAATCCTGGAAGTTTGACCGGATGAGCAACGACCTGCTTCAGCGGCTGCGGCTGCACGGGGCTGTGCCGGGCCACATCGCCATCATCATGGACGGGAACGGGCGTTGGGCCAAGGGCCGTTCGCTCCCTCGCCCCTTCGGCCATCACGCGGGGATGAAGGCGGTGCGCGAGGTGGTCGAAGGCTGCCTCCAGGCTGGGGTGGGCGTGCTCACCCTGTTTGCGTTCAGCCAAGAGAATTGGAAGCGGCCCGCCGGCGAGATCGAGGCGCTGATGAAACTGCTGGAGGAGTACATTGCCCGTGAGGCCAATGAGCTCCGAGATCAGGGCGTATCGGTTCGAGTCCTGGGCCATCTCGACCAGCTCGGCGAGGGAGCCCGGCGCGCAGTGGAGCGGATCATGGCCGAGACCGCCGGAGGCGGGGCGCTGGCGCTCAATCTCTGCATTTCCTACAGCGCGCGATCCGAGATTGCACGGGCCGCGCGAATGTTGGCCGAGGCCGCGGCGGCGGGCCGGCTCGATCCGGCGGAGATCGATGAGGAAGCGGTGGGCCGGATGCTCTACACCGCCGAATGGCCCGACCCGGACCTGCTGATCCGCACCTCAGGCGAGATGCGGATCTCCAATTTCCTGTTGTGGCAGCTTGCGTATGCCGAGCTGTACGTCACCCCCGTGCTCTGGCCGGACTTTACCCGGCGCCACCTCTTCGAAGCGATCCTGGAGTTTCAGCGGCGCGAGCGGCGGTTCGGGCGCGTCGAAGCCGGATGAGCATGGACGCCAATCTCGTCCGCCGGGTCGGGTTCGCGATCGTCGCGATCCCGATCGCCCTCGCTATCGTCTGGTACGGAGGATTCCCGCTCGCCTTCTTGCTTGCGGTTGCCGCCGCATTCGGCGCCCGCGAGCTCTTCGACTTGGCGGCCAGCCAAGGCATTCATCCGATCCGCCCCTTCGGGTTCGTCAGCGGGGCCGCCCTCGCCCCAATCGCGTACGCCTACGTGGCAGCCTCGGATATTCGTGCGTTGATCCTCGCGACTTGGCCCTACCTGGCCGGGCTATGGGTCGTGGCTCTCCTTAGCTGCGTGCTGGCGTGTCGGTCTCCCGCGGAGAAGCCGCTTTCCGCCGCCGGCGTGACGCTCTTGGCCGTGGCGTATACCGGTGCGCTGCCGGCCTTCCTGGTCGCGATCCGGCACAATCATTATTCCGAGCGTTCCTGGGCCGGCGCCTGGTTAGTGTTCTTTCCCCTGGTGGTCACCTGGGTCTGCGATACCGCGGCGATGTTCGGGGGGCGCGCCTTCGGCGGGCCGAAGCTCGCGCCCAGGGTGAGCCCCGGTAAGACCCGGTCCGGTAGCACCGCCGGGCTGGTCGGAGGACTCCTGGTTGCACCCCTGTTTGGTACCCTGGTCTTTCCCCGCGTTGGGCTGGAGGTGCCCGTGTGGCGACTCCTCGTCATTGCCGGCGTGCTTTCCGTCGTGGGACAGATCGGCGATCTCGTCGAGTCGCTGTTCAAGCGCGAAGCGGGCGTGAAGGACTCGAGCAGGCTGATACCAGGCCACGGGGGGGTGCTCGACCGATTCGATTCACTCTATTTCGTGATTCCGGCGGCCGCCGCGTTGTACCGGCTCTTTGGAGTGATCTGATGAGCTCGCCCCGCGCCGCCGCTCCGAGCGCTTCGGCCTCACTTCGAGCTCGCCCTGAGCAGAGCGAAGGGGCAGCCTCCCCGAGGGGTCAGCGAGGGGTGGCACTTCTCGGCTCTACCGGATCCATTGGCCGGAGCACCCTGGATGTCCTACGACGTCAGCGGGAGCATTTCCGGCTGGTGGCGCTGACCGCAGGGCGCAACCGTGACGAGTTGGAAAGCCAGGTGGCCGAGTGGCGGCCGGCATATGCCGCGCTCGCCGGTGTCGCCACTGACCCGCGCTGGCCCAGTGGTCCCGCTGTCCTGGTGGAGGCAGCTACCCATCCCGAGGCCGACATCGTCGTCAACGCGGTAGTCGGTGCCGCTGGTCTGGAGGCAACCCTGGCGGCGCTGCGGGCAGGGAAGCGGGTGGCATTGGCCAACAAGGAGACGCTGGTCATGGCCGG
>DASXRM010000092.1:0-2668 GCA_036506575.1 Gemmatimonadales bacterium | reverse complement strand
CCTGCCAGACCTCCGTGGCGCCGTGCCCATCCAGAATCATGATCATCTGCTCGTACATATGGTGGATCGGCTCCAGCTTGCCGCCGGGCTCGATGTCCACTACGTACATGCCGCGCTGGCCTTCCATCTGCGGATAGAGTGCGATGAAGCGGGCCCGTCCGCCCAGGCGCGGCCAGAGCGTCGTCTCGAGCTTCCAAACGTCGGGCACCGTCCAGTCTTCGAACACCGACACACCTTCGTCGCGCAGCCACTGGCCGTACGGCGTGCCCGCAAAATATGCGCTTACTCGCGTCGCATACTGTTCCTTCAACGACATGTTGATTCCCCCTTTTTGGTTGAGCCGACGCCATGATACCCTTGCGGCGACCGGCCGCGCCGGCCCGGATCCCGGCAGGAGTACCCACGGTGAATTCAATCTGGACACGCGTGCTGGCTGCCATCGGGCTGAGCGTCATAAGCGGCTGCGGCACGGCGCCCAGTGTTCCGCAAGGTTCACCCGCCGGAGACCGCGCGGCCGCCCTGCAGCGCACGCTCGTCGTCGCCATCTCGCGCGAGCCGGCCAGCGTGGCGGACAAGACCCTGCGCCCGACGGGCTCGGGCATCGGGCCGGATACCTCGCGGCCCTTCAATGCCGGTCTGGCGATCCGGGATGAGCGCGACGTGCCTCACCCGTACCTGGCGCAGACGCTGCCAGAGCTGGCCACCGACAGCTGGGTCGTGTCTCCGGACGGCCGCATGGAAACGACCTTTCGCTTGCGCCCGAACCTGACCTGGCACGACGGTACCTCGCTGACCGGCACCGACTTCGTATTCGCCTGGCGCGTGTACGCCGTGCCGGAGTTCGGTTACGCCGACGCCGCCCCCATGCCCGAGATCGACGAGGTGCTCGCGCCCGATCCGCAATTAGTCGTGATTCGCTGGCGGCGGCCCTATCCGGGCGCCGCCGAGATGGACGGCACGGAATTCCCGCCACTGCCGCGGCACATCCTGGAGGCGCCCTTTCAAAGCGGGGACGCGGACGCTTTCGTGGCCCACCCCTACTGGGGCCAGAGCCACGTGGGACTCGGCCCCTACCGCCTGGAGCACTGGGAGCTGGGCACGTTCATCGAAGGCGGCAGCTTCGAGGGACACGTGTCGGGCCCGCCGAAGATTCCACGGCTCAAAATGGTGTTCATGGCGGACGCCAACACCGTCGTTGCCAGCCTGCTGTCCGGAGCCGTGCATACCACGGACGGACGGTCAATCCGTTTCCAGCAGGGCAGGGTTTTGCAACAGGGGTGGGTGGCCAGTGGCGCTGGAAACGTGATCCTCAGCCCCAAAGAGGTCCGTATGACCATGGTGCAGTTCAAACCGGAGTTCGTGAAGCCGGCTGCGCTGCTCGACCTCCGCGTCCGCAGGGCGCTCGCGCACGCGATCAATCGACAGGGCCTGGTGGATGGGCTACTCGACGGCCAGGGAATTCCGGCGGACACGCTGGTCTCCCCGCAGGTCGAGTACTTTCCGGCCCTGGACCGGATCCTCACCAAATACCCGTACGACCTCCGCCGGAGCGAGCAGCTCATGCGAGAAGCCGGCTTCGAGAAAGGCCCCGATGGGATCTACACCGGCCCCGGCACCGGACGGTTCTCCCTCGAGCTTTCCGTGAGCGCGCTCGCTCAGAACGAGGCGGAGGCGGCAGTCATCGTGGACGCGCTGCGGCGCGGTGGCGTCGACATGACGCTGCAGGTGCTGTCTCAAGCCCAGGCCGCGGACCGGCAGGTGCGCTCGAGCTTCTCAGGGATCTCTTCGACCAGCCACACCAACGCCTTCGAGCCCCCCGTGAAGTTCCTGCGGGCGGCGGAGATGCCCACGCCGGAGAACCGCTGGCGCGGCAGTAATCGCGGCGGTTGGAACCACCCGGAATTCGAGCGCGTCACCGCCGCCTACGACACCACCCTGGACCGGTCGGAGCGGAATCAGCGCAGCATCGATCTGCTGAAGGTGGTGAGCGAGGAAGTTCCTGCCTTCCCCCTCTACTACAACCTCGCCGTCATCCCCTACACGGCTGACCTCCGGGGACCACTCGGCGGCATCAATTGGAACTGGAATCTGCCCGGGTGGGAGTGGGTGGCTCGCTAGGCGACTTCTTGGAGTGCAGCTGCGGGTAGCCACCGACGGCTTCGCGCGGTACCGTGCGGGTGATAGCCGCTACGACAGTCGTCGGACTGTACTGATTGCCCAGGTCGTGCTGGACCACCAGCGCTGGGCGAACCCCCCTGCTCATCGCCTTTGACCGGGGTCAGATTCCACCCGGTAGATATCGCCCGCCCAACTGGCGTCCGCGAGCGCCTCCGAGACTGCCCGACCACTCACGGCCGCAAAGTCCTCAGACTCCGTTGCGTAAAACAGGTAACCCTCTCTGCCCAGCTCGTCGCGCTCTCGGGCCTCGAGTTCAGACAGGGCACGACCGATGATCTGGCTCCGGCTGGTCCCGAGCTCCGCGGCGCGCTGGTCGGCGTATCGCACCAGACGGCGAGGCAATGACACGGTCACCTTTTCAATTTCGGCAGCTCTGGTGGCCACTCCGTCACCTCCTCTTAGTCATCATCCACGATCTTATCAGCTCTTCGGCCAACCTTCATCCTTTTGGTATGATCTTCGGTAGTACCAGGACGTGCGGGTCGGGAGA
>DASXRM010000091.1:0-18118 GCA_036506575.1 Gemmatimonadales bacterium | reverse complement strand
TGCGCTGGCGGTCACGGGTGCGGGCGATCACGCCGACTCACGTCGAGGTCGTCTCAGATGTCACCGGGGCCGGCGAAATGATCCCCGCCGACGCCGTGCTTGCGATGACCGGTTACCACGCGGATACCAGCCTGTTGCAACGCCTCGGCGTGCCGGTCGATCCCGTCAGCGGCGTGCCCGCTCATGACGAGGCCACGATGGCCACGCCGGTTCCGGGGTGTTTTCTGGCTGGAGTGATTGCCAGCGGGAATGACGCCAATCGTCTGTTTATTGAGAATGCGCGGGGTCACGGCGAGCTGATCGTGCAGCACCTGCTTCAGTCACCCGCTGGGGTCAGGCCGGCACCAGCGCAATCTGCTGGTCCCATTTCCGCATCATTGCGGTAAACGATCGGGCAATAGCCGGGTCAAACTCGACTCCGGCCCGGCCCTCGATATAGCCACCGAGCGCTCGGATCCCCCCAGGGCTCGAACGGTCGCGCCACCCAGCTCCAAGAACTCGCCCAACGCCACCGCGTTTGCCTCCACGATAGAGGCAGCTTCGCGCCACCCTGAATTTTCCTTATGGACCCAATCCATGGTCTCCCGTTCCTCGCGGAGGCTATACGTCAGAATGGCTACCGGAAGCGGAGCATCCGGCGTCTGCACCCCACTCTTCGCCAGCACGATTTGACCGAAGCGGATCGATGCTTCGCTCATTTGCCACAAGTTGCTGAGACTGTGTGAGTTAATGCCTGGCGTGGGGGGATTATTCGGGGTCGATTACCGCCAGGTCGCCGGAATTTTCTGCTAATGCCGCGCTTCCTTGCCGCCATTCACCGCCCTTATCTTCCCCGGCTTATCTCGATCCTCCCTTACTCTGGCACGGAAACCGATGGCCGACACCGCGTTGATGGATAAGCTGGTCTCCCTCTGCAAGCGCCGTGGGTTCGTCTTTCAGTCCTCGGAGATCTACGGTGGCCTGGGATCGGTGTGGGACTACGGTCCGCTCGGGGTCGAGCTCAAGAACAACGTCAAGGATCGATGGTGGAACGCGATGGTTCATGCGCGGGACGACATCGAAGGCCTCGACGCCGCTATTCTCATGCATCCCAAGGTGTGGGAAGCATCGGGGCATGTGGCAGGGTTTACTGATCCGCTGGTGGACTGCCGCCATTGCAAGAACCGCTTCCGTGCCGACGACCCCAGAATCAAGGGTACGCCGGGACAGCCGGATGCGCAGTGCCCTGTGTGTGGTACCCGGGGGTCGCTGACGGAGCCCCGGATGTTCAACCTCATGTTCAAGACGTTCATGGGGCCGGTGGAAGACTCAGCTGCGGTGGTCTACCTGCGCCCGGAAACGGCCCAGGGGATCTACGTGAATTACCTGAACGTTCTCCAGTCATCGCGGCAGCGGATTCCTTTCGGCATCGCTCAAATCGGCAAGGCATTCCGCAACGAGATCACGCCGGGCAACTTCATCTTCCGCACCAGGGAGTTCGAGCAGATGGAGATGCAGTTCTTCGTGCAGCCCGGCACTGACGCCGAGTGGTTCGAGCGCTGGCGGGAGTGGCGCATGAGCTGGTGCCACTCACTAGGCCTGAATTCAGCCAAGCTGCAGTGGCATCAGCACGCTGGGAGCGAGCTGGCCCACTACGCCAAAGCGGCCTTCGACATCCAATACCAGTTTCCGTTCGGCTGGCAGGAGATCGAAGGAATCCACAACCGCGGTGATTTTGATCTCAGCCGCCATCAGGAGTACTCGGGCAAGAAACTGGAGTACTTCGACCAGGCGCAGAATCAACGCTACATCCCCTATATCGTGGAAACCTCGGCGGGCGCCGACCGGGTGGCGCTCACGCTGTTGGTAGATGCCTACCGCGAGGAGGAGGTCGAAGGGGAAACCAGAGTGGTGCTCGGCTTCCATCCCGCAATCGCGCCGATCAAGGCCGGCGTATTTCCTCTGGTCAAAAAGGATGGGATGCCGGAACTGGCCACGAGGCTGTATCACGACCTGCGGAAGCGGTTCACCTGCTTCTACGATGACAGCGGTGCCATCGGTCGACGGTACCGCCGGATGGATGAGGCCGGCACACCCTTCGGGGTGACGGTGGATGGCGAGACCATCACCACTCAGACCGTCACCGTCCGCCAGCGCGATTCGATGCAGCAGGAGCGGGTGGGGCTGGACCGGGTAGCCGAGTACCTTAAGGAGAGGGTGAGCGGTGAGCGGTGAGCGGTGAGCGGGAAGCGGTGAGCGGGCGCTTCCGTCGAGCATTAGACCCGGGAACTCCGGACTGTACCGGTTTTCCCGCTTACCGCTCACTGCTTACCGCTTACCGTTGAGATGCGCCTCGCCGACTTCGAAACCATGATCCGCCGCCTTTGTGGCGAAGTTCCGGCGCACTTCTTCGAGGGCATCGCCGAGGTGATGGTCTCGCCCCGCACCGTGTCACACCCTGAGCGAGCCGAAGTCTTTACCCTTGGCGAGTGCGTTCCGCTTCCGATCGAGCTGGGCAGCGGGGTAGAGGGAGTGCAAAGCCGCATTGTTCTCTACCACGGATCGTTTGCGGCGCTCGCTCAGTCGCAGGAGCGATTCGATTGGCGGCTGGAGGCCTGGGAGACTCTCACTCACGAGCTCCGCCACCATTTGGAGTGGCGGGCGCGGGCCCCCGACTTGGAGGACTTCGACTGGGCGGTGGAGCACAACTTTGCCCGCCACGACGGGGACGAATTCGACCTCACCTTCTTTCTCAGTGGTGAGCTCCAACACGATGGTACATACCAAGTTGATGATGATGTCTTCATCGATCACATCGTGCGCTCGCTGCCCCCCGCGGTGACCTTCCAGTGGCGGGGCCGCAGCTACCGCGCGCCGCTGCCGGAGGGAGCCGAGTTGCCCTGCTTCTTGACCGCTGACGGCGTGACGGATCCACCCGCAGGAGATCTCGTGATCGTCCTGCGGCGGAAGCCTGGAGTGCGGGACCTTTTCGCTCAGACCAGAGTCTTTCAGGCCACCGTGCGAGTCGCCAGCTAGAGCGGTATCTTCCGAGCCATGAGAGATCATATTCCTCGACTGGGCTTGCTCGGGCTGCTGGTCGCGAGTCCGGCGTTGAGCCAAACCACCAGCACCGACTTCCGCGTCGCGGTCGTGAGCGAGAGTGGTGACATCGCGACCTGGCTCAAGCCCACCGCTACCGGCCTGGTGACGGACCGGGTGGTGCCGATTGGTATCATGCCGTCGGACATCGACGGACCGCACAACATCACGGTCGCCCCGGATGGCAAGAGTTACTACATCACGGTGGCCCACGGGACCCCGTTCGGCTCTTTGTGGAAGTTGGATGTGGCCAGCGACTCGCTGTTGGGCCGGGCCCAGGTCGAGCTCTTTCCGACGACGATCAGCCTGACTCCCGACGGCCAGTTTGCCTTCGTCGCCAACTCGGATTTTTACGGTGATCATCCTAGAACGAACTTCGTCTCCGTAATCCACACACCGACGATGACGAAGATCACCGATATCCCCGCCTGCGACATGCCGCACGGCGTGAAGGTGAATCATACAGGAACCCGGGTGTATGTCTCCTGCATGCACAGCGACGAGATTCTGCAGATCGATGTGGCCACTTTCGGGATTTCCCGGAGAGCGAAGACCGGTGAAGGTCACACGATGGCGGCCATGACCGGGCCGGCGCATCACGGGCCAGCAGCCCCGGCGGCGCCCGGCGGCAGGGAGTGCTCCCCCACCTTCGTCTCGGTCTCTCCCGACGACAAACGGCTGTATGTCGCGTGCAACTACGGCAACAGCGTCCAGGTATGGGACGCCGGGTCGTTCAAGCAGATCAAGGAGGTTCCAGTAGGGAAGGGGGCGTACAACGTCGAGCCATCTCCGGACGGAAAGCTGGTCATCGTCACCAACAAGAAGGACCAGAGCGTGAGTCTGCTTGACGCGAGCAGCCTCACCGAGATCGCACGGATTCCCACCAGCAAGAAGATCGTGCATGGTGTCGCCTACTCCCCTGACAGCCGCCTGGCTTACATCTCGTGCGAGTCGATCGGTGCCGATCCCGGCGCGGTCGATGTTCTCGATCTCGCCGCGAGAAAACGCGTGGCCACGGTTCCCATCCCTGGACAACCGACCGGGATAACCCTGCTGGCGTCCCATTCGGCAGCGCCGGGGCGCTGATCCGGCCTATGGTCTACGAGGTAATGACGACCCTGGAGGGCGCCGAGGTTCTGCGCCGCGCCAAGCGATTCTTCGCTGAGCGGGTGCCGCTGAACGCTGCCTATCCGGAGAAAGAGGGCCCCAGTTACCTGACCCTGCGGGGACAGGGCGGTGAGGAGATCGCCTTCGCCGTCTGGTCTACTCCTGGCGGCACCAGAGTCCGAGTGTCGACTCTATTCTTCGACCAGGTAGTCGATCGGTTCCTCTCGACGCTTCCACTTCCCTCGGAGCACGTGGCATGACCGGCGTCCTGCCGCTTCGAGTCATGGTGGAGGACGTCTGGGACGAGGTTTTTCTCGAGCTTTCCCGGGAGACGCCGGTTGGTGAAATCAAGCGTCAAGCCCTGGCGCTGACGCACGTGAAGCGGGACCCGTCGGAGTACGTGCTCAAATTCCGTGGGGCCGAACTGTCCGAGGAGTCCCGCTCGGTGGCCGATGCCGGTCTGGTGCCGAACAGCGCGGTGATCGTGCTTCCCCGGCGTCGCCGGCCGGTTCGCTAGGCGTGCCGGCACCGATCGTCTCCCGGACCCTCACGCTGATCGCCGCTGCCGTCCTCGCCTTCGACGGTGCCGCCCTGGCGATGCTCGGCTGGTGGAGCGGACGGCTGATGCTTGCGCTGATGGGCCTGGTGTTCTTCGTCTCCTCTGGACTGGTTGTACTCTACTGGCGCTGGTATCGCCGCCGGCTTGAAGACCTGGCGAGAGCGAGGCGAGCGCTGGGCGACGAAGCGCGAGAGATACAAAGGATGTTGCGTGAGAGGTGAAAGGTGAGAGGTGAGAGGTGAGAGGTGAGAGGGTGGCCGCGATGGTTGGAGCGTTGGCACCCTGAGCCGTAGCCCAGGTAGACATGCCTATCTCCGTCTTCAGCCACCCCGACTGCCTCAAGCACGATCCCGGGCCTGATCACCCCGAAACGCCGTCCCGACTGACCGCCATTCTCGCGCGACTTCGCAAGGAGTCGGGTATCGAGCTCCACGAGGCCCAGCCGGCCAACCTCGATCCGCTGCTCGCGGTCCATCCCGCTGCCTATCTGGCTTCGCTCGAGGCGATGAGCGCCCGCGGTGGTGGAGCGCTCTTTCTCGACACCATCCTGAGTCGAGACAGCTGGGCCGCGGTTCTCGGCTCCACCGGCGCCGTGTTGGCGGCAGTGGACCACGCAATGGGAAATGGTGGCCACGGGTTTGCTGCCGTTCGGCCGCCGGGGCACCACGCGCTCGCGGCTCGAGGCATGGGATTTTGTCTGGTGAACAACGTCGTTGTCGCGGCGCGGCACGCCCAGCGCGCTGGACGTGGCCAGGTGCTCATCATCGACTGGGACGTGCACCATGGCAACGGAACCCAGGCATTGGTGGAAGCGGACCCGACGGTGCGGTACGTCTCTCTCCACCAGTATCCCTGGTACCCTGGTACCGGGGCCGCCGACGAGCGGGGCGTGGGCAACATCTTCAATGTGCCGCGGGGCCCGGGTAAGCCGCCGGCACTGTACGTCGGGGACCTCTGGTCGGCGATTGTGACAGCAACGACGGATTGGACTCCCGATGTCGTGCTCGTATCCGCTGGGTTCGATGCGATGGCCGGCGATCCGCTCGGCGGCTTCACGCTCGAGCCGGGGCATTACGCCGAGCTGACGTGGCGACTGCGAGATCGGCTGCCGGCAGTGCCGATAGTAGGAATGCTGGAGGGCGGCTATATCCCGGCGCGGCTTGCCGACGGGGTTGTGGCTCACCTACGCGGACTTCAATGATCCGGGCTGTCGCTGTTTTCGCCTGAATCGTATAATCCAGCCGGTTCTATCGTAGGCGACGGACGACCTCAGCTCTCCTTCCCAACCGAGGATTACTTGCCCCACGCCCTCCGGATGGATGTCGAGACCCTGGAGCTTCGGACTAAACACCCGTTCGTCATCGCGCGGGGTGGTCAGAGCGACCACCGCACGGTATGGGTCCGACTCACTGACGGGGAGGGACACGAAGGCTGGGGTGAAGCCGCGCCCAGCAAATTCTACGGTGAGACAGCCGAATCGGTGGCCGCCGCGCTCAAGCTGTATGGGACTATGCTTCCGGACGATCCGTTCCTGCTGGAAGACGCTGAGCGGCGCTGGGAAACCAAGCTGAGAGGCAACACCGCGGCTCGGGCAGCGCTCTCGGCGGCCCTCCACGATCTGGTAGGCAAGCGCCTGGGAGTTCCACTCTATCGGATGTGGGGGCTCGATCCGTGCGCGGCGCCGAAATCCACCTTCACGATCGGTCTGGATGCGCCCGAGCGGATCCAGGCAAAGGTGCTCGAAGCAGACCAATACCCCATTCTCAAGGTGAAGTTGGGCACCGATCGCGACATCGAGATTTTACGGGCCATTCGCGACGCTACCGACAAGGAGATCCGGGTCGACGCCAACTGCGGCTGGACCCTAAAGCGCGCCATTCGCATGCTCCCGATTCTGGATGAGTTTGGGGTAACGGTCCTGGAGCAACCGCTCCCGCCCCACGATCTTGACGGGCTGGCCGCGGTGACGGCGCAGGCCGACATCCCGGTCATTGCCGACGAGAGCTGTCTCACTGCGGTGGATATTCCCCCGCTGGCCGGCAAAGTCGATGGCATCAACATCAAGCTGGCCAAGTGCGGGGGGCTGAGGGAGGCGCTTCGTATGATTGCGGTGGCTCGTGCCCATGGGATGATGGTCATGGTGGGATGCATGATCGAGACTTCGCTCGGTATCACTGCGGCGGCGCAGTTCACGCCGCTGGTGGATATCGTTGACCTGGACGGCGCCGCGCTGCTGGCGGATGATCCCTTCGTCGGAGCCCGGATCGACGGAGGCCAAGTCTCGCTTCCATCGGGTCCGGGACTCGGTGTCAGGCGGCGATGACCGGCCGGTTTGCCCAGATCGCTCTCCCTCTCCCGCTCGCCACTCCTTACACCTACCGCATTCCCGAAACCCTGGGCGACCGAGTCGTCCCTGGCGCACGTGTGGTTGTGCCGGTCCGCCGGCGCGAGCTGATCGGGCTCGTCGTTGCTGCGGATACCGAGCCTCCCGCCACCGAATCCAAAGAGGTGCTGGCCGTCCCCGATGCGGAGCCCGCGCTGTCACCCGCGCTGCTCGCCACGGCAGAGTGGATGGCGGGATACTATGGCGCTCCCCTCGGCCTGGCGCTCAAATCGGTCCTGCCGGCCGGGATGTGGGGTGAGTCGCAGGTAATCGTCTCGCTCCGTAACGGGATCCGTCCGCTGGGAGGTCTCGCCGGCGATGTGGTCGCCTGGCTGGAGCAGCACGGTGGGGAGGCGGCGATGTCTACGGCGGCCCGTGCCTTCAAGCGGCCGTTGTGGGACGTGATCGAGCGACTTAGCCGGGTGGAGGCGGTGTCACTCCGGGTCCACCCTCCCGACACCGATGCAGCCCGGCTCACCGAACGCACGCTTTCGCTTGCCGGGGAGCGTCCCACCCTGATCGAGCGGGATGCCCTGTTCAAGCGGCGGCCGAAGCAGCGGCAGCTCTATGAGACTTTGGAGTCCTTGGGCGGGAGTGGGTCCGTGCGGCATCTCTCCGAGCAGCTTGGCTTCGGGGATGGAGTGATGCGCGCTCTGGTGCGCCAAGGGCTAGCCCGTTTCGGGCAGGTCGAGCTGGTGCGGGATCCGTTTGCGGGCTCGCCCGTCACTGTGCCGCCAACCAGTCTCACCGCTGATCAGGCGGCTGCGCTTTCCGCCATCGCAGGACTCGGGCCCGGCGATGGAGCACTGCTCTTCGGCGTCACTGGAAGCGGCAAGACGCTGGTTTATCTGGAAGCCGTGCGGCGGGTGCTCGCCGCCGGTGGCGGCGCGATCGTCCTGGTCCCCGAAATCGGCCTGACTCCGCAGACCGTGAGCCGGTTTCGGGGAGCATTTGGAGACGAGATCGCCGTGCTCCATAGCGGACTCTCGGAGGGAGAGCGAGCGGATGCCTGGCGGCTCCTCCGCCGCGGTGAACGGAGAGTCGCGGTCGGCGCCCGCTCCGCCGTTTTCGCCCCCGTGGCTCGGCTCGGCCTGATCGTGATCGATGAGGAGCACGAGGCGAGCTACAAAAACGGGGAGACGCCGCGCTACCACACCAGGGACGTAGCTGCGGTTCGGGCCCGGCTCGAAGGCGCGCGGCTGGTCCTCGGCAGCGCGACGCCGGCACTCGAGACCCTGGTGCGCACGGAGCACAAGCTCGCGCTGTTCCGCTTGCCGGAGCGAGTGCGGGCGCGGCCGCTCCCGCCAGTCGAGATCATCGACCTTCGTGCCGCTCCCAAAGTCGGAGACACCGGGCCGCTCGCCTGGTCGGTGGTCCTCGACTCCGCCATCGTCGCGACTCTGGCCCGGCGGGAACAGGCGCTCCTGCTCCTGAATCGACGAGGCTATGCCGCGTTCCTTCAATGCCCTGATTGCGGGGAGGTCTGGCAGTGCCCGCGGTGCAGCATCTCGCTGACGGTTCATCAGTCACCGCCGTCGTTGCGCTGCCACTACTGCGGGCATGAGGAGCCGCTGCCGTTCACCTGCCGGGTGTGCGCCAATCCGGTGCAGCAGATGCGCGGGGTGGGAACCCAGCAGCTCGAGCGGCTGCTGGTCGAGCGCTATCCGGAGGCGCGCATCGCCCGGATGGATCTGGATACGACCAGCACTAAATGGTCGCACCAGCGAATTCTGGCAGCCGTCGAACGGGGGGATATCGACCTTCTGATCGGAACCCAGATGATCGCGAAGGGGCTGGACTTTCCCAATGTGACCCTGGTCGGCGTGGTCGATGCCGACACCGGACTCTACCTCCCCGACTTTCGCTCTGCTGAGCGGACGTTTCAGCTTCTGGCTCAGGTGGCGGGGCGAGCGGGACGGGGGCCGAAGGGGGGTCGCGTGCTGGTGCAGACCCGGCATCCGACCCACCACGCCCTGGTCTGGGCTGCGCAACACGATGCCGAGGGGTTCCTGCTGCAGGAGCGCGAGCTCCGAGAGTCGCCGCCGTATCCTCCGGCGGTTGCCTTAGTGAATCTGATCTACTCGGGGCCTGAGGAGCCAGAGGTGAGTCGCCGCGCCGCGGGACTCGCCGACTGGTGCACGGCGCTGATTGGAAGGCACGAGCTCCCCATCTCGGTACTTGGCCCGGCGCCGTGCCCGCTGGTGCGAATCAAGGACCGGTGGCGGTGGCACGTGCTCTTGAAGGGGCCATCAGAGTCTTTGGGTCGGGTCGTGCGGTACGCAGCCCAGCGGCTCAAGCGGGAGGGAAAGACTCGGCTGGTGATAGACCGGGATCCTGTGTCGTTACTCTGAACTGCGCCCCTTCGCCCCCCTATCGCTTTGGGCGAGCCGCCACCCTTTCGGCCGCTGCAGTGCGCTGCGTCGGTGAGGATCCAGCACAGAGGCGAACGCGCACTGACGCAGCCTCCAGGGCAGCGGCTCGCCCGCCGCTCCCCCCGCTGAGCAACACGGGGTGGGGCGGAGCAGACGCCACGGGTAGGGGTTCGGAGGCAGGCTCCCAGGGGCAGGGCGGAGGGGTTGTCGCGGAGCCTGCCGGAGAGCCCCTGCCCGCGGCGTCCGCGCGGCGGGGATGGGTCGGAGTTTGGCCGCCCTCCTCGTCGCTCTGGGGGAGCCGCCACTCTTTCGGCCGCTGCACTGCGCTGCGTCGGAGGAGATCCAGCACGGAGGCGACCGCGCACTGAGGCGCCCTCCAGGCTGGCGGCTCGCCTCCCGCTCTTCGACCCAGCGAGGAAGAGAGTTGAGGGGAGCAGCCAAAGCTAGGGTGCCGCCCCATAGCCGATCTCGGTGCCTACGTAAATGACCCGCCGAGGCGCCGGCTCGTACACCCGGCCGCCGATGCCGTTCAGCGTAACCGATCCCACGTAGCGACGATCCCAGAGGTTGTTGACGCCCAGAAAAGGTGCGATCTCCATCTGTCCGGACCGTCCATTCCAGCCGACCCGGAGATTGGTGACTCCGGCCCCCCAGGCATCTACCCATAAAGTGTTCGCGTCGTCGGCTACGACCGACGAGCTGATGGTGTGATCGGCGTCGAGGTAGAAATTCAACGGCAACGAAGTGCGAAGGCCCAGCCGCCAGAAGTGCTCCGGCATACCGGGCAGCCTGTTGCCCTTCAGTGAGGTACTGTCAGCCAACTGGTATTGGGCGAATCGATAGTGGGCGTAGGTGTACGCCCCGTTCAGCGTGAGCCCGCGAATCGGCGCAACCGATAGTCCGACCTCGGCCCCATCGTTGTGGGTCTTGCCGGCGTTGCGAAAGAACGCCCGGCCTCCGACCTCCGGCCCCTGCACGATGGCGTCGGTGACCCGTGAAAGAAAAAAGGCCACTGAGTAGGTAACCTCCGGCACCGGCTGCCCGCGGGCGCCGATCTCGTAGTTCACTGCTCGTTGCGGGCCGAGCTCGGGGTTAAGCCCGCCGGATCCGTCGGGCTTATTGACCAATTCGGTGGTAGTTGGGGTTTCGAATGCGGTGGAGATGTTCAGGTAGGGCACGAACTGTTGCCCAAAGGACCAGCTCGCCCCCAGGTTTCCGCTGAGCGCCGCCATAGTTCGTGCGCCGCTGTCATCCCCGTCGGAAAGGAATCGGTCATTCACCGTAAAGCGAACCCAGTCATATCTGATACCACCGCTCAGAAGCAGCCGCTCAATGGGACTCCACTGCACCTGGGCAAAGGGTCCGAACTCCGTAACCTGCTCGCGCTGATCCAGTAGCACGGCCGCAGTTGGCCGGCCGGCATCCGACACGAAGTTCTGTCGGTCGTCACGCATTCTCTGCAGGTCAGCCCCCGCCGTGAGCCTGGGTGACCGTTCCGCCTGTCCGAGGCGTCGGTTGATGCTGGCCCTCGCACCACCTACTGCGCGATCAATGGCAACATATGTCCCGGCAGTCAAAGGAGCCCCGCTGAACGGCGGAGCGGCAAGCGGGTTGGCGAGGTCGCGTAGCAGCCCAAAGATCGTGGCCTCGAACTCATTCCCTGCCGCGTCGAAGTTCCGGAGGCCCAGGGCAAGTTGATACTGCTGCGCATCCTTGTCGGCCCCCCGGTTGATATTGCTGGCCGCGGCCGAATCCGCATTGGCCAGATATTCGGTGAACGTGAGCGCCCCGGGGTTTTGGGCCTTCGGATTATCCGCCAGACTCAGCCGTAACGTCGCGAGTGTGGAGCCGCTCACGGCGTAATCCAGGCCACCATTGAGCTGACGAAACTCCGCCGCGCTGTGCTGGCGAAACCCATCGGCTTTGAACTGGGAGAGAGACAGAGTGCCGCTGATGCTACCCGATCGCGCGGAGGTCCAGCTCTGCCATTTGTAGAAGCCATCGTCGTCTCGTTCCCCGTCTCCGCCCTGTACCCGCACCCGCTGGGCAAAGGGACCCGGGGCCGCCCGCTCGGTCTGAAACGAGATGACTCCACCGGACGCATTGCCGTACAATGACGAGCTGGCGCCGCGCAGCACCTCGGCCCGATCGATGTCCGCGAAGTCCACGTTGGTGAGCTGACTCTGACCGTCGGGAAGGGTCTGGGGGACGCCGTCCAACAGGATCTTGAGTCCCCGTACCCCGAAATTCGACCGGCTGCCAAAGCCGCGGATCGAGATGCGCTGATCCAGCGAAAAGTTGTACCGGTTGAATACCACCACGCCGGGGAGATTGTTCAGCGCCTCATCCATACCGACCGTGGGCTGCCCGCGCTGGAGGTCGGTGCGATCCAGCACCCCCACCGCGTAAGGCACTCGCTGGAGCGGCTCCGGCGCCCGCGTAACGGTGATCTCGGGGAGCTGCCGGATCTTGGTCGAATCGCGGGCCAGAGTGTCCACCCCAACCGGCTGCTGGGCCACCGCTACCGACGCCGACATCAAATAGAGCCCCCCGATTAGGGCTGCCCGCATATGACACCATCGCTGCATGACGTTTCTCCTCGTTGGCGGGAAAGCTAAACCGTTCCTTAGCACCCAGTACGGTGCTTGAATCCCCTCCGGCGCCCCCCTAGCTTCTCCCCGATATGCCCGCGTCCTCCACGCCTGATACAAGACCGGATTTTAGCCGGGCGCCGTTCTCCGGCGCGCCCGATGCGCGGTTCGCGCCGCTGCCTGCCGACGGTGTGCTGCCGGAGGGCTTCTTCTCGACCTCTAATCTTCCGACCTACATTCGGGTCGAGGGCAAATGGCTCGCTCCCATCCGGCCACGCATGGACTGCGTAGTGGTGAAGCGCGCCGGCTTCCTCGAAACTATCGAGCCCCGCCGACTCGAGCGGGGCGAGCTCATCGCCATGGGCGAGGCGGAGGATGGCACTGAAGGCATCGTGGTCTACGCCCGCGGGTTCCTGGGAGGCGGGCACGGCCCCAACGAGTTCCACTTCATGTCCACCGAGGTGAGCCGCGAGCGTCCGGTCAATTATGAGGAGCTTGCCGCCCGCGTGGGGGAAGAAAAGCGCCGGGGCGGGTACCTCATCTGGGTAGTGGGGCCGGCCCTGGTGCATTCTCGAGCGCGGGCGGACTTAGAATGGTTCATCCGTAACGGGTACGTCCAGGCCGTTCTGGCCGGCAATGCAGTAGCGGTGCACGACATCGAAGCGGCCATCTTCGGCACCACCCTTGGCATGAGCAACACCGGCGAGCCCACCGAGGGGGGGCACGGCTTACATATGCGAGCCATCAATCGAGTGCGTGCGGCCGGTTCGATCGAGCGAGCGGTAGAGACCGGGGTGATCCAGAGCGGTATCATGTACACTCTGGTCACCCACCGAATCCCCTACGTGCTTGCCGGATCCATTCGGGACGATGGTCCGCTGCCTGACGTGTACAGCGATAGCCTGGCGGCGCAGGATGCGATGCGCGAGCACACGGTCAAGGCCACCGGAGCCATCTTTGTGGCCACCGCGCTCCATGCCATCGCGGTCGGAAACATGCTCCCGGCTTTCTATCTATGTGACGGCGTTCCCCTGCCTCTCATGACCATCTGCGTGGACCAGACCGAATTCGTGGTGAACAAGCTCCGCGACCGGGGCACGCACCAGGCTTACGGCGTGGTCACCAACGCCCAGGACTTCATGCACGTGTTCAGGTTCTACACCGAGCGATGGGAGCAGGCGTCGGCGTGACCGCTCGAGGAATGAGCGTCACCGGATCGGGTTGGCAACGGCTGTCTCAGGCGGTGGCCCAGGTGGTGCCGCCGGCAGAGGTCGACGGAGTGTGGGTCTTCGCTCCGCTCCGTCGGGAGTCGAAAGAGTGGGGCACCGCCGTGCTCTCCCGCATCGAGGGCGAGCGACGCCGGATTTACACCGCACGCTATGTCCTTGCGGTCAAAGGCAAGGAGCGGGGGAAGTTCGAGTCGACCATCCAAGAGGTGGGAATCGGACCGGTGGCAGCCCTCACCCGCGTGCTACAGGAGGCACAGCGAAGGAGCGATGACGAGCATCCTCCTGTTTCGGTACCGCCGGAAGCCTGGTTTTCCTCCGTCCCCTCCGTCGGTGCCCGCGTCAATGGCACGCCTGGATAGGGCCGAGGGAGCGGCCCTTCTCGAGCGCTTTCGCCGGCATCTCCGCGACCACCGTCAGCCGGTCACCCGCCAGCGGGATCTAGTCGCCCAGGTCGTGTTCCTCTCCGAGGATCACCTCTCGGTTGAGGAGATCCGGCGCCGGCTCGAACAGCAGGGTGAGCGGGTGGGCACTGCCACCGTCTACCGCACGCTCGACCTGCTGGTGGAAAGCGGCCTGGTCCGAGCCCATGAGTTTGGGGAGGGCTTCAAGCGCTACGAGCCGATGGCAGCGCAAGCGGACCACGAGCATCTGATCTGTGAGCGCTGCGGCCGGGTGGTGGAATTCGCCAACGACCGGCTGGAGCGAATGCTCCCGGTCCTCGCCGACGAGCATGGCTTTCAGCACCGGCGCCATCGGGTGGAGATTTATGGCGTCTGTCGGGCCTGCCGCCAACAGGAGCTCGGGCCCCTGTGAACGAGCCGGTCGCGCTGGGAGTCGTGGTCGCGTTTGCCGCGGGCTTGCTGAGCTTTCTCTCTCCCTGTGTCCTTCCGCTGGTCCCTTCCTACATCGGTTTCCTGACCGGAATGACGCTGTCCGAAGTGGCCCGGCGGCGCCGCACCGCGCTGATCCACGCCCTCCTCTTCGTCGGCGGCTTTTCACTGGTCTTCGTCCTGCTCGGCGCCAGCGCCACCGCTCTGGGCCGCTCGCTCGCCTATTACCAAGTCTGGCTGCAGCGCGTCGGTGGAGTGCTGATCATCCTCTTCGGGCTGCTCTGTCTGGGTGCGTTCCGATCGCGGCTAGTGACTCAGGAGCGCCGCTTCCATCCCGAGCGGAAGCCGGTAGGGTATCTGGGATCGGCCCTGGTGGGAATGGCCTTTGCCGCGGGGTGGACCCCCTGTATCGGGCCGGTGCTCGGCGGGATCCTCGGGCTCGCGGCCACGTCGAGCGACGTCTCCCGGGGGGTGCTGCTCCTCGCGGTCTACTCGGCTGGACTGGCCCTCCCTTTTCTGCTCGCTGCCGTGGCCATGGATTCGTTTCTCGACTGGTTCCAGCGGTTTCGGCGGTTCTTGCCTTGGGTGATGCGGGTCAGCGGGATTCTGCTGGTGTTGGTCGGCGTCCTCCTCGTCACCGGTGAGTTCACACGTTTGGCCGGGTGGCTGCAGGGCCTCACGCCGGATTTCTTAAGGGAACAGCTGTAAGCGGGAAAGAAAGTGCGTAAGCGGTGAGCGGGTCGCTCCGATGACAAGAACCTTCCGGTGTGCTGGATTTGGGCGTTCTTCCGGTCGGGAGTTCCCGCTTCCTGCTCACGTTTTCGTTTCCCGCTCACGTTTTTCGTTCCCCGCTCACGCTTTCCTCTTCCCGTTCACGCTTTTTCTTCCGCCTCCTCTAGCTCCTCCTCCATCTGTTGCCGGCGCAACAGCTCCCAGTAGCGGCCTCCGGTCGCGAGGAGCTCGGCATGGGTGCCTTGTTCTACGATACGCCCTCCGTCGAGCACCAGAATCCAATCGGCATCGCGTACGGCGGCGAGCCGGTGAGACACGATGATGCTTGTCCGTCCCGCCAGTGCGCTGCGGAGACCGGCGAGGATGCGAGCCTCAGTGTGCGCATCCACCGCGCTCAACGCGTCGTCCAGGACGAAGATGGGCGGCTTCTGCGCCAAGGCGCGCGCAATGGCCGTCCGCTGCTTCTGCCCACCCGAGAGATTGATCCCCCGCTCGCCGATCAGGGTCTCGTACCCATCGGGCAGCGCCGGCAGCGCCTCGGCAAGCTGGGCGACATCGGCCACCTGAGCCAGCCGGCCGTCATCCGGCGCGCCGAGCAGGATGTTTCGCCTGAGCGTTTCCCCGAAAAGGAACGTCTCCTGGGGTACAAATCCGACTGACCGCCGGAGCTCGGCGAGCGAGAGCTGGCGAATGTCGATCCCGTCGATCAACACCGCGCCGCGGTCCGGATCGTAGGCCCGAACAATCAGATCGACCAGCGTGGATTTGCCGCCGCCGGTCGGTCCGACGATGGCCAGCGAGGAGCCTGGCTCCACCCGGAACGAAATGTCCTGCAACACCCATCCCCGCTCGCGCGCCCCCGGATAGCTGAACCAGACACCGCGAAATTCGACCGCTCGGGCACCCTGTGCCGCCGGGAGCCGAACCGGAGACACCGCGCCGGTGATCGCCGGCCGCTCGCGAAACAGCTCGTTGATGCGGCCCATCGATGCGGCACCCCGCTGGACCAGATTCACGGCCCATCCCAAGGCGATCATGGGCCAGACCAGCATCGCAAGGTAGACGCCGAATGCCACGAATTCGCCGACCGACACCGATCCTGACATGACCAGTCCACCGCCGACGTACAGCACGACGAGCCCACTCAGTCCGCCGAGGAGCGTGAGCAGCGGGAAAAAAGCTCCCTGCACTCGGGCGAGACCCAGATTCCGCTCCAAATACGTCTGGCTCAGCCGGCGGAAGTGCTCGATCTCGGCGCGCTCCTGGCGATAGGAGCGAACCACCCGGACACCTGACAGGTTCTCATGAGCATGGCTGGTGAGATCGCTGAATTGAGCCTGAATGGCTTGGGACCGAACATGGATCATGTGACCCAGAGACACCATCGCCACGGGTAACCCAAGCAGCGGCACCAACGCCAGCAGGGTCAGCCGGGGACTGATGCCCACCATGGCTGGTGCAATAAGCAGCGCGCGTATGGTAGTATCCACCAGGTACATGAGTGCGGGCCCGGCCACCATGCGCACAGCCAGGAGATCGTTGGTTGTGCGGGCCATCACATCGCCGGTCGGATACCGGTCGTAGAATTCGGCCGACATCCGCTGCAGGTGGACGTAAAGCTGGTCACGCAGGTCGGTCTCAACGCGACGGCTGCCGCTGTTGAGCAGTTCGCGCATTCCATAGCGCGCGATGCCTCCCACAAAGGCAACCGCCAGCAGAAGCAGCACCGCGATTTGCACTTGGCGAAAGTGGCTCCCCGTGCGCAAGGCATCGATCCCTTGCTGGAGAAAGCGGGGGCCCACGGCGGCAAAGAAATTGGAGACGACGACCAGCGACAAGCCGAGCAGATAAGCCCGGCGATAGGGTTTGAGGTAGGGAAGAAGGGACCGCAGCTGGCGCATAGGAGAGTTGGAATGTCACCGGGCAGCGGGACCCGAGCAAGTCACATCTAAGGAGGCTCAGATGTCGAGAACGATGATTGCAGCGCTCACGTTGGCAGCCGTCGCAGCCTGTGGGCGTGGGGACAGGGGCGATACGGCCGCGGCGGACAGCCTGAGTCGTGATCTGCAGCTGGCCCCGGTAGACAGCAGCGCCGAGCTGAACGATCGCCCGAGCGCTAACGCGCCGACGCCGGCGGCCCGGACCCCCGCGCGACCGAGTCGGCCCACTGCCTCGCCCAGCCCGTCGTCGCCCAGCGCGTCCACGCCTGCGCCGTCGACCCGCACCGCCTCGGCAGCCAGCCTGGCGGCGGGGACCTCCCTCACCGCGGCAACGACTGCGGAGATCCGGTCGCACAAGAACAAGGTGGGTGACACGGTGACGGCCACCATCGCGACCGACGTCAAGGACAACGCCGGCCGCGTTGTCATTCCTGCAGGCTCGGAAGTCACGCTGAAGGTCACGGCCATCAAGGAGTCCGAGAACAAGAGCGACACCACCGGTACTCTGACTCTTCAGCCGACCTCGGTCAGCATCAACGGTCAGTCATACCCCATCACTGCTACTATCGAGCACGTCGATACCAAGCTCGAGGGACGGAAGACCAACGCGGGTGACGTTGCCAAGCCCGCTGCCGGAGCCGCGGTCGGCGCGGTTGTTGGCCGAGTACTTGGTGGCAGTAGCAAGGGCGCAATTATCGGCGGTGTTATTGGTGGGGCCGTCGGAACTCAAAGAGCGATCGAAACCAAGGACCGAGACGTGGTCCTACCCCAGGGCACCACGGTCACGCTGGTGCTCGATGAGAGCTTCAGGCCCGGTAGTTGAATAAGAGGTAAGAGGTAAGAGGTAAGAGGTAAGAAGGACGCCGGGATACCCGGTTACCTCTCACCTCTCACCTCTCACCTCTTACCTCTTACCTCTTACCTCTTACGCCTTTCTCAATAACCAGCTCCACCCCCGCCTCGTCTCGGATCGCTCACCCCCTGCCACCCGCCGGGAGTGCGGACGATCGCCTCAACGTCCCCCCAGGACCCGCCCACCGAGATTCCGTGGCCGCGAGCCCGAAGACTGTCGAGCGTCTCGGGTAGGAATCCCCCACCTTCCACCTGGAGGCTGTCCGGCAACGCCTGGTGGTGCAGGCGGGGTACCACCACCGCATCGGCGAGCGACATGTGGTGATCGATGACGTTCGAGATCACGTGGTAGACCATGGTGATGATGCGGGGTCCACCCGGCGTCCCCACCACCATGAGGAGTCGATTCAGTGAGTCGAGGACGATGCTCGGCGTCATCGCCGAA
>DASXRM010000090.1:0-15478 GCA_036506575.1 Gemmatimonadales bacterium | reverse complement strand
CAGGGACGCGGGAAGGGTTACCCCTTCCTCGCATCCCGGCTACCCGGCTAGTTCTGCACCAGAATCAGATATTTCGAGGCGGACCAGAACTCCTCTGGTGAGGCGATCTCGAGCACCCCCTTTACCTCGCCCTTCTCGGTGATATCGCCGGCGAGGTACTCGGGACTTTGCCGCGAGACGATCTTGTACTTCTTGTCGACCCGCGGAAGCGAGATCGACAACGTCTGCGTCTTGTCGATCATAGTGAAGGCCTCGAGGTTCGGCTTGCGGGCGGGCTCCAGACGGGTGCCACCGAATATGAGGAACTTCGAGCCTTCCTTGGTGACCACACCGTTTCTGATCAGCTCGTCCTTGGTCCCGATGGCGTAGTAGACCCGGTTCTTGTACTTCGTCAGATGAACCACGGTGTCCCGGAGAGATGCCGTCTGGACGTTCAGATTATCGACCTGCCCGGCCAAGCTCGCGATTTGGGTCTTCTGGTCGGCGATGATGGCCTCCTGCTCGGTCCTCTGCTGCTCGGCTGCGGTCTTCAGATCTTCGATCGTTTGCTTGTAGCTGGCGATCTGAGCCAGCAGTCTGGCATTCCGAATCTTGGCGTTCTTGGCCCGGTTCTCCGTAGCCGTGAGCTTCTCCTCGCTCTCATTCAGGCGGGCGATGACCTGCTGGATGCGCTGGAGGGTGGCCTTGCGCTCCTCGCGATCGAGTTGAGCCCCCGGCAAACCTGGGTCGCCGCCATCAGTGGAAATCGAGACGGTCTTCGCCTTGGCCAACTCACTGTTCAGATCACTGACGAACTGGGTGGTCTCGAGCACTTCAGTGAGGAGGCTGTCCTTTTGAGCCTCCGCAGCCTTCGACTCCGCCAGCGCCTTCGTCAGTTCGGCTCGGCTCTGGCAGCCCATGGCCCCGGCGGCAAGTATCACGATCAACCCGACATGTCTCATTCGCATCCTCCTGCTCAGCCCAAAAGGGAGTTCACCGCGCAACGCTGCCACGCCACGTAAGCACAGCAAGAGCAACGCCAGCGGCCGGTAGTGGTCTCTGGGTGGGGTCCCCTCGCCGTTAGTATCGGCCGGACAGGCTCAAATATCGACTTCAGCTTGGATCAGGGGACTGGGAGGTGCAGCAAGCGTGCTGCCGAGCGTCATCGAGACTGCAGGTTCTTGCATTCAGTCGCCGTGGTCATGGTCGTGATCCTCTCCGCCTCCGCCGTGGCCGTCCCCAGTATCACCTCCACCCCCGCCGTTATCCGGATGCTCGGCGGCCAAGGCCGTCAGGGCAAAGGTGGCGCTGAGATCGGAAGCCGGGTCATCGGCCAGCCGCGCCTCTACCATCTGGGTCCCTTCAGTGGCGCCGAGCCGCACTCGAGCGGAGGCGTAGCCACTATCGTTCGTGGCGACTGTTGCCGGCTCGACCTGGGCGGCTGGCACCTCGGTTTGGAACCGGAGAGGAACCCCCGAGATGGGACGCGCTGCCCCGTCGGTCAACCGTACGACAATGGGATCGGGGAGCTCAGCCCCGACGGTTCCTTGTTGCCCGTCGCCCGATATGGCATCGAGCTGGGACGGAAGACCACCATCGGAGGGAAGGGTGAGATCGCTGCCACCGCACGCGACGAGACCAGCGGCAAGGGTGAGGCCAAGCAATCGATTTGAAGAGTAGGTACGCATAACACACGATCCTGCTCCGAGATGTTTGCTCCTGGGCTTACCGGCACTGTAACTCTGGGGCGGGATGGGGGATAGGACCTGGCTCACAGCTGGCCACGACGAGCCCTGCCCAGCAGGGCGATGAGCCGGCGCGGCAGGTGACGAAGTAGAAGCACCATCATCTTATAGCGGAACCCGGGGATGCAGATAACCGGGCCTCCTCGCTCGACACCGTTGAGTGAGGTCTCGACCACCTTAGCCGCCGACATCCACATCCCAGCCGGCAAATGACTGACATCCAGGTCCATCCGCTGATGGAATTCCGTGTGGGTGAAGCCGGGGCACAGGGCTTGGACCCGCACTCCCGTTCCTGCGAGCTCGGCAGCCAACCCCTCACTGAAGGTGGTAAGATAGGCTTTGGTAGCGCAGTAGTTCACGTTGCCTGCCGAGTAGAGGAATGATGCCACTGAGGAAACGTTCACAATGGCTCCGCGGCCGTTGTTCAGCAGCACCGGGAGGACAGCTTGGGTCAGGCGCATCGGGGCCAACACGTGAAGCCGGAGCATGGCCTCCTGCCGTGCCGGACTGGCATCAACCAGTGTACCTCGAGTGCCAAAACCGGCGTTGTTGACCAGCAAGGCGAGTCGCTCGGAGCCAGCCAACAACCCTCCCAGGCGACTCACGTCGTCGTCGAGGGTGAGATCGGCCGGAAATACGTCGACCGAGATGCCGTACCGCCCCTCGAGCTCCTCTTTCAGCCTCTCGAGCCGGGTCCCGTCCCGAGCCACCACGATGAGGTCGTAGCCCCGAGCCGCGAGTTTATCGCAGAACACCTTGCCAATTCCAGCGGACGCACCGGTGACCACGGCCAGCGGTCTGGTCATCCGCAGCTCACTCCTTGGCTCCTGCTCGATCGGATCTCATCTCTGTAGCCCGCTACGGGAGGAAGGTTCGAAGCTGCGGGTACTCGTGTCAGGCATCGAAGATCGAGAGGCCAGCGAGCGTAGCCGGCGAGCTGCTTCGAGCAGGATATCATCAGTCTTGCAAAAGACGAACCGCACCTGCGAGCGACCACCGCCACCCTCCCGGAAGAAGCTGGAGCCCGGGACCGGCGTGACTCCCACTTCGCGAGAGAGCCAAACCGCGAACTCAGTATCCGACAGCGGTACGCCCGAACCAGAAACGTGGGAGAGACCCGAGAAGTCACAGAGGATGTAATAGGCGCCTTCTGGTGCAGTGCAGGTGAAGCCCGACGCGGCCAACGCACTGTGGAGCAGATCCCTTCGTGCCCGATAGGAGTCCGCCAACTGGTGGTAAAACTCGGATCCTAACCGATCGAGTGCCACCGCGACGCCCTCCTGGAGCGGGGCTGGCGCACCCACGGTCAAGAAATCATGGACTTTCCGTATCGCATCGGTCAGTCCTGCCGGCGCCAGGATCCAGCCGATCCTCCACCCGGTGACGCTGAACGTCTTCGAGGCCCCGCTGATGGTGATGGTTCGATCCCGCATCTCCGGCAGAGTGGCGATCGGTATGTGCTCCCCCTCAAATCGGATGTGCTCATAGATCTCATCAGTTATGGCCAGGGCATCATGCCGCACGCATAGGTCTCGAATCGCCTCCAGCTCACTCCGGTTCAGTACCCGTCCCGCCGGGTTGCTCGGCGTGTTGACAATGATGGCCCGGGTACGGGAGGAGAATGCGGCGGACAGCCGGTCCAGGTCGAGTGGTGTGCCCGGCTCCAGAGGCACGTAGACCGGTTTGGCATCGGCGAGAATCGTGTCGGGACCGTAGTTCTCGTAGAACGGCTCGAAGACGATTACCTCGTCGCCCGGGTTGACCAGCGCCAGCATGGCGGAGATCATCGCCTCCGTGGCCCCGCACGTGACCGTGATCTCGCGCTCGGGGTCAGCCTCGAGGCCATACCAAGCATGGTACTTGCGCGCCAACGCCTCGCGAAGCCGCTGGGCGCCCCAGGTAATGGCGTATTGGTTGATGTCGTCGTGAATGGCGCGCGCCGCCGCTTCCTTGAGAAGCTCTGGCGCTGGGAAGTTCGGGAAACCCTGTGCCAGGTTGATCGCGCGATACTCCCGGGCGAGGCGAGTCATCCCTCGAATGACTGATTCGCGAAAACCATGAGTGCGGCGGGCAGTGCTCACGGCGACCCCGCTGGTTCGATGAGTGCAGGCAGATACGACGACTGCCGCCCTGGCAGATGAAGACTATACGCCGCCACCCCGCCTCGGCCAGCGGAACTTCGGCCGCCCCCACCGATCGCTCTGGGCGAGCCAGCCCACCCGTCGGCTTCGCCGGCGGGTACCCGGCGGCCGCTGCAGTGCGCTGCGCCCGTGACGAATCCAGCATAGAGGCAACCGCGCACTTAGGCGTCCTCCAGTCTGGTGGCTCGCCCGACGCTCCCTCGGTTGAGCAACACGGGGTGGGGCGGAGCAGACGACACGGGTATGGGTTCGGAGGCAGGCTCCCAGGGGCAGGGCGGTGTGGTTGTCGCGGAGCCTGCCGGAGAGCCCGTGCCCGTGGCGGCTGCGCGGCGGGGCGGAACTTCGGCCGCCCCCAACCCCTCGTTTTGGGCGAGCCGCCACCCTTTCGGCCGCTGCAGTGCGCTGCGTCGGTGACGATCCAGCACAGAGGCGACCGCGCACTGACGCGTCCTCCAGGGTAACGGCTCGCACCACGCTCCCACCCCGTGATCAAGATGGGTGGGGTGGAACAGACGACACGGGTAGGGGTTCGGACGCAGGCTCCCAGGGGCAGGGCGGCGTGGTGGTCGCGGAGCCTTCCGAATGGCCCCTATCCGTCCCGACCACGAGAATCCCGCTATGCGAATGGGCTCAGAGTTGCGACTGGCCTGATGGTTGCCTTAGACTCGCCTCATGACCAGCCTCCCCGATTCCACGCTCTCGATCGTCGACCTTCACAGCCACCTCGTTCCCGGTGTGGACGACGGCACCAGAACCATGGATGAATCGCTCGAGGCGCTCGCGAAACTTTATCAGGAAGGCGTGCGTTCCGCCGTAACCACGCCCCATCTTCTCCTTCCCCACCTCCCGACCGACGCGGCCATCCAGCGGGAGCTCGACCTCCATCGCCGCGCCTTCGATGAGCTCACCGGCGCATGCGAGGGACGGGAAGGTCTACCCACCGTCTGGCTGGGGCAGGAGATCTGGGCTCCCGACGCCAGCTCGGTTCGACGAGTGACCCGACGGAGCGACGTGGGTCTGCCCGGCAAGTTCTTGCTGGTGGAGTTTGGGTTCGACCTGCAGGGCAATCACAACGACGTCGTCCGGGAGGTCCTTGATGCGGGGCGCCAGATAGTGATCGCTCACCCGGAGCGCTACTACTATCTCCCCGGGCATGAGCCGCTCGACGTGATGCACACCTGGCAGGAGCTCGGTGCCCTGCTGCAGGTCAACGTGGGAAGCCTGACCGGCCATTACCAAGGGTCCAGCCCTGGATCCGAAGCACTGGCGTGGCGGATGATCTCATCGGGAATGGTCGACGTCCTCGCCACCGATCACCACGGCCCGCGGCGCCAGGGAGTCTCACCCCGTGAGGCGCTGGATACGCTGATCGCCCGCGGCGGGCTGGCGCTGGCCGAACGGGCGATGGCGGAGATTCCAGGGCGGATCGTACGAGACGATCTGGTTGCGTTACGTCTCCCGCGGTAGGGCCGTCGTCCCGATCGCTTGGAGCAGCAGGCCGGCAGGCCCGGACGATGTCGCACCCCCAGCGGCAACCGCCGCACTTATCTGCTCCTTTATCCGGCGGCGTAGCGCTCCGTAAGTCTGTCCCGCGGTGGGATCCTCAAAGGCGATCGCGCTTCCCCGGATCTTGTAGGCGCCGGCCTGAGCATCCAGTACACCGAGAACGCTGTCGATGCTGGCTATGAGCGATCCGCTAAGGAGCTGGAGAGTCGGTGTCTCTTTCCGGGGATGGCGGGAGTACCACTCCCGCACCTGTTTGGGCGACCACCGGCGTTGCTTGGCGAGGATGGTCACGGAGTCCTGGTAAGCCACCTCGATCGCGGCCTGCTGTTGCCGGTACACCCGGATGAAGTTGGCTGCTCCGGCCAGACTCATACGAGTGTCGGTAACACCTCCCGTCGGGCTCAGCCGCGGAGCTGCAAAGAGCCCAGTCAAACGCGCCACCCGCATACCGGTTTCCAACCGGCTGCGCGCCGAATCATGGGCCGCGGAGTATCGAGCCAGCAGGGCCTGGAGCGAATTTGCATCCACCCCTTCGGCCGCGCCGGGCACCAGCGCCTCTTTGAGGGACTTGGCCTTGAGCCTCGGCGCACGCGGGAGCACCGGTAGCACCGCCGGGGTCGATGCGGGCATAGCGGATATCAATGTCTTGGTGCTCGCCAGGGATACCAGTTCCGGCTCGCTGGTCCGTACCTCCTCCACGCTGTCCGACCTCTGAACACTCGTTCCGCTCTCTGTGCTTTCCGTCCTCTGCGTCTTCTCCGTCTTCTCCCCCTTCGGAGTAGTCACGCCGGCGACAGCCACCCGTCCCCGTCCGGACCAGGGTGGCCGCGGGCCCGAGAACGCGAGCTGTATGCCGGAGATCAGAAGCAGAGCGGATAAGCCGAGAGCGAGCGGCCGGCGCCAACGGTACAGAAGGTGGCTGTTGGAAGTCGCCGCGTCTCCAGCGGAAGACGGCGGGATTTGATCGCTCGCACCAGTCAGTAAATTCCACCCCCGACGGGGTGGACGCGCCACCGGATCTTCCTTCGCCGCCGCCACAATCGCCTTGTACTGCGGGTGAAGCGTGATGGAGATCCATTTGGCGGTTGCTCGGTGATAGATCCGCGAGCGCGCGTCCACGTCGCCATTCCGAATGGCCACCGCGAGCTCATCGCTGGATCGGTAGAGCTCTTCTTTGCCTGGCCTGAGTTCGACGAGATACATGGATCACACTCGGTTGGTTCGGGGTCGGGGGCTCGCTGCCCAGGCCCTGGTAAAGAGGTGAACGGTTTCCCTGCCGCTCGAAGGATTGTCGAGGCAGTGGGGTGCCAGTTCCGTGCTTATTCCAGACACCCGCTTCGGAACCGAGATAGTCTCCCGGCTGGAATGAGCGTAAGCTCAAAAGCCGGAGCAGGTTGGCGCGAAGAGCTGGGCTTAGGATTGGCCGGCGGCCGGGGTGCCAGCCCGGACGGCCGGTTTAGGGGTGCAGTGCAAAACTGTGCGTTTTTCGACCGCAAACTGTGTAATGCAAGACGTTTCCTTCCTCGGTGGTATCTATTAAAGTGCGGTGGTCCCGTTCCCGGCCGACAGCTCCGGGACACGTGCCTTGCCGGTTTCAATCAAAGCTCGCCCCCTTCCGGGCAGCGATTGGAGGGCTCATGATCTCACAGCAGCGCAGGATCGATGATACGGTCGACCCGTGGGCGGCGGCTCGCAGCGGCCGCGGCTCCGGGGCAGGCTCTTTGTTATTGGCGACTCTCCTGGGTGTCGGCATCGGCCTGCTGGCGGCGCCGCAGCCCGGGAGCAAGACCCGCAAGCTTCTCCGAAAGCGCCTGGCCGCCCTCAGTGAGGGAGTCGGTGAGAGCCTCGAGGACGTGCAGGAGGTGAGCAGCAAAGCGCGGAAGCGGGCGAGAGAGCGGCTGGCCAAGTTGCGGGAGGATGCCGGCGACGAGTGGGAAGAGGTGGGAGAGCGCTGGCAAAAGGCCAAGAGCCGGATTCGTGACCGGGACTTCGGCGACAGCGACGACTCCGGGTCCTTCGGTAGCCTCCTCGCCATCGCGGCCGGTGTGGCGGCCACCTATTTCCTCACCAGCGATCGGGCGGCTCCGGTGCGTTCGCGGGTGCAGGGCGCGGCAACCGATGTGAAGCGCCGCGCCGCTGATCAGTGGGACCGATTCCAGCGCGGAGGAATCCGGAAGGGTCGCAAAGCGTCGGAAGCCGAAGAGCGCGGTTCCGAAACCCGAGCCACCCCGATGCCGTCCGATGAGGCGCCCCAGGCGAGCTGAGCGGACTGGCTCCAACCTGCCGGTATAACGGCCCCGGGAAAACGGGGCCGTTTTCCTTGGGTACCAAGGCTGAAATCTTATGAGCGTTTGGAAGGCCGGCATGAAGTGGCTCACCGGCGGAGAGCTGCGCTGGCGGCGTCCCGCTCTGCTGGCACTCGGCTTATCCGGGCTAGTTCTGCTTTGGACCATCATCTGGGTTGAAACCTGCGGCTACTACGGCTGCCCTTCGACCGCACAGATTCAGCGCTTCCGGCCCAGCGAGGGCAGTCAGGTTTTGGACCGGTCCGGCAAGCGGATAGGGCGCCTCACCTACGTGCGCCGGCTCAATGTTTCGCTGGCTCAAGTACCCAAATCCCTTAAAGCCGCATTCATCGCGACAGAGGATCGCCGCTTCTACTACCACCGCGGTGTCGATTGGCGGAGCGCCGCCCGAGCGTTCGCTCGAAATCTGGGGGACGCGGGGTTTCGCGAAGGCTTCAGCACAATCACGATGCAGGTTGTGCGCAATGCCTTTCTTCCCCACCTCTCGGGCGAGCGCAGCCTCCGACGGAAGCTCATCGAGCTGGAGCTCGCCCGCCGTCTGGAGCGCACGCTCACCAAACAGCAGATCCTCGAAATGTATCTGAATGTCATCTACCTAGGGAACGGGACCTACGGAGTGGAGGCCGCGAGTCGCGACCTTTTCGGCAAGAGCGCAAGCCGGCTCTCGCTCGCCGAGGCCGCCACGTTGGCGGGGCTGGCCAGGGGACCATCGATCTACACGCCACGGCGCTACCCCGCCAGGGCCAAGGCGAGGCGTGACCTGGTCCTCTCTCTCATGGTGCGCGAGGGCTATGCCACCCCCGCAGCCGCCGCGCATGCCAGGGCGGAGCCCCTGCGCCTCGCTCCAGCCGAGTGGCGTCCTCCGCAAGACCGGTCATCTGCGCTCGACCGGGTGCGGGCGGTGGTGGATTCGGTGCTGGGACGAGCGGCCGCCACGGCGGGCGACCTCGTGGTCCGTTCCACCCTGGACGCCGACGCCCAGTCGACAGCCGAGCGCGCGGTTCGAATTCAGGCTGCGGCCATTCAACGCGCCTCCCCGGGCCCAAAGGCGGAGCTGGAAGGCGCGATGGTTGCCTTGGACCCGCGTACCGGCGCCATCCGCGCAATCGTTGCTGGGCGCAGACCGGTTCTCAGCGGGTTCAATCGAGCGTTGGAGGCCAGGCGGCAGCCTGGCTCCGCCTTCAAGCCTTTCGTCTATGCGGCGGCACTTGCGGCGGGATACACGCCCGCCACCGTGCTGGATGATTCACCGATCGAGATCGCTGATGCGGGCCGGGTCTGGCGGCCGGAGAACTTTGGCGGCGAGTATGGCGGGCCGCTCACTCTGCGCCGGGCCCTCATGCGGTCAGCGAACGCCGCCACAGTCCGACTCAGCCAGGCCATCGGCGAAAGACGGATAGCGGCGTTGGCCCATCGCTCCGGTATTCGGAGCCGGATGGATGCCGTGCCTGCTTTGGCTCTCGGTGCTCTCGAGGTAACTCCCCTCGAGCTGGTCACCGCGTATGCGCCCTTCGCGAACGGAGGCCTGCGAGTGCAGCCCTACCTGGTGAGCCGGATCGAGACCGGTGACGGAACCGTGCTCTGGCGGGCTCCCACGCCCGAGCTGGAACGGGTGATCGACCGGACGGAGGCCTTTCAGATAACCTCGATGCTTCGCTCGGTCGTGGACGGAGGAACCGGCCGGGTGGTACGCCAAATGGGCGTCCGGGGACCGGTCGCGGGAAAGACCGGCACCACCAATAACGGTGCTGACGTCTGGTTCATCGGTTACACGCCGACACTCGTGGCCGGCGTCTGGTTTGGATACGACTCTCCTCGGCCGATCGCTCCTAACGCCTCGGGAGGTCGGCTCGCCGCTCCAGCTTGGGCAAGGTTTTATCTCGACGGCTGGCACGAGCGATCCCCGGCTGCTGCCTGGAGTCCGCCGCAGGAGCTGGTTGAGCGCAGGATCGATGCGTTCAACGGCGATCTCGCCAACCAGTGGTGCCCGGTCACCCAGCGAGAGTGGTTCAAGCGCGGCACCGAGCCGACGAGAATCTGCCGCGATCATGAGCCTCCGCTGCTGGATCGGCTGGAAGATTTAGGGCGAAGGCTGGGGAAGGCGTTAGAGCGGATCCTTGGGGAACTCTAGTTGCGATGTGCTATGGGCTATTGAGCCACGGGCTGGCCGATAGCCTTCTGAATCAACTCTGATTCTGTGAGGAACGATCAGTCTTGAGTCTCTGAGACGGCAAATAGCGGAGTAGCTGACCCCTGATCTGCTGCGCCTGCTGGAGCACCTTAGTGGGGTAACGCCGGCAGCTCTGGGTTGCTCTGCTTCTGATGCAGCCGTTATAGCGCAGGAGCGCCGAGCGCACATCCTTGGTGCGTTTGAGATAGCCGGCAAACACGCGGGCGCCGTGACAGATGTTGGCTTCCACCTGCAACAGGTCGTCCGAGTCGCAGTCGAACACGCCTGCGTGAAACCGCATCACCTGCATCAGCCCGATGGCGCCCCGACGGCTGACCGAGGTTGGCTCCAGCCGAGCGTTCTCGGTGAGAAGTACCCCGGCGAGAAGGCTGGGTGAGAGCTGCAATTCCCTGGCTTCCTTCACAATGGCGCGGGCGGCCCGGTTGGCGATCTCCGGCTCGGCGGTCCGACGGAGAATCTGCGCAAGTGGCAGGTGATCGTAGCGTGCCACCACTTCCCCCTCGAGGGAAATGCTGTCGATCCTAGCATTCGGGATCGGCTTGACCAATCGGAAGGACGGCCGAGCCGCCGCGATACTGCTGATCGGCCGAGTGCCGAGGTGTACCGAGGGGGTGAGCAACAGCGCCCCCGCAAAACCCGCGGCCGCGAGAAACGTCAGAAACGGCCGGCTGGGGCTGGCGAGTTGATGCCAAGGTGAAGAACGGGGCGTGAGCCGAATGACCGATCCCTTTCCCGGTGATGAAGTCGCTACCGCGGGCGTGGCAGGCATGCAAGAACCGGGCGCATCATCTGTATTCAAAGGCGACGGTCTGTTTGATGCCTACCCCTTAAGGAGTTGCCGATTAGCCGTGCAAGATCTATACGGCTGTGAGATCGGCCGGAGCTCTGCTGGGTTGCCTGACCGGGAAAGATCTGCCAGAGAGAAAGGCGGGAAGAACCCGAGGAAGAATCCGGTGCGGCCTACAGCATCGCGGTGAGCAACCTCATCATGGCCACGTCATAGGGGTCCGCGGAGGGATCGTCGTCGGCGATGTCATAGTTCTGCTGCGGCGTCTCGAGAATCAGCGGGATATCCTGGCTGCGCTCGTCTCGCAAAAGCCATCCAAACGGCTCGCTCCCGATCCGCCCGTCCCCGACGAGAACATGCCGGTCCTTGTTGGAGCCCAGCCCGCCATCGCTGTCATTCAAGTGAAAGAACGACGGGGGACACCCGGCGGCGGCCTCGAATTCGTCGAGCACCCGCCGCAGCTCGGCCTCGGAGTGGGCGATGTCGTGACCCGACGAGTAAAGGTGACAGGTGTCGAGCCCATATCCGGTCCGCCGGCGCAGCGGCGCCGGAACTGCTTGGAGAATAGCGCCGACTTCCGCGGCCGTCCGGCCGATGGTAGTACCCGCACCGGCGGTGTTCTCCACCAGGACGCGGGTGTCCCCGGGCACCCGCTCGAGTGCTTCGGTGATCGCCGCAGCCACCCGCCGGGCGGCGGCTGGACGATCACCGCCGATAGCCGCTCCGGGATGAAAGCAGATGGACCCCACGCCGAGCGCGGTGGAGCGCTCCAGCTCCTTCAAGAGCCCGGCACGAGCACGGACCGACTTGGTCTCATCTTCGGTCGCCGTGTTCAGCACATAAGCCGCGTGTACCACCACGTGTTCCGGGGCTATTCCGGCGCGCTCAAGTGCCGACCGGAAACGTTGAACCCGATCGGGTCGCATAGTGGCTTTGTCGCCATAGTACTGGGGCGGCGCCGTGAAGATCTGCAGCGCCGTCATGCCGGCGTTGCCCGCGCGCAGCGCCGCCATACTGATCCCGCCATTAGCCACGGTGTGAGCACCCAGATACCGAGCCACGAGGAACCCCCCAGGCCGATTCTCTTCTTGCTTGGAGGTTAACGTGGCACGAAACAAGGATGAAGCGATCAACAGCTGCATCACCGATATGCTGTCTCTGGAAGAGCACATCGACAAGGCGGTGCGTGGCCAGCGGGAAGACCTGGAGGACTATCCGGAGATTACCCGCGATCTGAAACAGATCCTGCACAAGGTCGAGCAGCACGAGTCCGACCTCAAGAATCTGAGCGACCGGCGCAACGCACGGGCTCCGGCCGACGCGATCAAACGAGCCGGATCCACCCTACTGGGCTTCGGGGCCGCTGCGGTCGGTCCGGTGGTCCGTTTTCTTCGGGAGGATGGTCTTGCGGTTCGGGAGAATGTGCTGCCGGAGATCAGCCGGACGATCGAGGAGATCTGGCACTCCGAGTCGGATCAGGCGCCGTGGGCTGACGAGACCTCTGTCTCCCGGAGCCGTTAGCGGGGCGTCCGTTTCGTTCGACGATCCCGTGGTCGACGTTATGCCGGCAATAGAATAGCCGGGCCGGCATCACGTTGAGCGGCTCGAAATCCTGATCCACGAACCCAAAGGTCTGCTGGAGATCGGGCAACACGGCGCGGGTGAACTGGTAAACCAGAAACGCGCCGTTGGGGTCCAATACGGAGCGGGTCTTGCGCAAAATCAAGGTGCGCAGCTCCGGGGGCATGGTGGTGTAAGGGATTCCCGAGATCACGTAATCGGCCTGGCTCAGTTGCAGATGCGCCAGAGCTGCATCGGCATCCGCGGCCGACCCGTGAACCACATGCAACCGATCGTCCCTCAGTCGTCCCTTGAGAAACCGAACGAAGTCGGTGTTGGTCTCCAGCGCGATCAAAACGGCGTCCGGACGCATCCGCCGGAGGATCTCAGTGGTGAAGGTGCCGACCCCCGGTCCATACTCGAGGAAAACTCGAGCGCGGCCCCAGTCTACTTCCGCCAGCAAATGGTTGACCAGAAAGCGAGAGCTCGGAATCAGACTCCCGAGCATCTTCGGATGCTTGAGAAAGTTGCGGCCGAAGAGCAGGAATTGCTCGGAGCGCGAGGTGCGCTGTAGGGGCACGGTGGAGACGATCTGCCTTTCAGACGGACTTGCGGGAGAACCGGCCCGGCGCCGGTATTGCGCCGGCGCCGGCGGGCGGATCACCTATGGGCAACGCGCCCGGGGAGTTGGCTAGTGCTTGGTCGTGTCCCGGCTCGGGCTCCCGTCCCGCTTGACTTCGCCTTCTTTCTTGGTCGTGTCCACGTTCACTGTCGTATCGCTGGTAACGATAGTGGTGTCCTGAGTCTGCCGAGGAGTAATGCTGGTATCGGCGGACTCGCCGACGCGGGCTGTATCCTGGCCGCCCTTGTTGCATGCAGCCACCCCGGCGACCAGCGCCAAAGCTGTGAGTACCGTCTTCATTTGACCCCTCCAAAAAGGATGTAAAAGCCTTACAAAATTGGGCTTAAGGCGGGCGCGACCAGGGCCGTCCCGTGGCATCAAGCCCCCTAGGCTGTCACCCCTCCGGCTCCCGGTGCAGTGATGTGTCTCACTCCGGTCTCGTCCGCCGCTATAGGAGAGGCTCGCAAGTTTACTCCCAAACTGGGATCGCTGCAACGGTATATTGTCGCATGTCTGGAGACGGGAAGATCAGGATTGGCACTTCGGGATATGTCTATCGGCATTGGCGGAAAGGGGTGTTCTACCCGGTTGGCATGAAGGCTCGCGAGGAGCTCGCCCATTACGCCATTTATTTTCCCACCGTCGAGCTGAACAACCCGTTCTATCGGCTTCCGACTGGAGAGATGTTTGCCCGCTGGCGCGAAGCCACACCCGATGATTTCCAGTTTGCGGTGAAGGCCAGCCGGTTCATCACCCATATCAAGCGCATTCGCAATGTGGCCGACGAGATCACGCTGTTCCTGAGCCGGGCCCAGGAGCTCGGTCCCAAGCTCGGTCCGATCCTGTTTCAACTGCCCCCCAATCAGCAGGTCGATATCCCGCGGTTACGAGACTTTCTCCAGCTGCTCACACCAGACCGCCGGTGGGTAGCGGAGTTTCGGCATCCGAGCTGGCATGTCAGCGAGGTCTACCGGCTCCTCGCCGATCAGGCCGTTGCTCTCTGCATTCCCGTAGGCGGCGGATTGCATCCCGATCGCATCACGACGGCTGGTTTCACTTACATCCGGATGCACCGGGGGCCGGAGCCTCGGGGTGGGTTTAGCTCCGATGAATTGCGAGCCTGGGCCGCGCAGGTGCGCGCGCTGGCAAGCGTGGGGAAGGACGTCTACCTCTACTTCAACAACGACTGGGAGGGTTTGGCCATCCGCGATGCGAGCACGATGCAGAAGCTCCTCGGCACCAGGCGTTAGCGCCCTTCGGCTCTCACCGGCCCTTCTCGCCGGACGCAGGGTGGGTTCCACGAGATCGAAGTGGCGGGCGGTTTTGGAGTCAATGCTTACTCATCGACCCAGCGGGTGAGTTCCCCAGCCGGCTTTCGGCGATGCGGTGCGTCCGCCTCGGCTGGATACCCCAGCGAGAGCACACCCACCACTCGGAAGTTCTCGGGGACGCCGGCCAGTTCGAGCAGCGCCGGGTCCCGCATCACTCCGCCGGTCTTGAGATAGGTGCCAAGACCAAGCGCTTGGGCGGCGATCATCAGGTTCGCAATGGCCATCATCGTCGCCGCGTAGTCTTCTTCCCGGGTGATCTCGTCCGGATGCGTCGCCGACAGCACAACGACGTACACCGGGGTTTCCCGTGCCTCACAGCGCACCTTCTCAGCGGCCGCCTGGGCCTCGGGGCTGGTCGGGTCGGTAAAGCGCTTGAGCCGGTGTCGACCTCGAATCTCCGCCAACCGGTCCCGTGCACCGCCGGTGAGCACGACGAAACGCCAAGGTTCCGTGAGCTTGTGGTTGGGTGCGCGCACCGCACAGTCGAGCAGCTGCTGGACAGTCTCTCGCGGAACCGGATCAGGGCGGAAGCGGCGGACGGAGGTTCGTCCGGTAATGGCGGTGATTGCATCCATACCACAATTTAGTTCCGCCGTGTCAGCGCCGAGATGTCCGGTAGCCTGGGAGATCCTATTTTGCCCGCTCGAGATACACGCCTTCGCGGGGGTTGACCCTGACCCGCTCGCCTTCGCTGATGAACTCGGGCACCTGAACGGTTACTCCGTTGCTCAGCCGAGCCGGTTTCGTGCTTGCCGTCTTGGTGGCCGTCTTCATCACCGGCGCCGTCTCGACCACCTCGAGCTCCGCTACCGCCGGCAATTCGATGGCGATCGGGCGGCCGTTCAGCCATTCCGCCTGGAAGGTCATCCCCGGCTCGAGCCACTGTCCCTGGTCTCCGACGGTTTCCTCACCGAGGGTAAACTGATCATACGTCTCCGCATCCATGACATGAACTCCGCCGGCGTCACGATACAGCACCTGGAGCTGTCTGGTGTCGAGCCGGGCCTCCTCGATGAATTCCGTGGCGCTGAAGCGGTGCTCGAAGGTGGAGCCGGTGTTCAGATTCCGCATTCGGGCCTGAACGAAGGCCCGCAGATTTCCGGGCGTGCGGTGGGTGAACTCCATGACCCGGCAGGGCTGGCCCTCGAAAAAGATGACGTGCCCGCGTCGAATGTCGGTTGCCTTCATGGGGTCGGAGCTCCAGGTGACTGACGTTGAGAGGACCGGCGGGCTTGATTCGCCCCGGGGAAGTTGGAAAATACACGAAGCTCCAAACCCCGCGCGGACGGGTGACCCCAGTCACATCTGAG
>DASXRM010000089.1:0-11474 GCA_036506575.1 Gemmatimonadales bacterium | reverse complement strand
AAGGTTATCGGTGCGGCTCGCGGTCTTATTAGTGCCGGTGATGGTCTCCGAAAACAGCTCCAGGCTTCCACCCGCCGACCCAATCCCGCCGACGCCGTTCTGCGTCATGGTGGTGAAGCTGGTGGGAATACCGGTCGACATCCGGCCCAGGATCCGGCTCGATGGGATCTCGGTCGTGCCCCCCACCAGCGCCTGGCTCGGTATCGAGAAATACGCTACCAGGTTGACCGTGTTCGTCTGCCCGCTGTTTAGATCCCAGTCGGTCCGAATGACAACCGGTGAGGGGAAATTGTTCACCGCGTTATCCGACACGCCGGCGATCAGCTGCACCGCGCCCGACTGAATGGTTACCATCAGCGTGCTGGGCTTGGCTGCCGCCAGTGTGATCAGGTGGGCCTGGGCCGAAAGCTCCCGCGCCCTGAGCGTCAGGATCACGCTCAGGGCGAGGAGGCTGCTTCGGTACCTGCCGAACCGCATAACTTCCCAGGCTCTAGCGAGGTCCAAGAACTACTGGACGACCGCTTGAAGGTTGAGGGTACCGGTATAGTCACCGGCGAGGGTGGTGGTGCCGGTCAGGTCGAGGCGCAGGTCCAGTTGATCGGACCGCGAGCCGAAGAAACTGCCGGCACCCACGGCTTGGCTGAACAGTTGGAGGCTTCCACCGGCGACACCAATGCCGCCAACGGCGCCGGAACTGAACGGAGCATACGCGGTCGCTCCAACGCGTCCCTCGACCTTCGAGGACGGGATGAAGTCAGTCCCGTTCGCCAGCGCCTGGGCCGGGGTGGCAAACCAGCCGATGAGCTTCACCGAGGAGCCGGTCGTCAAGTTCCACGCGGTGGTGAGGCTGACCGGCGTGAAGTCATTGACGTTCGAGCCATCGGTGATGCTCGCCAGCGTGGCCGTCGAAGCATTCGGACTCACTGTCAGGGTCGCGTTCTTCGTGGCGGTGAGCGCAACCGTGGCCAGGTTCGACGTCAGACCCACCTGGGCCGGCGCGCTGGTCGCACCGACCAGCAGTAATGCAGTAGCGTAGATGAAGGCCTTCTTGAGCAGGGCAGGCATTGCTGAACTCCAGGCTAAGGTTCGGACGGACTTGCGCTCCGGAGCGAGGGATTACAAGACGCGTGCCCACACAGCTTACGATGCGAAGAGCCCAAATCCTGTACAGGTCATCCTCAACTACGACCAGGCATTGCACCGGGGGCTCGTCAAGAGCGATTTAGCGAAACAGGAGGGGGAGAAGGAGGAGGCTTGGATCGCCGACGTAACCACACGAGCTTAAAGCATTTATGCGACAGCACTGCGGCCGAGCCTGGCCGGGGAGAAAGGAGGTAGCGATTGGCCCTAAAGCGGCCTGGGAGAGGGGTTTGTATCGGCTCCGTTACAAACCGGAGCGGTTTCTGGGCTACCGTGCCAACTCTGTCATAGTTCGGCCGAACTCAGTCAAAATGCGACAGCAGGAGGCAGCAAGGACCCCCATCAGTGATCGTCATCCCGGTGGCGCCGGGCGCGGTCCCTTTCACTTCCGGGCCGTACCAGTTCTATGGTTCCCTGGAAAGATTCGAGGGTCACCTGAGCGCTGCCGGACCCCAGCGTGAAATTGAAGCCCTTCCCCTTCCGGGTGCCGCTCAAGGGGACGGGGAACTCGGATTCGAACTCACCACTGAATGTCGAAACAGCTACGCTGGCGTTGGTCCCCTGGGCAACCGTCAGGGTGATATCGCCGTTGTGGGTGGACAGCGCATAACGTCCGCCGTTCCGGATCGGACCCGAATAGGCGATGTCGCCGTTGATCGTGCTCGCATCGACGCTGGCCGCATCGGCGATCTGCAAAGTGATCTCACCGTTGACCGTTGCGGCCACAACCTCACCGGTGCTGCCGGCGACTTCCACGTCCTCGTTCACCGAGTTGACGCTGATGCGTCCTTTGGCTCCCCGGAGCCGGACCGCCCCTTGTACCGACCGCAGGGAGACGAGACCCTCGCCGCCATCGACATCAACCTCGCCCTCGACCGTTTCTGCTGAGATCGGGGCTCGTACCCCTTCCACCTTCATGCTGGTGTTGACGCCGGAGAGGCGGAGACCGATCCAGGAGGGCGCGCTGATCCGAAGCTCGATGTCCGACGGCGGGCCATGGCGTCCCTGGGTGCGCACACTGACCGTCGTGGCGGAGCTGGATACTTCGACCTGGTCGCGACTGGAGGTGGTCGCCTCGACCCGGACCGCATTCCGGTTCCAGGCGCGGACCGTGACCTGGCCGCCGTAGGCATTGACGTCGAGCCGCTGGCCGCGAGCGACGCTCACCGTCGTGTCGACTTGTTGCGCGGCCGCGAGCGCCAGAGAACCGGCCACCAGGGCGAGTAGCACGTTGGGTTCCTTTCAGCTCACCGGCACGAGGGCAGCGGCTTGACGCAGGAGATCGAGTTTTCGCCGCATGGTCTCCGCCAGATGAGTATTGAGGTACAGGTTCGCGGAATCAGCCTCGAGGGCGCGCTGAGCCTGCGCAATCGCCCGATCGATCGCCGCGAGATTCTGTTCGATCACCTTGACGGTGTTGCTGTCCAGTTTGCCGCGACCTTCGGCGAGCACCCGCTCCAGATCGGCCACAGCGGCGGCGTAGCTCTGGGACGCGCTCGGTTTTGCGGCCACGTTGATGGCCGGCACGGCATCCGGGTGTGCGGCGGTGACCGGTGCAGCAGCGTTCGGCGTGAGGGGAGCAGGCCGCAGCAGCCAGACGGCGCCACCGGAGGCTACCATCAGCGCGATGCCGGCGGCGGCGAGCTGGGGGAGTGAAAAGGTCCAGCGGCGTCCCCCGCGTCGAGAGGCGAGCTCCTCGATCGCTTGGCTAGCGACCGGCGTAGCTCCGATACGGCTGGCGATTGCCGGCCAGAGATCGCGGTCGGGCGTCTGCTCCTTCAAAGTCCGAGCTCGCCGGATTACCCGGCGGAGATCCATTAAGATCTCGGAGCATTCGCGGCAGGTTTGGAGGTGGGACTCGAGCGTGACGCGCTCACCCTCCGGCAACTCACCATCCAGATACTCCGACAGTCGGTCCGTCCAGCGATCGCTCATTGTCTCACTCTCTCTCAGCGCTCCAGGTGCTGGCGCAGCGCCATGCGCGCCCGATGCAGCTGGGACTTGGACGTTCCCGTCGCCAGTCCGAGCATCCGGGCGATCTCTTCGTGCCGATATCCCTCGACGTCGTGGAGGACAAATACTTCCCGGGCTCCGTCCGGCAGACGCTCCATTGCGGCCTCGAAGTCCATGGTCATCTCAGGCCCAGGCCGGCGGGCTGGGATCGTCTCCAGCGCGGCGTCACTGTCGAGGTATCGTTTGCGGCGGATTCCCAGGGTTTCCCGCCGAGCCAGAATTACGTTGACCGCCAGCCGGTGCAGCCAGGTGCCAAAGGCGGCCTCGCCTCGAAACGTTCCCAGCTTCTGCCAGGCTCGAACAAAGATGTCCTGGGCCACCTCGTCCGCATCGTCATCGTTGAGCATGCGGCGGACCAGCCCATACACCCTCGGCACGTGAGCTCGGTAGAGCCGTTCGAACGCGCTGGCGTCGCCGGTGGCGGCCAGGGTAGCGTCTACAGCGTCCGGATCGGTCCTGCCGGTCTGATCGTGCTCCAGTGGGGCCACTCCGAGGCCGAGTTCGTTCATCGCGGGGTGATTGGATCGTAAGATGGCCCAAAAGGTTGCAGCCTCCTGCGGAGAAGGCAAAAGGACTGGCTGTGCTCCCGCGAAGCTGGTAGCCTTCGGGGTTCAAAAGGTGAGCCGCTGATTAACGCTGATAAAAGTATTGAACTGGGTGTAATAGCGAATCGATAGACACCCTAGTCCTCAGCCTTTAACTATCTCCGTTAATCTGCGTTAATCTGCGGCTAAGGTTCTTTGCTTATGGAAACTACCGGCGGAGTTTCATGGTGACAGTGACTCAGCCATATCCCGTTACCGCACCGACTGGCGCAGCCATGTCCTGCTTGGGTTGGCATCAGGAAGCCGCCATGCGGATGCTGATGAACAATCTGGATCCCGCGGTCGCGGAGCGCCCGGAAGAGCTGATCGTCTACGGCGGAGGTGGCAAGGCCGCCCGAAACTGGGAGTGTTACGAGCGGATCATTGCCACACTGCGTCGGCTCAAGAACGACGAAACCTTGCTGGTTCAAAGCGGAAAGCCGGTAGGGGTGTTCAAGACTCACGATGAGGCGCCCAGAGTGCTCATCGCCAATGCACATCTGGTTCCTCGCTGGGCCACCTGGGATGAATTCCGCCGGCTCGACGCGCTTGGCCTCACGATGTATGGCCAAATGACAGCCGGATCGTGGATCTACATCGGGACTCAAGGAATCCTGCAGGGGACCTATGAGACCTTCGCGGAATGTGCCCGGCAACACTTCGGTGGCACGCTGGAAGGCAGACTGGTGGTGACCGGTGGACTCGGTGGCATGGGCGGCGCCCAGCCACTCGCGGCCACCATGAATGGCGCGGCATTCCTGGGCGTGGATGTGGATGAGCAGCGGATCCGCCGCCGAGTAGACACGCGCTATTGCGACCGGCTGGAGACCGATCTCGATACGGCGCTCCGCCTGGTCGAACAGGCCCGCTCCAGACGCGAGCCACTCTCGGTCGGTCTGGTGGGAAATATCGCCGAAGTGGTCCCGGAACTGGCCAGCCGCGGCATAGTGCCGGACGTACTCACCGATCAGACCTCGGCCCACGACCTTCGACTCGGCTACATACCGATCGCCATGACCCTGGAGGAAGCCGCCCGCCGGCGGGAGGCCGACCCTCGCGAATACGAGGCGCGGGTGCTCGACTCCATGGCCGCTCATGTGCGGGCCATGCTCGATCTTCAGGCCCGGGGCTCGGTCGTCTTCGACTATGGAAACAACCTCCGAGGCCAGGTGGCCGATCACCGGAGGATGCGCGAGGCATTCGACATTCCAGGGTTCGTTCCCGCCTTTATTCGCCCGCTCTTCTGCAAGGGTGCCGGTCCGTTCCGCTGGGTGGCTTTGTCTGGCGATCCCGGGGACATCGCGGTAACCGACCGCGCGGTGCTGGACAGCTTCCCCCAGAATGCGGCGCTGGGCCGCTGGATTCGTCAGGCACAGGAGCGCGTCGCGTTTCTGGGACTGCCTGCCCGGATCTGTTGGCTGGAGTATGGTGAGCGCGCCGAGATGGGCGCCCGATTCAACTGGCTGGTGAAGAAGGGCAAGGTGGGCGCCCCGATCGTCATAGGCCGGGATCACCTGGACGCCGGGTCGGTGGCTTCGCCCAACCGGGAGACGGAGGGGATGAAGGACGGCTCCGACGCCATCGCCGACTGGCCGTTTCTCAACGCGCTGCTCAACACCGCCTGCGGAGCGAGCTGGGTATCGATCCACCATGGCGGCGGCGTGGGGATCGGCTACTCCATTCACGCGGGGATGGTAGCGGTGGCGGATGGCACCGACTCGGCCGACCGGAGGCTCGAGCGGGTGCTCACTGCCGACCCCGGCACCGGCGTCATGCGCCATGCGGACGCGGGTTACGACTTGGCCATTCAGACGGCAAAGGAGAGGGGTGTCGACTTACCGATGATCGATTGAGCTTGACGAGAATTCACCACGAAGGCACGAAGGCACGAAGGACACAAAGGACACGAAGCAGATCATTACTAGTGCAACCGGACTGCCCAGATCTTGACTGGCCTTTCGTGACCTTCGTGACCTTCGTGCCTTCGTGATGAAGCAGTTACGGAGCCTTATTGCATGAAGGTGCTCGCCAACATCGGCCAGCTCGCGACCTGCCGAGCGGAGGGCGGACAAGGTGAGATCCACGTCATCCCCGATGCTGCGCTGGCGCTGGAGGACAGCGTCATCCGCTGGGTCGGTCCGGAGCGGGAGTTGCCGGCGGAGTATCGGCGAGCGGAGCGGATCGATGCCGGCGGGCGCCTGGTCATACCCGGTCTAGTCGACTGCCACACCCACCTGGCCTTTGCCGGCTGGCGGGCCGACGAGTTCGAGCAGCGCATTCGGGGGCGGAGCTATCTCGAGATCGCCCGGGCCGGTGGCGGCATCGCTTCGACGGTGCAGCAGACCCGGCTGGCGACCGAGGATTCGCTGTTGGAGCGAGCCGGACACTTTCTCGAGGAGATGCTCACGCTCGGGATCACCACGGTCGAGTGCAAGAGCGGTTACGGCCTCAGTGAGGAATCCGAGCTCAAGCTGCTCCGGGTGTATCGCCGCCTCGCAGCGGAGCAGCCGGTGCGTCTCGTCCCCACCTTCCTCGGGGCCCACCTGGTGCCGCCGGAGTACCGGGACAACCGGCCAGGGTACCTGGATCTCCTGATCAATCGTCTGATCCCCCGGATTGCCCGGGAGGGGCTGGCCACCTGTTGTGATGTCTTTGTCGAGGAGTCGGCGTTCAGCGTGGAAGAGGCCCGGCACATTCTCCGGGCCGGGCAGCGTGCCGGGCTCGCCGCCAAGCTGCATGCCGACCAGCTGACCAGCGCCGGCGGGGCCGAGCTCGCCGCGGAGCTGGGCGCTCTTTCCGCCGACCATCTCGAGTGCATCTCCGAGCGAGGGATCGGCGCCCTGGCCGCGGCGGGTGTTGTCGCGGTGAGCCTCCCCCTGGCCTCGCTCTATCTGCGGCAGTCTCCCATGCCGGCCCGGCGCCTGATCGAATCGCGCGTGGCCGTTGCGGTCGCTACCGACTTCAACCCGGGCTCGTCACCCAGTTATCACCTTCCCCTGGCGCTTACGCTGGCCTGTACTCTTCAGGGTTTGACCCCCGCGGAGGCGCTCAAGGGGGCGACGATCTACGCCGCGCGCGCGCTGGGCTTGGAGGACTCCGTCGGATCCCTGGAGCAGGGGAAGGCCGCCGACTTTGCGCTGATCGATGCCGAGGACGTCAATCACTGGCTGTATCACTTCCGTCCCAACGCCTGCATCATGACCGTCATCGGAGGAACGGTACGCTGGGCGGGGGGACGACGCTGAGAGACCTCCTTGCGCGCTGAGCGGTCGCGCTGCACTGTAGTGACAAATTCCTGCAGCAGTAGCATCCCTCGAGAAGAATCTTGGAGGCGCCATGATACTGCGAGTGTGCGGCACCTTTTTCTCGCTCTGCTTCCTGACCGCCCAGCTGGCCTCGGCCCAGGTGCGTCAGATCAGCGGGCGCATCACCAACGTCCAGACGGAACAGGGTGTGTCCGAGGCGACGATCGCAGTGCAGGGGACCGGAATCGTCGCACAGAGTGGCCCCGACGGCCGCTATGTCGTGAACGCGCCGGACGGCGACCTCACTTTCGTGGTGAGGGCGATCGGTTTCAAGCGCCAGCGGGTCGCGGTGCCGGCGGGCCAGAGCCAGGCGGACGTCGGGCTCGAGCCTGATGTGTTCAGGCTCGAGGAGATCGTCATCACCGGCCAAGCCACCGGCGTCGAGAAAGCAAACCTTCCGAATGCCGTCGCGACCGTGAGCGCCAGCGAGCTGACCCGCGCGCCGACGCCCACGCTCGAAAGCTCGCTTCAGGGAAAAATCCCCGGTGCCAACATCCAAGCCAACTCGGGCGCACCCGGCGGAGGCATCCAGGTGAACCTCCGCGGCGTGTCCACCTTCATCGGCGAGGCCGATCCGCTCTTCGTGGTGGACGGCATCGTGGTGAGCGATGTCGCGGTTCCCAACGGGGCCAACGCGGTCACCGCTGCCCAAACGGCCGGGAACCCCCGCAACCAGGACAACCCGGTCAACCGCATCGCAGACCTGAATCCCGAGGACATCGAACGGATCGAAGTGCTGAAGGGCGGCTCGGCGGCCGCGATTTACGGCTCCAAGGCCAGCAACGGCGTGGTCATCATCACCACTAAGCGGGGGCAGTTGGGCAAGCCGCAGTTCAACTTCACCCAGCGGCTCGGGTTCTTTTCCCGGGCCAACGAGCTGGGTCAGCGAACCTTCACTTCGGTAGAGGACGCGGTCGCGGCGTTCGGGCCTAGCGCCGCGAACTTCTTCCAGCCGGGGCGGACCTTCGACCTAGAGGACCAGCTCTACGGACGGAGCGCCCTCTCATACGAGACTTCCGCCAGCGTAAGCGGAGGCACGGAGAACACCAAGTACTACGTCTCCGGGCTAGTAAAGGACGACGAGGGGATTGCCATCAACACCGGATACAAGAAGCAGTCCCTGCGATCCAACATTGACCAGGAGTTGGGGGCCGGTTTCCAGCTCCAGACGAACCTGAGCGGCACCCACAGCTTCTCCCAGCGCGGACTCTCCAACAACGACAACACAAGCACCAGCCCGTACGTGGCGTTCGCCTTTACGCCGAACTTCGTGAACCTCCTGCCTGAAGGCGGCTTGAGGGACAGTCTGCTTGCCTCCGACTTCCCGACCAACCCATTCGCGCCGAGCAACCCGCTGCAGACGTTCCAGTTCCTCAAGAACGAAGAGGACGTCTGGCGGCTCCTGGGCACGACGACCCTTCGCTGGTCAGCCCTGCGAACGGCGCGGAGCAACCTGCAGTTCATCGGCATTGGAGGGGTAGACTACTTCCAGCAGGACAACAACTTCGTCTCGCCGCCGGAGCTCCAGTTCGAACCCGCGGACGGCCAGGCAGGGACGGTGGTGCTGAGTAAGTCGTCTAACCGAAACCTCAACCTCGCACTCAACAGCACGTACACCTATAACCCCTCAGCGACCGAGGAGGGAACCCAGTGGACCACCTCGGCCGGGATCCAGTTCGAGGAGCGCCGGCTTTTCGCGACTCAGATCCTCGGGCGCAACCTCCTCACGGGACAGGGAAGCCCGCAACAGGCGGCAAGCCAGAGCGTCTTCTCCCGGGTCCAGCCGGTGCGCGACCTGGGCGTCTTCGGCCAGGAGGAGGTGCTGCTGTTGAACCGGCGCCTCCTGCTCACTGCGGGACTCCGCGCCGACCGCAGCAGCACCAACGGCAACAGCGACAAGTTCTTCTTCTACCCCAAGTTCGCCGGGTCCTACCGGTTCATCAGGCCGTTCGGCGGAGTGGACGAGGTCAAGCTCCGCGGCGCCTACGGGCAGACTGGTAACCGGTCCCTGTTCGGCGCGTTGTTCTCCCCGGACACCACCGCGACGATCGGCGGAAGCTCCGGCACCTTCATCGGGGTCCGCGCGGGCGATCCCAACATCAAGCCCGAACGGCAGGCGGAGTTCGAGACCGGATTCGATGCCACCCTGGCCGACGGCCGGGCCGAGCTGACCCTCACGCTCTATCAGCGGAACATTCGTGATCTGCTCGTGGAGCAGACCATCCCGACCTCGACCGGCCAGGAACTCCGGGTGTTCAGCTCAGAGAGCAGGCTCCGGAACCAGGGGATTGAGGCCTCGCTCACCATCTCCCCGATCCGGTCCAAGGACGTGAACTGGATTTTCCGGACCACGTTCTTCGCCAACCGGGCCAAGATCACCCGGCTCACGGTGCCGACGTTTCGCACCGGTGGCTTCTCCCTCTCGCTGGGCACGTTCCAGACCGCACAGGACAGCTCGCCGACCCAGATCTTCGGCGGTGTTGGACGAGACGCTAGCGGCAACCTGATCGCCGGCAAGGTGGGCGACGCCAATCCCGATTTTCAGATGTCGTTCTCCAATGACATCGACTTCTACCGCTTCACCCTCGGCTTCCTGTTCGACTGGAAGCAGGGGGGCGACGTCATCAACCTGACGGAGTTTCTCTACGATTTCGGCAAGACCAGCAAGGATTATGTCACGGCCGGCGCGGATCGCTTCAATCAGTTGGGGGAGGGCTTCACCTCGCCCTACATCCAGAGCGGCACCTACCTGAAGCTCCGCGAAGTCAACCTGTCCTACAACCTGCCCGACCAGGTGACTTCGGCGATCTTCGGCCGCAGAATCCGTTATGCTCGGCTCTCGCTCACCGGGCGCAACCTGCTCCGCTTCACCGGGTACCGAGGGGTCGACCCCGAAGTCAGCAACTTCAGCAACCAAGCGATCGCGCGGAACATCGACGTGGCTCCGTTCCCGCCGAGTCGCAGCTTCTTCTTCTCGATCGACTTGGGGTTCTGACCATGACGCCCACTACGAAGCTCTCTTTGCTCGCCTTCCTGCTGGCCACGCTGGGCGCAGGCGGCTGTGATTTCGATATCGAGAACCCGAACAGCCCCGACATCATCGGTGAGAACCCTAACCGCTCTGAGGTCGCCGCCGCGGCGACCGGCATCCTGATCGCCACCCGGGTGGACATGGCCGACTTCGCTCTGAAGGCGGGGATCCTGGGCCGGGAGGCCTACCGATTCGACCCCGCAGATCCGCGGTTCACTCAGGAGCTGATGCAGGGCCCGCTCGACCCCGGGAGTCGGGCCTTCGGCGGAAACCACTGGCAGGAGGAGTACGCCGCCATCCGGAGCGCCAACGACCTCCTGGCCGCAATCGGCACCGCCAGCCAGCTCAGCGAGGCGGAGCAGAACGCCGTGCGGGGCTTCGCCCACACGTTCCAGGCCTACAACTTTATCATCATCCTGGACGGGCACACCCAGGACTCGATCCCGATCGACGTCGGGACCGACGTCACAGCCCCGCCGGCCCCCCTGCGGAGTAGCGCCGATGCCTGGGCCCACGTCATCAGTCTTCTCGACACGGGACTCTCGGAGTTGCAGGCCGGTGGCAGCGCGTTTCCCTTCTCGCTCCCAGTGGGCTTAACCGGATTCAATACTCCGGAAGGCTTCGCGCGGTTCAACCGCGCGCTGCGGGCTCGGGTCGCGGTGTACCGGGGTGATTTCGCGGGGGCGCTCGGCTTCCTGGGTGAGTCGTTCCTCGATCCTGCTGCGCCACTCGACCTCGGGGTCTATATGGACTATAGCCCGGGGGCGGGTGATACTCCCAACCCGCTGGCGGTTGATCCTCTAACCAGCGAGAATTTTGGGCACCCCTCGTTGGAGACTCAGGCGCAGCTGCAGCTGGACGGCTCGCTGGATCTGCGCTTCCTAACCAAGTTGGTCCAACGGACGGCGCGCTCCGCCGGTGCACCTCAGGCGCTCACCTCGGACCTGGGATGGGTAAGGTATCCGAGTCCCAGCTCGCCGATTCCGCTCATCAAGAACGAGGAGCTGGTCCTGCTCCGGGCGGAGGCGAACATTGGGCTGAACAACCCGGCTGCAGCGGTGCCGGACATCGACTTAGTCCGGACTACTTCGGGCGGACTCCCGCCCTACGCGGGTCCCGTCGATCAGCCCTCGCTGCTCACTGAGTTGCTCTACAACAAGCGGTACTCCCTGCTCTACGAAGGAGGACATAGCTGGATCGACTTCCGGCGGTACAGTCGGACGGCCGACCTCGTGGCGTTCGATCGCCCGGGCCCACCTCCGGACGTGATCTTCAGCACCCTCCCGATTCCTGCAGCGGAGATCCTGCCGCGGTAGCGACCACCGCGAGAACGCTCCCGGTCGGTACTGTGCCCCAGCCGGACCTCGGGAGAGGCCGGCTGGGCTGTTCTCGCCCTCTGGC
>DASXRM010000088.1:0-6887 GCA_036506575.1 Gemmatimonadales bacterium | reverse complement strand
CGGGACCGCTGAGCCAGGCTCCGATGCCGCCAATATTTCCAATCACAAAGAGCGCGGCCGCAGCGGGGGCCACCCAACCAAGACCGCTACCGAAGTCGCGGGCCCCGGCGCTCAAGGCTTGGAGGAACCCCGAAACGATGTGAACCTGCCTGGTGGGCACCAGCCACAGCAACGATGCCGTTCCGGCGATGTACAGAAAGGCGATCAGGGGCGCCGAGATGTAGATCGAGCGGGGCAGCGTTCGGCGCGCGTTTTTGACCTCGTCGCCCATCACGGCGCAGAGCTCGAGTCCGGCAAAGGCAAAGGCGATCGAAGCCCAGAGGTTGAGTTCCGAGAGTGCCCCGAAATTGGGAGTGATGGTATGGAGCGTCAGCGGGGTGGCCGGCGGCCGGGTAAGCGCCGCATGAACTCCGAACCCGATGAGCACCGCGCCCGGAATGTAGGTGCTGATCGCTCCGAGATTTTGCAGCCACTTCCCGGTCTTGAGTCCTATGATATTCACCAGCACCGCGAGCCATAGTGCGCTGAGTGTTGCCACCAGAATGTAGACCCAATCATCGGTCAACCCGGTCTCTCCTCTACCTATCACATAGGTGCCAATGACGGCAGTCGAGATGAGGAGGTTGGGGTAATAGAGTACGTTGTTCACCCAGTAGCACCACCCACACAGGAACCCATGTCCTTCGCCGAATGCCCGCTTGGTCCAGAAGTAGATCCCTCCCTCGTTCGGATAGCGGGCCGATAGATCGCTCACCGCCAGTCCTTGGGGCACAAAGAAGAAGAGGCCTGCCAACACCCATAGTGTCAGGGACTCGGGTCCGGCGGCGCCGGCCGTGGCGATCCAGCGAAGGCTCAGCACGGCTACGATGTTGAACAGCACCAGGTCGCGCAGGGTGAGCGCGCGCGGCAGCTCGACATGCGGAGCCGCGGAGGGGGCAGGCGGGGAGATCGTGCTCATAGCATCCTTGTCAGCCGGCTCCCTTCGACCCCGCCACCAGGATCCGGACCCTCACTCCGGGGTGTCCTGGCAGGGGTAGAAGCTGAGAGAAGGTGGGGCTCGGGAGAGCGATCCCTGGCCGTGGGTGAAGCGCGCAATGTGGTCGCGGGCCTCAGCGGGCGCCAGGGGACTCCTGCGGTGCGCTTGGCCCACATTCTGCATAAGTCCCAGCCCGGCCGCGTGGCCTTTGGGCCGATGCGGGAACCCTTTCCGCTGGTCGGAACCATGCCATCTCCCCTTGTAGTCGATGCATTACGCGAGCAGCTGGTCAGAGTGCTCGAATGGTACCGGCAGCAACGGCCGGCCTATGGCTGGGGAGTTGTGCTGCACCGTCGGAATGAGCGAGGCAAATTGCGGTTCGGGGCGGTCACTCCGGCCGGAGAAAGCCTCCTCCTGACCCAGCCACTCCTCGCCGGCCTGGCCGAGGGCCCTTGCTGGTTGGATGGCGCGGTGAGGGTGCGGTTGACCTGCAGGCAGGTCACTCAATGTCACCCGTGGCTGGACGCCCTCCACCGGCCCGACCGCCCCCCCTTAGTAGAAGCGCTCGCGGTGTGCTTCGACCCGGATGCCTCCGCCGCAGAGTGCGAAGCCTTTCAAGCCATGGCCGGAACCCTGACCGCCGCGACACTCCCCTCCGAATTATTTCTCCTTACTAAGCGCAGAGCGACGGGCTGGCCGTTGTAGTAAGTCGCGAGTCGTGAGTCGCGAGTCGCGAGTCGAAAGTTTGGCTCAGGAGTGACGCCTCGCCTGTGACCGTGACTCTTGACTCACGACTCGTGACTCACTTCAAAAACAACAAATCCCTATACGTCGGCAGCGGCCAGAGACCCGCGGCCACCAGAGTCTCCAGCGTGTCCACGACACCACGCAGTTCGGCCATGGCCGGCTTGAGCTCCCGGCTTATTTGAGTCGCGTGGCGCATCGGGTTGCCGTCCTGGTGCGCCCCGGCCTGCTCTACCGCGCTGGTCGTCGTCCGAAGCTTGGTAACCAGGTCGACGAAGCTCCTCAAAGCCGCCGTGGTGTCGGCGCATTCGACCCCGGCCGCCTTGGTCGCTGCCACCGTGCTCGCCAGCCGTTGCTGATGTTGCAACGCCGCCGGCAGAATCTGACTCCGGGCCATCGACACCATGGTCTCGGCCTCGATGCCGAGCTGCTTGATGTACTTCTCGATGGCGATGTGGGTGCGGGAATCGAGTTCCGCCTGACTCAATACACCGTACTTGCGGAACAGCTCGGCATTCTTCTTGTCGCGCAGGACCGCGAAGGCCTCCACCGAATCCTTAAGATTGGGCAGTCCCCGCCGCTCGGCCTCCGCGTGCCACTTCTCGGAGTAGTTGTCCCCATCGAAGATCACCCGCTTGTGCGCGTGGATCAGCCGCTTCAGCACTTCCACGACCGCCGACTGCAGCTTGGCGGGAGTCGGCTTGGCACCGATCGCGCTCTCGAGCTCTCCCGCTATGTGGTCCAGGGACTCGGCCACGATGGTGTTCAGCACCGTGTTCGGCCAGGCGATGCTCGCGCTGGACCCTACCGCCCGAAACTCGAACTTGTTCCCGGTGAAGGCAAAGGGAGAGGTGCGGTTGCGGTCTCCCGAGTGACGGGGAAGCATCGGCAGCGTCTTGGCACCGAGGTCGAGCACCCCACCTTTGATGGTACGCTTGGGCAGGCCGGCCTCGATCTGCTCCAGGATGTCCAACAGCATCTTACCCAGGAAAATCGAGATGATGGCCGGTGGGGCCTCGTTGGCGCCGAGCCGGTGATCGTTGGCCGCGGATGCTATCGAGGCACGCAGCAGGTCCGCGTGCAGGTCCACCGCGCGGATGGTCGCGCAGAGGAACACCAGGAACTGCATGTTGGTGTGGGTCTCGTCCTGGGGATCGAGCAGATTGACACCGGTGTCCGTAGACATCGACCAGTTGTTGTGCTTGCCCGACCCGTTCACCCCCGCGAACGGCTTCTCGTGGAGCAGAGCCTGCAGCCCGTAACGAGGAGCCACCCGCTTGAGGGTCTCCATCAGCAGCATCTGGTGATCGCTCGCGATGTGGCTGGCCTCGAACAGCGGCGCGATCTCGTACTGGCCGGGGGCCACTTCGTTGTGCCGCGTTTTCACCGGAACGCCCAGCCGGTACAGTTCCCGCTCGGCCTCGGCCATGAACGCGAGCACCCGAGGTGGGATCGTACCGAAGTAGTGATCCTCGAGTTGCTGACCCTTGGGCGGCTTGGCGCCGAACAGGGTACGCTCGCAGGTGAGCAGATCGGGACGGCGGTAGAAGAGCTCGCGGTCGACCAGGAAGTACTCCTGCTCCGGTCCCACGGTAGTGACGATGCGGGAGACACCCTGGTCGGTACCGAAGATCTTGAGGATCCGAAGCGCCTGCCTCGAGAGCGCTTCGACCGAGCGCAACAGCGGGATCTTGGTGTCCAGCGCCTCGCCGGTCCAGGAGACGAAGGCGGTGGGAATGCAGAGCGTGACGTTGTTGTCACCCCGCATGAGGAAGGCCGGACTGGTGGCGTCCCAGGCGGTATAGCCGCGCGCCTCGAAAGTCGCCCGGAGCCCACCAGAGGGGAAGCTCGAGGCGTCCGGCTCGCCCTGCACCAGCTCGGATCCAGAGAAGTTGAAGACGACCCCTCCGGCTCCATCCGGGGCCGCAAGCGAGTCGTGCTTCTCGGCCGTGAGACCGGTAAGCGGCTGGAACCAGTGGGTATAGTGGGTGGCTCCGTTCTCGATCGCCCAGTCCTTCATGGACGCGGCTACCACATCGGCCACAGCGGGATCGAGCGGCTCTCCCCGGTCGATGGTGCGAAGCAGGCTGCGATACACTTCCTTGGGGAGCCGCTGCCGCATCATGCTGCGGGAGAAGATGTCGCTGCCGAAGATGCTATCGATCCGCTCTACCGCGGTCATGCCGCCGTTCAGGGAACGCGCAGGGGTGGTCACGGGTGCTCGCGCCTCGTGCGTGGAGGATTGAAAGAGGGTGGTGAACGCGTTGCTAGGCGATCGCTGCCGGGGCTGCGAGCGCTTCCTCGACATCGGAAATGTCGGGGTCGGGGAGCTCGGTATATACTGGGTTTGAGAGGTAGCGCTCGCCGAAGTCGCAGATGACCGACACGATCAACTTGCCGGCATTTTCCCGCCGGCTCGCCACCTGCAAGGCAGCCCAGGTAATGGAGCCGCTCGAGATCCCGGCAAAAATGGCTTCCTCTCGGGCGAGCCGCCGCGTGGTTGCGATAGCATCATCATTACTCACCCGGACGACCTCGTCATAAATCTTGGTATCGAGAATGCTGGGGATGAAACCAGCGCCGATGCCTTGCTGCCGGTGCGGCGAAGGCTGGCCTCCGGAGAGCACCGCGCTCTCGGCGGGCTCTACCGCGACGATCCGAATCCCCGGTTTCCGCTCCCGCAGGTAACGGCCCGCACCGGTGATGGTTCCTCCGGTACCGACGCCCGAGACGAAGATGTCCACTGCGCCTCCAGTATCCGCCCAGATCTCGGGACCGGTCGTGCGATAATGAATGGCGGGATTGGCGGGGTTGTCGAATTGGCGGGGCATCCAGGCCCGATCTCCCAGTCGGCTCAGAATCTCCTCCGCGCGGGCCATCGCGCCCTTCATCCCCTTGGCCCCCTCGGTGAGGACGACCTTTGCGCCGAGGGCGCGGAGCAGATTCCGTCGCTCGATGGTCATGGTATCGGGCATGGTGAAGATGCACCGATAGCCACGTGCAGCGGCCACGTAGGCCAGGCCGATCCCGGTGTTGCCGCTGGTGGGTTCCACGATGAGCATCCCGGGCCGGAGCCGGCCCTTCTCCACCGCGTCGTTGATCATCGCCGCGCCGATCCGATCCTTCACCGAGTCGAACGGATTGTAGCCTTCGTGTTTGACCGCGATGATGCCCGGGAGGCCGGCCGCAATGCGATTCAACCGGATGAGCGGAGTGTTCCCGACGGTTTCGGTTACGTCCGGATAGATCTTGCCGTGCGGCATGGGGGCCTCGAGGGTGGTAGCATGTGATAGCTTGGCAACAATAATAGAAGCTATTGGCTATTGGCTATTGGCCAAGTTGGCTAACTGCACAGCCGTCATCTCAAGTCACTGGTGGGGAGCGGCGGGCGAGCGTCACCCTGGAGGACGCGTCAGTGCGCGCCCGCCTCTGTGCGGGATCTTCACCGACGCAGCGCACTGCAGCATCCGAAAAGGATGACGGCTCGCCCAGAGCGATGGGTGGGGGCTGAGCCAACCCTTCCCCGCGCAGCCGCCACGGGCATGGGCTCTCCGGCAGGCTCCGCGACAACCACTCCACCCTTCCCCTGGGAGCCTGCCTCCGAACCCATACCCGTGTCGTCTGCTCCGCCCACCCCCGTTGGTCAATCGGGAGAGCTGCGGCTTGCCCAAAGCGGTGGGTTGCGGCGGCCGAAGTTCCACCGGTCTCTTACTCTGCTCGGGAGGGATAAAGCTGAACGACGTTTTAGTCTCTTCCCGCAATTGCTGTGCACGAATGCGCCAGCTCGGCAAGCTCTTCGGCGCCCCAGTCCCCCTGGTCAGTGAGATGGGACAGCAATTCCTGAGGTAGCGCTGCCACACCGAGCCGCGCGCCGCTGATCGCGCCGGCGATCGCCGCCATCGTGTCGGTATCGCCACCGACACCGATCGCGGTGCAGATCGTTTCCCAATAGTCGTCCGGCGAGCGGAGAAAGGCGTAAAGACTCCAGAGCACGCTCGGGGTCACGAAGGCGGAGATCCCCTGCCAGCGAGGATGCTCCGGATCGAGGCCGCTCTCATGCACGTGTCGACCGGCTGCGACCGGATCCATTGAGACCCAGCCGGCTAATCCTGTTATTGCTTGGGCAACCGAGCCGTCATCCGCCGCGGCGCACCCGGCGATCTCGTCGAGGAACTGGTTAGTCCGGACCGGCCCGGGTCTCGCAGCTAGAGCGACCGCGCACGCAACAGCCACCGCGCCAGCGGCACAACGAGGGTCGAGGTGGGTTATGCGACTCTGCTCCTGAGCGGCCCGGCAGATTTCGGCGCGATCGGCGAGCAAGAGACCCAGCGGGGCGGCCCGCATGGCGCTCCCGTTCCCAGCATAGGGTGCCGGCGTGCCCGACTCGAACCAGGGCACTCCTGTGAGCAGACGAAGGGCTGCGGACCGGGTCCCCCGCCCTGCCCCAACATCACGACGGGCGCCAAAGAGCTGGGCCAGCCGCTCGGCAAAGGCGGAAGGGTTCCATCCCCGCCGCTCGCGAAAGCTCAGCAGGAGCTCCCGGGCGAGCTGAGTGTCGTCGCTGTATTGTCCGAAGGGAAACCGCGGGTTACTCCGCTCTGCGGCGCGACCGGCGCGAAGCCACTCGTCAACGTAGCCGCCGGCGACCTCCGGTGGCTCTGCCTCGACCACAAACCCGAGTGCGTCGCCCAACGCCTGGCCCAGGATCGAGCCGGCCAGGTGATCCCCGGTCACTCGGCGGCCGGCACCACATCCCGCCCGCAGTGCTTGCATACCCGGGCGCGCGCGAGGATCCGCTCGGCGCAATAGGGACATTCCCGTTCCACTCGGGGTCCGTCCGACTCGGCGCCGAGCGATGCGGCCGACTGAGGGCCGCGTCGTTCCTCGAGTGCGACGACCTGGCTCTGAATCTGCCGGCGGAACTCGAGTGGTCTGGAGATCTTGGGAAATGATTCCTCGGTGCCGCCGGTGCCGGTGATCGTGATCGATCCGTAGCCAAGGAGCCGGCCCATGATGCCTTGGTCCACGCCGATCGCCTCGACCTTGGTGAGCAGGGTTTCGATCGATTCCCGTTCGATGAAGCCATGTTTGGCGAGCACCCGTTTATCGGTGACGGCGAACTCCGAGCTGGTATAGCGGATGGCGGGCCCGATGGCGAGCAGCAGGC